>CAYOXI010000044.1:0-21045 GCA_964407855.1 uncultured Chromatiaceae bacterium
CGACATGGGCGCGATGCAGGAACGCATCACCTCGACCAAGAACGGCTCGATCACGTCCTTCCAGGCCATCTACGTGCCGGCCGACGATCTCACCGACCCGTCGCCGGCCACCACCTTCGCCCACCTGGATGCGACGCTGGTACTCTCCCGGAACATTGCCGAGCTCGGCATCTATCCGGCGGTGGACCCGCTGGATTCGACCAGCCGGCAGCTGGATCCCAACGTGATCGGGCAGGACCACTACGACACAGCCCGCTCGGTGCAGGCGGTGCTCCAGCGCTACAAGGAGCTGCAGGACATCATCGCCATCCTCGGCATGGACGAGCTGTCCGAAGAGGACAAGCAGACCGTAACCCGGGCCCGCAAGATCCAGCGCTTCCTGTCCCAGCCCTTCTTCGTGGCCCAGGGCTTCACTGGCCAGGAAGGCAAGTATGTGTCCCTGAAGGACACGATCCGGGCCTTCAAGGGCATTGTTGCCGGTGAGTACGACAGCCTGCCGGAGCAGGCCTTCTACATGGTCGGCACCATCGAAGAGGCCGTCGCCAAGGCCAAGACGCTGCAGTAATGGCCACCATCCGGGTAGACATCGTCAGTGCTGAAGGCCACATCTGGGCCGGTGACGCCAGTCTGGTCATCGCTCCCGCCCGGATGGGTGACGTCGGCATCGCGCCCCGGCACGCACCACTCATGACCACGCTGCGCCCCGGTGACCTGCGGGTGCAGCGGGACGGCGAGGAAGAGCTGTACTTCTACGTCACCGGCGGCATTCTCGAAGTGCAGCCGGGCCAGGTCACCGTGCTGGCGGATACCGCGCTGCGCGCCGAGCAGCTGGACGAATCCGCGGCGGATGATGCCCGCCGCCGCGCCGAAGAAGCCCTCAAGGGCGCCGGCACCAGGGAGGACCTGGCCCACGCCCAGCAGCAGCTGGTCGAAGCCGCCGCCCGCTACCGGGCCGCGCAGAAGCTCAGGGGCAAGCGCAAGTAATCAACTCAAAAAAGACGGGACTGGCGTATTGACGTCCGGATCTCAGTGCTCACACTGCATTCATTGCTAGCACTCACGAGGTTCACGACCCTGGCCAATATCACCATTCGCGGCGTCGATGAGCAGACCAGGCACCTGCTTCGCGCCGTTCCCGCTGATCATTCTCGACACCAACGTCCTCTCGGAACTGATGCGTCCGGTTCCGGACACGTCTGTGCGGGCCTGGAAGTGCTGGCCACACAGATGTTCGACGACGACTTTCCTGGTCGCGTGCTGTCCTTCGACGCCCAGATCGCGGCTATTGCCGCGGCTGCCAACGCGAGCCTCGCCACGCACAACGTCGGGGATTTTGCGAGTCTTGGCTTGAGAGTGGTCAATCCCTGGGTGACAGCTGACTGAGCATCCGGGCGGATCCCTGTTATCTGTCCCGGGTTTCCCGCCGCCACCAGCAATCACCACGAGGATTTCGCCAGTGCCCGGGTGCCGATCGGCGACCTGGTACGGCGGCGGATGGAGCAGAAGTAAGCCGAGCGGAGCTAGTTGAGCAGCGGGTGATCTTTGGGCAGCTGGTGGGCATACCACATGGCAATGCGGTGGCGCAGGGCCTTCTCCGCCACCTGCTCCTCGGGCAGCGGGGTGATCTTCTTGTCGTGCACCAGCAGGCGGTAGACGTAGAGCAGCTTTTCGCTGGCGGAGTCCGTCTTCTCGAAGACCACCGCGCCGCGGTCCTCGGCATACTTCATCGCCGCGGCGAGGCCGGCCTTGAAGAGCTCGTGTTCGTGTTTCAGCGGCTTCATGGCTGCCGGGGCCAGACGTAGCGAACCCCATCCGGATTGCCGAACAGCAGCTTGCCGTCCGGCGTATAGCCCCGCTCCAGCTGTTCGATGGCGTCCTCCCGCAGGAAGGTCTCTGCCTCGATGTGGCGCGTTTCCCCGTTGCGGCTGGTGATCACGCAGCTGGCCTGATCGATACGGCCGAAGAAACCCTCACCCTGGCGGGTGAACTGCATCGCGCAGCCGGGTCCGAGACCCGGCGTGGTGCTGAGGCGGGCGGTGACCAGCAGGGTGGGATCGTCGATCAGTCCCGTCGCGGCCTCCTTGTCGGCGAAGTTCAGCGCGGTCATCGTGTAGCCCTGCTGGCCAGGCGTCGCGTCGAAGACCAGCAGGTTCTGGCGGTAGAGATCGCCCCCCGGCCCGTCGTGGCGCATTTCCGAGTACAGCGCACGGTCATAGCCCGGTGGCGGCTGCACCGGCACCACACGCAGCAGAATCGGCCGCGACTCGCGGGCACCTTCGTCGGACGTCGACAGGTAGCTCCCGGCATAGAGGCCGAGGAGTTCGGTCAGCTCGGGCTCCCCGGCGCCAACCACCGGCAATGCGGCCAGCAGCGTTGCCACCCCGGCAAGGGCGGCGGTCAGTCGTAGACCTGGAACCAGGACGGCCGGCATACGCGGAGTATGGCGCAGGTCTCCCGCCACCGGCCAGCCCACCCCACCCCACCCCACCCCGAGGGAGTACTCTGGGCCGGTGACCCCTCAAGCACGGGAGTGCTGACCATGTCGAAGGAACGCAGCAGCAGCCGCGAGGCGAAGAAGAAACCGGCGAAGACCATGTCCGAGAAGAAGGCCGAGAAGCGGGCCAGGAAGGAGACCAAGACCTTCGGGATGCGCTGAGTCCCGCTACAATGCCGCGATGCCAACCACCGTGATCGTCCTGGCCGCCGGCCAGGGCAAGCGCATGCGCTCGGCGCGCCCCAAGGTGCTGCACCCGCTGGCGGGACGGCCGCTGCTGGGCCATGTACTGGCGGCCGCAGGCGCGCTCCGGCCCAGGCAGATCCGGGTGGTCTATGGCCATGGGGGCGAGCAGGTGCAGGCCGCCTTCCCGGATCCGGCCGTGGCCTGGGTCCACCAGGCTGAACAGCGCGGAACCGGCCACGCGGTGAAGCAGGCTCTGCCCGGCATCCCGGCCCGGGACGTGGCGCTGATCCTCTATGGCGACGTGCCCCTGGTGCGGCCCGCCACGCTGAAGAAGCTGGTGGCCCGGGCGTCCCGGGGCCAGGTGGCGGTGCTGACGGCCGAACTGGCCGACCCGACCGGCTACGGCAGGATCCTCCGCAACTCCCGGGGCGGCATCGCCGCCATCGTCGAGGAAAAGGACGCGGATCCGGGCCAGCGCGCCATCCGGGAGATCAACACCGGACTGCTGGCCTGTCCCGCCGGCCAGCTGGCCGGGTGGATCCGTCGCCTGCGGCCCAACAACGCCCAGCGGGAGTACTACCTCACGGACGTGATCGCGCTCGCGGTCAGGGACGGCTGCCCGGTGACGGCCGTGCCCCTGGCCGATCCAGACGAGAGCTTTGGCGTCAACGACAAGACACAGCTCGCGGCCGCCGAAACCATCCTGCGGCAGCGCCTTGCCCGCGAACTGATGCAGGCCGGGGTTACGCTGGCCGATCCGGCCCGGCTGGACGTGCGGGGCGAGCTCCGCTGCGGCCGGGACGTGTTCGTCGACATCGACGTAATCATCGAGGGAGTCGTGACTCTCGGTGACGGCGTCCGGGTAGGGCCATTCAGCGTGCTGCGGGACCTGACGGTCGGCACCGGTACGGTGATCCACCCGCACTGCGTGCTCGAGCAGGGTGCCATCGGTGCCCGCTGCGAAATCGGGCCCTACGCCCGCATGCGCCCCGGGGTGGAACTGGCCGAAGGGGCCAGGCTCGGCAACTTCGTCGAGGTGAAGAAGAGCGTGATCGGCCGGGGCAGCAAGGTGAACCACCTGAGCTATGTAGGCGACGCCACCATCGGCGAGCAGGTCAATGTGGGCGCCGGAACCATCACCTGCAACTACGACGGGGCCAGCAAGCACCAGACCGTGATTGGCGACGGGGCCTTCATCGGCTCGGGGGTGGAGCTGGTCGCACCCGTCGAGATCGGCGCCGGGGCGACCATCGGGGCCGGCTCCACCATCACCAAACCGGCCCCCCCAGGGACCCTGACCGTGGCCCGGGGCCGGCAGGTCACCATTCCGGGCTGGCGGCGGCCGGTCAAGGCGAAATAGCGAAACCCGGACGCTCCCCCGGACCGATTTTCGCGACCTGCGTTACAGCACGGTAACCCGCATTAAGACCAAGCTGCCCGGCGCAACTCTTTGCCCTGAGCGATAATCAACCACATGTGCGGAATCGTCGGTGCGATTGCTGAGCGGAATGTGGTTCCCATCCTGATGGAGGGGCTGCGGCGGCTGGAATACCGGGGTTATGACTCGGCAGGTCTTGCAGTACTGAGTGGTGGCCATCTGCGCCGCCAGCGGCGCATGGGCAAGGTGGCCGAGCTGCAGCTGGCGCTGGACGCCGAGCCGATGAATTCGAGCATCGGCATTGCCCATACCCGCTGGGCCACCCATGGCGCCCCCAGCGAGCTCAATGCCCATCCCCATGTGTCGCATGACGGGCTGGCCATCGTCCACAACGGCATCATCGAGAATCACGAGCGGCTCCGCGAGGAGCTCAAGTCCCTGGGCTACGTCTTTAGCTCCGACACGGATACCGAGTGTATTGCCCATCGCATTCATTTCCATCTGAAGAAGCTGCCCACGCTGTTCGAGGCCGTGCGGGCCACGGTGGCCGAACTGGAGGGCGCCTACGCCCTCGTCGTGATGAGTGAAGCCAATCCCGGCCAGCTGATCCTCGCCCGCTGCGGCTGTCCCGTGGTGGTCGGCCTCGGCGATGGCGAGAACTTCGTGGCCTCCGACGTTTCTGCGCTGCTGCCCGTGACCCGCCGCTTCATCTTCCTGGAAGAAGGCGACGTGGCCGAGATCCATCGCAGCCATGTACGGGTGGTGGACAGGTCGGGCTCCGTCACCCACCGGCCGATCCGCGAGAGTGAGCTGTCCGCCGATGCGGCCGAGAAGGGCCTCTATCCCCACTACATGCTCAAGGAGATCCATGAGCAGCCCCGGGCCGTCGCCCAGACGCTCGAGGAGCGGGTCGCCAACGGCCGCCTGCTTGAGGCAGCCTTTGGCCCCGACGCCACGGAGATCTTCCGGCGCGCGGAGTCGGTGCATATCGTCGCCTGCGGTACCAGCTTCCACGCGGGCTCTGTGGCCCGTTACCTGATCGAGCAGGTCTGTCGCCTGCCCTGCCACGTGGATATCGCCAGCGAGTATCGCTACCGCAGCCCGGTCGTACCGAAGAACACGCTGTTCGTCACCATTTCCCAGTCCGGCGAGACCGCCGACACGCTCGCCGCGCTCCGCCTCGCCAGGGAGGCGGGCTACCTGTCCACCCTCGCCATCTGCAACGTGCCGGAGAGTTCACTGGTGCGGGAGTCGGCGCTGGTCATGCTCACCCGGGCCGGTCCGGAGATCGGCGTGGCTTCGACCAAGGCCTTCACGACGCAGATCGCGGCACTCATCATGCTGGTGATCGCGCTCGCCAAGCACCACACCGCCGATGCCACGCGCGAACGAAATCTGGTGACCCGACTGATCGAGATCCCCGGCCTGATCGAAAAGACCCTCGCCCTCGATCCGGCGATGAAGAAGCTGGCCGGGCGCTTCGCCGACAAGCACCATGCCCTGTTCCTGGGCCGGGGGGTGCTCCACCCCATTGCGATGGAGGGTGCGCTGAAGCTCAAGGAAATCTCCTATATCCACGCCGAGGCCTACCCGGCGGGCGAACTCAAGCACGGGCCCCTCGCCCTGGTAGACGCGGACATGCCGGTGATCACGGTGGCACCGAACAACGACCTGCTGGAGAAGCTCAAGTCGAACCTGATGGAAGTGCGTGCGCGGGGCGGCGAGCTGTTCGTCTTTGCCGATCCTGACTCGGGCTTTGAGTCGAGCGAGGGCGTCACCGTGATCCAGATGCCGAAGCACGTGACCTATATCCAGGCCCCGGTGATCTACACCATTCCCCTGCAGTTGCTGGCCTACCACGTGGCAATTCTTCGCGGCACCGACGTGGACCAGCCCCGCAACCTGGCGAAGTCGGTCACCGTCGAATAGCGTGACCGCGGAGCCGGAACCGGTGGTTCTCCCGCGATCCGCTGATCTCACCGGGACACCAACCAGCGCGCACTGTTAACATTCCGTTCATCGGCGGCGATGGCCGATGGGGCAGGACGCCGGGAGATGCGGTGAAGGGACGACGAAGGTTCAGCAGGCGGGTTGCGGCTTCGTTCGTTCCCTTGCTCCTGACGCTACTGCTGACGGCCTGCGGTGGCGGGGGTGGCGGCGGCGGCGGCAACGCCGCGGGATCCGGGCCGCCGGTGATCACGCTCGGTGCCACCCCCACGCCCGTGGCTGCCGGCAGCGATGCATCCCTCACCTGGACGGCTTCCCGTGCCACGGCCTGCGAGGCCGCCGGCGGGTGGACCGGCTCCCGACCCGTGTCCGGGTCGGAGCTGGTGGGACCCATCCGCGGCGAAACCGAGTTTCAGCTCACCTGTACCGGCGCTGGCGGCTCACGGACGGCCAGCTTCCTGCTTGCCGTCACGGCGCCACCCAGCACTGTCTCGGGGCGCATCCTGCTGGGCAACACCACCCAGGTCGACTCGGATACCAACGATCCCCAGAGCACGCAGATCCCCAACAACAGTCGCGAAGATGCCCAGCCGCTGCCCAATCCGGTGGTGTTGGGGGGCTACGTGGCTCTGGCTGGACGGGGACCGGAGGGCGCAACCCAGCCAGCCGGCGACCCGGTGGACTACTACCGGGTTTCCCTGACGAGCAGCCAGGTGATCGAACTCGTCATCGCCACCGATGATCCCCTGGCGAATGACCTGGACCTCTACCTCGAGGACGAGGATGGCAACGTAGTTGACGCCTCCCTGGGGCTCGGCCGGGTCGAGCGCATCACCGCCCCGGCACCGGGTACGTACTACCTGGCAGTCGAGGTCTACGGCTTTTCCTCCGGCGGTGCTGCCCCCTACCGGCTCAGCATTGGCAGCAACCTCCCGACTGCCGCCGGCGGGGATAGCGGCCTGCGGCTTAGTGACGACTTCGTGCCCGGTGACCTGCTGGTCCGCCTGCATGACACCGGGCCCGGCAGCCCGCGCCGCCGTCCGTCGACGGTGACCGGCGGCGATTCCGACGCGCTGGGCGCGCGCCACGGTCTAAGCCTGGCGGCGGGCGCACCCGACCGGGAGCTCCTGTACCGGCTGGGTAGCGGGGCCAAGGCCGGCGTCCCCGCTCGATCCACGCTGCAGTCAGTACCGGCAGCTGATCAGGCGGCGCCTGGCCGGCAGTTCACGTCGGCAGAGCAACGCCGGAAGTACGAGACGCTGATTGCCCGCAAGTCCGTCAGCGCGGACGGCGACGTGCGCTGGGCCGAGCCCAACTGGCGAATGCGGGCTACCCTGGTGCCCAACGACGTGCGTTACCCCCAGCAGCGCTGGCACTACGAACGTATCCAGCTGCCGGCGGCCTGGGACATCACCCAGGGCAGCCCGGAGGTGGTGGTGGCGGTCGTGGATACGGGCGTGCGCACCAGCCACCCGGACCTCGCGCCCAACCTGATTGCCGGCAAGGATTTCGTGCGGGGCGACAATGCCGGGGACGGCGACGGCATCGACGATGACCCGGAAGACCCCGGCGTCTTCGGGCCCGGCGGCTCTCTCAGCTTCCACGGTACCCATGTCGCGGGCACTGTGGCCGCCCGTGGCAACAACAGCATTGGCGGCACCGGGGTCGCATGGGATACCCGCATCATGCCGGTCCGGGTGCTGGGCAACGACGGATCGGGTACCCTCGCCGACATTCTCCAGGGCATCCGCTATGCCGCCGGCCTCCCGAACGACTCCGGGACCCTGCCGGCCACCCCGGCCGACATCATCAACCTGAGCCTGGGCGCGCTGCGCTCCTGCACAGCCGCCGAGAGCGAAGTGATCAGCGCGGTCCGGGCTGCCGGGGTCATCGTGGTGGCCTCCGCCGGCAATGACGCCACCAACCTGCCCGCGGCTCCCGCGTCGTGTCCGGGTGTCGTCAGCGTGGCTGCGATCAGTTCGGCGGGCAGCCGCGCCTTCTATTCCAACTTCGGCTCCTGGGTGCGGGTGGCGGCGCCCGGTGGTGACGGCGCGGACCGGGATGGCGATGGCCTGCCGGATGCGATTCTCAGCACCCATGCCGCGGCCCCGTCCGGCGGGGGCATCGTCAACAGTTATGACTACCTGATCGGTACGTCAATGGCGGCACCCCACGTGTCCGGGGTCTTCGCCCTGATGAAGGCGATCACCCCATCCCTCGGTCCGGAGCTGCTGGACAACCTGCTGGCAGCGGGCCTCCTCACCCAGGACATTGGTCAGCCGGGCCCTGACGATCTCGGCGTCGGGCTCATTGATGCCTTCCGCGCGGTGCAGGTTGACACCTCGGCGCCCCCGCCGCCGGCGCTGGGCGTCGTACCCCGTTCCCTGAACTTTGGTGACGTGGGCACGGCGGCCGGGGTGCTGGTCAGCAACGTGGGCAGTGGCAGCATTACCATCACCGAGGTCCTCCAGGAGGCGTCCTGGCTGACGGTCGAACCCCTGCAGGTGGGCGACACGGGACTCGGCAGCTACAGCCTTCAGGTGAACCGTACCGGCCTCGGTCCCGGCACCTACAGCAGCTTTGTCGATTTCGTGTCCACCGCCGGCACCCAGCGGGTGCAGATCCTGATGCAGGTCTCGACCAACCCCATCGTCGCCCGGGGCGGGCGCCAGTACGTGCTGCTGGTGGACCCCGCCACCGACCAGGTCGTGCGCGATCAGGTCCGTACGATCCAGGGTCCGGCCACCGCCTACTCGCTGACCAGCGTGCCCCCGGGCAACTATGTGCTCGTGATCGGCAGCGACATGAACAACAACGGCTTCATCTGCGATGACGGCGAGGCCTGCGGTGCCTATCCGGTCTACGGAGAGCCGGCCAGCGTGCAGCCCGGTTCCGGTGCGCTCGACTTCGAGACGGCCTTCCGGACCTACGGCGCGCTCACCGGTGGCTCGGCCGGGGCAGTGCCCGTCGGGCGGGCCTGGCCGGTACGACCCGACTAGGGCCGCGATCGGAGCCGGCGCGGAGAGACTGCGGAAACGGTCCGGATGCTGCAGGCCGATGAAACACGGTCCCTGCCGAATTCCCCGGCAGGCGGGTACAATGCCGGCCCGCCGAAGACCCTGATAACTGGCGGGTTTTTTCTATACTGTTAATTAACTGACAATAACTGATAACTAACTGCTAATAGAAGCGGGGCCCCGCGGTGCGGCGGGGCCTGCCGCGCCACAAGTACCCGGTAGCCAAGGAGAATCCCGTGGAAGTCGACATCATCCTGGAGCCCGATCTGGGCCCGTCCCAGCTCGTGGAACTGGCCGTCGCGGCCGAACGCTATGGGGTGCGGGCGCTGTGGACCTCCAACTACTTTGCCCACTGGGATCCCTTCATCAGCCTGGTGCCCGTGGCCCAGGCCACCCGGCAACTGAGGATGGGGGCGCTGGCCGTCAGCCCCTTCGAGATGCACCCCCTGAAGATCGCCAACCAGCTGCTCAGCCTCAACGAACTCTCCGGCGGACGGGCGATGGTCGCCGTGGGTGCAGGCGAGGGCAACCTGGATGCGATGGCCCTCAAGAAGCCCGGCAAGATCGTGGTAGCGGTCCGGGAAGCGCTTGAAATCGTCATTGGCGCAGCCCACGGGCAGCTGGCAAAGGATGGCTACAAGGGCGAGGAATTCAATGTCACCTACCCCTGCGCCTACGACTGGCTGAAGGCGCCGCCGCCCTTTGTCTACGGCACGGCCTACCGGCACATGATGATGCGCATGGAGGCCCGGGTGGCGGACGGCGTCTTCATCGGCTGCACCCCGACGGAAATCATCGGCCCCGCGATGGAGCAGGTGCGGATCGGCGAGGCCAAGCGCGAGCCTGGCAAGAAGCCCCTGCAGGTAAACAGCTTCTGGGCCTGGCACGTAAAGACGGATCGCAGGGAGGCCTACCGGGAGTCCCGGCGGGAACTCGCCTGGCGCGCCCGCAAACTGGACCCCGACCTGATCCGGCTCTGGCTGAATCCGGACGAGGTGCAGATGGTGGCCGACAACTTCGACCGCTTCGTCGCCGCCTGGTTTGACCGCTCCGGCAACGTGCAGGGTGTACCCGAAGAGCTCTGCAACCGCCTCTGCGAGGGGCTGACATCCACGGGTGGCATCGACGATCTCGACCGCGAGATCACGCGCTTCCGGAAGTTTGGCGAGGCGGGCCAGACTGAAATCGCGCTCCGGCTGCACGATGACCCGATGGCGGCACTGAAGATCATCGGGGAGCGGGTGATCCCCGCGCTCCGCGGCAGCCCCGCCAGTTAAGTCACTCAGGCGATCGAGGACGAGGGACTGTCCAGGTTGGCGAGCTGGCGGCTGACGAGGGCGCCGACGGTCTCCGTGGGGTGCGGCAGCACCGTGAATACCGGGGGTTGGCGGCGCAGGCGGGTGAAATCGCCGGTGCCCAGTACCTGCTCCAGATACTTGAGGTTCTGGTCGATGGCCTGCAGGTAGGGATTCTCGCCGCCGAACAGGGGCTCCATGTTGCGGTAGGCCTGGCTGAAGGTCTTGTCCAGCCTTGACCGGGCGGCCGCCGCCCAGAAGCCCGGTGTCTGGCGCAGCAGGTCGGTGCCCGACGCATAGCGCACCAGCCGCTGCCGCGGGCCCTGCTGCTCCACGGCGATGCCCGCCAGCACGAATTCGCCATAGAGCCGGTCCCGGCACTTCTCCAGGTAACAGCGATCAGCCATCTGGGCCAGCAGGTCGGCGGTGCCCAGCAGGTGCCCCACGGTGCTGTCGCGGGGGTCGTCCAGCTCGATCTCGTCGAGGCTCACCTCGTAACCGGTGAAGTGCACGACCTGCCGGGCGATCGGCACCAGGTGCCCGAGGCCGAGGCGGGGCAGGTAGGTGGCGAGATATTCGGCGCTGCGGCTGATGTGCCAGGGCGTGAATTCCGCCCCGTTGCGATTGCGCTCGCCCACCCGCCGGATATAGCCCGAGTCGTGGAACAGGGCGCAGATCAAGCCCATCACGGCCCGCTCGTGGCCCAGCCGGTCGTCGGCTGACCGGGTCTGCTCGTGGCCGGCAATGAGCCGGGCCATGGCCAGGGTCACGTCCAGCGAGTGCTGCATGTCGTGATAAAGGGTGTCGCAGCCCACATAGCCCTCAAGCTGTCCGCGGAACAGCCGGCGGAAGTCGTGGAAGGCGAGCCACAGCAGGTCGAAGGAGTGGCCGGGGAAAGCGCGCTGGAACAGATCCTGGACCGCGTTGCGCACCTCGTCGACTGAACTCACCCGCACGGTGTTGGTCACGTCGAACTCGTTGCGGCGCTCGCGGGGGCTGAAGCCGGTTCTGGAAAGCAGGTTCACGACCGGGATCATGGCACGCGCGAAAGCGTGGTTCCAACGCGCAAAACGGTAATAAGCCGCAGTTTTCTGCTCAGCGTTCTGGCAGCGGAATGAATTCCGTCTCGCCGGGTACACCGGCAAAGCGTCCCTCGCGCCAGTCGGCCCTGGCTTTTTCGAGGCGCGCCTCGCTGCTGGACACGAAGTTCCACCACAGGTGTCGGGGTCCATCCACCGGCTCACCGCAGACAATCATCAGGCGGGCTGCGACCGGGGCCGAAATCTCCACAGTCTGCCCCGGCAGCAGCACGGCGAACTGCCCGGGGCCGAGACGCGTGTTACCCACCTCAAGTTCGCCGCTCACCGGATACAGCGCTCGTTCCGGGAACGCCGCGTCGAGCACCAGCCGGACGGTGAATCCTCCCAGGTCCCGCTGCCGGGGTTCGAGAATCTGCTGGATCAGCTCAGCCATGGCAGCCTCAGTCCAGCAGAGGGGTTTGGGCTGGAATCCGGTACCATCAGCCCATCATTCACAGCAGGTGAGTCACCATGGCCCAGCATGTGGTCTGTCGTGTCGAGGAACTTCCCGTTGGCCAGCTCCGGGCCTTCAGCGCCGGCGATACGAAGCTGGTTGTCTACCATCTGGACGACGGCTTCTACGCGACCCAGGCGAGCTGCACGCACATCTTTGCGCCGCTCGCCAAGGGCAAGATCGTGGACGGCTGCAAGATCCAGTGCCCCTTCCACCGGGCCCGCTTCGATATCCGCACCGGCAAGGTCATCGACTGGGCCAACTGGCCGCCGGGGATCGTGAATGTGCTGAACGCGGTGCGCGGCGAGAAAGACCTGGAAACCTACCGGGTCAGCACCGAGGGCGGGCAGGTGAAGGTGGACGTGCCCTGAGAGCCCTCCGGCCCGTCGCCGGGCGCTGACCACTCACTGCTGAAGGCTTCCGGCGTCACAATCTCCAGTCCCAGCGGCCGGGACTTGCGCCGCAGCTTCAGCAGCTTCTTGTCCCGGGTCACCAGCCAGCGGGCACCGGCCGAAACGGCCAGCTCCAGGAACTTCTGGTCGAGCGGATCCCGGCACTGAAAAGCCACCGGCTGGAGCGCCCCGATCAACAGGGCGCGCGCTTCCCAGTCGGCCAGCAGGCTCGCCTGCCGTTCCGGCGTCACCGTGAAGAGTCCTGGCCGGGCCAGCACCTCCCGGATCTCCCCATCTGTCGGTGCCGACCGGACCGCCACCAGCTGCCCGCTGGCCAGCGCCTCCCGCAGGCAGGCAACGCGGGCATCCGTGAAGATCCACAGGGCCAGCAGGATGTTGGTGTCGAGGACGATGCGCTGCATGGCTGCCAAGTCTGGCGCCTGTCCCGATCCAGGGCTACCCGCCGCAGTGAGCGGTCAATAAGTACTCGCCACGATGCCCCCGGGCAGCGCCGTCGCCGACAATCGGGTGCTTGCCTGCCTTACCTGCCTGGAGGGCCCATGAGCGATAACGAGAGCCCTGACACCCCCCGTTCCCGTGCCGGATCCCGCAGCAGCCCGCGGCTGGTCGCGCTGGGTGACGTGGCCCCGGACGCCTCACCGGAGGGGCTGCGCCGCAACACCGTTGAGGCTGCCATCGAAGGTGCGCGCGAGTCCGCGGCGGGCGCCGCACTGGACCTGCTGTCGGGGGTCCAGCCGGGGGCGACCGACCGGATCATGGCTGCCATCGAAACCCTGATGGCGGGGGCCTCGCCGGACGATGCGGCGGCTCTGCGCAAGGCCCTCCTGCGACGTACGGACCTCTCCGGCCGCATGCAGCCCGGGCCGGACGACGAACTGGCCGATGACTGGAGAAGTGGGTCGTATCCCTACCGCCACCTCATGCTGCGGAGGAACTACGAGCAGCAGAAGTACCGGCTGCAGGTGGAATTGCTGAAGCTGCAGGCCTGGGTGCGGGACACCGGGCAGAAGGTAGTGATCCTCTTCGAGGGCCGGGATGCAGCCGGCAAGGGGGGCGCGATCAAACGCTTCATGGAACACCTGAACCCCCGCGGCGCGCGGGTCGCGGCGCTGGAGAAGCCCAACGACGTGGAGCGTGGACAGTGGTTCTTCCAGCGCTATACGCAAAACCTGCCCACGGCCGGTGAGATCGTGCTGTTCGACCGCTCCTGGTACAACCGCGCGGGGGTGGAGCGGGTGATGGGTTTCTGTACCGACGACGAATACCTGGAGTTCATGCGCCAGTGCCCGGAGTTCGAGCGCATGCTGGTGCGCAATGGCATCCACCTGATCAAGTTCTGGTTCTCCGTGAGCCGCAAGGAACAGCGCCGGCGCTTTCGCGAGCGGGAGGTCCATCCGCTGAAGCAATGGAAGCTGAGTCCGGTGGACGTGGCGTCGCTGGACAAGTGGGAGGAGTACACCCGCTCGAAGGAAGCCATGTTCATGCACACCGACACGGCCGACGCGCCCTGGACGGTGATCAAGTCCGACTGCAAGAAGCGCGCCCGGCTGAATGCCATGCGTTATGTACTCCACAAGCTGCCCTACGCGCGCAAGAACCTCCAGCGCATCGGTCAGCTTGACCCGCTGATCGTTGGCCGGGCCCACGTGGTGTACGAGCGGGGCGAACGTCCTGGCGAGCCGCTTCTCTAGAGGTCAGGGTCGGCCGCCGGCGCCGCAGAGCAGGGCCACCACCGGCGCATGATCCGACGGCTTGTCCAGCTTGCGCGGTGCCTTGTCCACCAGTGATGCAGAGCAGCGCCCGGCCAGCGCGGTGGAGGCCAGGATGAGATCGATGCGCAGGCCGCGGTTGCGCCGGTACGCCATCTCCCGGTAGTCCCACCAGGAGTAGATTTTCTCCGGCTGTTCGAAGAGCCGGAAGGTGTCCCTGAGGCCGAGGTCCAGCAGGGCCTGCAGTCGTTCCCGCTCCGGGCCGCTGCACAACACCTGGTCCCGCCAGAGATCCGGGTCATGCACGTCCCGGTCGTCCGGTGCGATGTTGAAGTCACCGACGATGGCCAGCAGCGGATGGCGGGCGAGCTCCGCCCGCACGTAGCCGGCCAGCGCATCCAGCCAGTCCAGCTTGTAGCGGTACTTGTCGGAGCCCACGCTCTGGCCGTTGGGCACGTAGACATTGATGATGCGGGTCTCGCCATAGGTGGCGGCCAGCACCCGGCGCTGCTCATCCTGAAAATCCGGGATGCCGCGGACCACATCCCGGGGCTCGTCGCGGGAGATCAGCGCGACGCCGTTGTAGGCCTTCTGCCCGTCCAGCACGCAGCGATAGCCCGTGGCCTCGATCTCCGCGAGCGGAAACTTGCCGGCCTCGGCCTTGATTTCCTGCAGGGCCAGCACGTCCGGCTCGTTGGCCTGCAGCCAGTCCAGCACGTGGGTGAGGCGCTGGCGGATCGAGTTGACGTTCCAGGTGGCGAGTTTCATCGGGCGCGGTTGTCGTTGAGCAGGTTGCGGAAACTCTAGCATTCGTAGAACCAATGCCTGAACTGGCACTAGACGCCGGTTTCGCGCGTGGACCGGCCCATGGCGGCCGGGCAGGGTTGGGAACGGACTTTCAATTTATCGTATATACGGTAATATGTTCGCCTGGGTTTTGACTCACAGAAGACTCGGGAAAATGGCCAGCAGGAAATCCGTCTCATCAGCGCAAGGCAAGCGTCACGCAAGGAGCGCGCGGCCTATGCCCGACGGGAAGATTGACTTCAGCGACATCCCTGCGGCGACTGACGAGGAACTCGCCCGGGCCCGCCGGGTAGGCCGGCCACCCACCGGCAAGGCCAAGCGGCTTATCGCCATCCGGATTGCACCGGATCTCCTCGAGAAGATCCTGAAGTTGGCAGCGAGGAAGAAGCGGCCATACCAGACGTTGATGCACGAGATGCTTGAGGCCGCAGTCAGCCGCTCCGATAACTAGCCGATGGCCGTCCTCGCCACCGGGTAGCGGACCTCCGCCCCCGGTGCAGCGGCAGCATCCTTTTCCCGCGTTACCGGCTTGCCTGCATCGTCCAGCCGCAGGAGCTTGCCGTCCACCGTGGCTCCGCATTCCAGCTGCAGCTGACGGTAGCTGATGTTGCCGGTCACCCGGGCGTTGGCCTGCAGTTCCAGGAAGTGGCTCACTTCCAGGTCGCCCTCGATGGTGCCGTTGATCACCGCGTCGTGCACCTTGACGGCACCAACAATAGTGCCCTTGTCGCTCAGCACCAGCAGTCCGTTGGCACCGTCGTCGCTCACGACCTGGCCGCGGACGCGGCCGTCGACGCGCAGCCCCCCGGAGAAGCTCACATCCCCGGTAATGATCATCTGCTCGGCCACCAGGCTGGAGAGCCTGGTGATATCAAGGTTGCGGGGAGACTTTTTCCTGCCAAACATCGGACCACGGCTCCTGATTGATCAATCGACTAACGGTTACCGGCTGCCTGGACAGTCCGGGAGCTGAGAAACTCCAGTTGCTGGTTCAGGTCGCCGACCTGGGCCTGCAGCTCGGCGACGTGACGCTGCAATTCCCTGTGCGTGGCCCGCTCCACATCCAGCTCCACGCGGGCGGCCTGGAGTTCATCCCCGATGCGGGCGTTGTCGTCCCGGAGTGCCGCAAGAGCGGCTGGCGCGCCCAGATGCTGACGGGCCAGGTCCGTGCCGACCGTGCCGATGATCACAAGCACGACGATCACGGCCGACAGGATCGCGGGATCCCGCAGGCGCCAGCCCGTCCTCAGTTGGATGCTGTCCCGGGTCAGTCGCTGGGTGCTGCCGGGGTTGTACCGTGCCATTGCGCTGCTGGCCTCAGAGGCCGCCACGGTCCAGGTAGGTGCGTGGTTCCACGGCTACCCCGTTGCGCAGGACTTCGAAATGCAGATGGGCGCCGGTAGACCGGCCGGTGGAGCCCACCGTGGCGATCGCCTGGCCGGGGAGTACCAGGTCACCCCGGCGAACGTTCAGCTTGGCGGCGTGGGCGTAGCGGGTCGCCAGGCCGTTGCCATGATCGATTTCCACCGTGTTGCCATAGGCTGCGCGATAACCGGCGAAGCGCACCCGCCCACCAGCGCTCGCCACAATGGGTGTACCGCGGGGTGCGGGAATGTCGATCCCGCTGTGCTGTGCCCAGCGCCGGGTGAAGGGATCCCGTCGCTTGCCAAAGCCGGAGCTGATGCGCTGGCCGGTCACCGGCAGCAGGCTGGGGAAGGCCATGCGCGCCAGGCTCCGCGCGGCAGCGCCCTCTGTGACGCGGGCAAAGGTGGCGTCAATGCGCTCCAGATCCTGTTCCAGGCGCAGCAGCAGGCTGGCGAGGTTACCGACACCATCAGGCGCAATGCCATTCAGGGCAATGAAGGGCCCGCCGACAGGCTCCTGCGGGCCTTTAGCGGTGTCGGATCCGGACTGGCTCCTGCCCGCTGCCCCGGCTGGCGCGTCGGCGCCGGGCAGGACGCCGACCCGTTTGGCCAGGCTCAGGGCCTCACTTTCCAGGCGGATCAGGCGGCCATGCAGGGCGCCGACCCGGTCGCTGAGGACGCGGCTTGCGGGCTCCGTCGGGTGCAGGCCATCGGTGGGTCCGTTGGCAACCGGTGCGCCCGCGACTGCAACCAGCGCTCCCTGCTGACCGAACTGATAGCCGAGCGCGAGGCCGCCCGTCAGTGCCGCAAGCAGCACGGCACCCAGGGTCAGCACGGCGGTGCGGGCGCGCACGGTGCGCAGCGGTACGACCGCCCGGTTGCTCATCGGCAGAATTACAATACTCATACCCAGGTCTCGTGGTGTACCGGTTGCCCGCCGGCCGAGGGATCGTGGCAGTCGCGGCAACAGCGGACCGTGACCGGGTCCACATCAGGGGGGATCGGCCCGGACCCGGGGACATCGCCCGGGTCTTATGTTCAGGCCGAGGTCGTCAGCGGTACTGCTCCGGCACTTCCAGGCCTGGGTCCACCGCGTGCCAGATCCCGTTGAGGTAGTCCGGACTGGCCACGCACAGCACGGTGAGCTTTGCCAGGTCGGCCCGGGTAACCCGGCGCATGAGCCGCTGGTCGGTACTGAGGGTTGCCGTGCCGGTCGCGGGCAGATCGGCCGACAGCAGGATGCCGTTGCGGATGATCGTGTAGCCAATGCCACTGTCGATCAGCAGCTGCTCCGCACGGCCCTTCGCGGCCAGGGTCGCCCGCATGCGGCCGAAATTGGCCTGGGGAAAGTAGGCAATGTTTGCCCCGGCACCCACCGAGCCGTGCAGGATGATCTGCCGGACACCAGTCGCCTTGGCACCCGCCAGGATGTTGGCCATCGCGATCGGATAGAAGTCGTTGTCGGCACTACCCCGGGCTGATGCCTCGACGACGATCTCGAAAGGTCGTTGGCGGAAAGCGGCCTGGACTTCGCCGGCATCAAGGAGATCACCGGTAACGTAGTGCACTGCCAGGCCCCCGAGCCGGGCGCGATCGGAAGAGGGCCGCGCAAAGACGGTCACGGGATAGCCGGCCGCCACCAGTTCCCGGACCACCGCAGCGCCCAGCTGGCCGGTACCCCCGAAAACCAGCACCTCCGGCTTTTCCTCCGCCATGGCCCAGCTGCCCGGCAGTGCCAGCAGGGCCAGCAGGGCCAGCCAGGTGGTGAGCAGGCGGCGGGTCAGCGTTGCCGGCCTCAGGTCCGGATCCCCGACTGTCGCAGCAGCGCATCGACATGGGCGGGCCGGCCCCGGAAGGCGACGAAGGCCTCGCCGATATCGCGGCTGCCGCCGATCTCCAGCACGGTTTCCCGGAAGCGGCGCGCGAGGTCTGGATTGAAAAGCCCCCCTTCCTCGAAGGCGGCAAAGGCATCCGCCGCGAGCACCTCGGCCCACTTGTAGCTGTAGTAACCCGCCGCATAGCCACCGCCGAAGATATGGGTGAAGGCATGGGCGAAGCGATTCCAGCCTGGTGCGCGGATCACCGCCACCGTGTCCCGCACCTCGGCGAGGAGCGCCATCAGCTTGCTGCCGGCTGCCGGCTGGTACTCGGCGTGGATGCGCAGGTCAAACAGCGCAAATTCCAGCTGCCGCAGCATCTGCAGTGCCGCGTGGAAATTCCGCGAGTCGCGCAGCCCCGTCAGCACCTGCGCCGGCAGCGGCGCGCCGCTCTGGTAGTGGCCGGAGCACAGCGCCACCACTTCAGGTTCCCAGGCGAAGGTCTCCATGAACTGGCTGGGCAGTTCCACCGCATCCCAGGGCACGCCGTTGATGCCGCCGACGCTTGGGTAGTCGATGCGCGTGAGCAGGTGGTGCAGCACATGACCCATCTCGTGGAACACGGTGACCATCTCGTCGTGGGTCAGCAGCGATGGTGCCTCGGCGGTGGGTGGTGAGAAGTTGCAGACCAGGTGCGCCACCGGCACCTGCAGGTGGCCGCTGTCCTGCAGCCGGTTCAGGCACTGGTCCATCCAGGCCCCGGACCGTTTGGTGGAGCGGGCATAGAAGTCGGTGAAGAAGCCGCCGACCTCGGTGCCACTGTCATCCAGCAGGCGGTAGTACTGCACGTGGGGTTCCCAGGCGGGCAGGCCGGGCACGGCCTGGATGCGAATCCCGTAGAGGCGCTCCACCACGGCAAACAGCCCGTCCATCACGCGGGGCAGGGGGAAGAAGGGCCGCAGCTCCTCGTCGGAGACCGCATAGCGCTGGTGGCGCAGCTGCTCCGACCAGTAGGCGATGTCCCAGGGTTCCAGTGCCTGGCCGGCAAAGGCCTCGAGCTCAGCCAGTTCCCGCCGGGCCGCGTCCCGGGAATGGTTGACCAGTTCCAGCAGGAAGGTGCGCACCTCATCCACCGACTTCGCCATCTTGGTGGCCAGCGAGTACGCGGCAAAGTCCGGATAGCCGATCAGCCCGGCCGCCTCGTGCCGCAAAGCCAGGATGCGCTCGATCAGTGCGCTGTTGTCCATGTCCGGCGAGTAGTCCGCCTGGTCGGAAGCCCGGGTGACCCAGCCCCGGTAAAACGCCTGGCGCAGCTCGCGGTCATCGGCGTGGGTGACGATGGCCACATAGGAGGGCTGGTCGAGCTGAAACAGCCACCCGGCCTGGCCGGCCCCGGCAGCCCGCGCCGCAGCGGGCGCCAGCACCATCGCCGGGATGCCCGATACCCGGCCAGCGTCGGTGATGTGCAGGGACCAGGCCGCCGCGGAGTCCAGCACGTGCTGCTCGAAGGCCGCCTCCGCGGTCGTCAGCTCTTCCATGATGGCCTTGAAGCGGGCCTTCTGGTCCGGCGGCAGGTGCACGCCGGCCAGCCGGAAATCGCGGATCGCGTGCTCCACCAGCCGCGCTGCGCCTTCGCCGGCGACCAGGCCGGTACGCTCGCCCAGGCGTCGGTACAGCGCATAGAGGCGCTGGTTGTGGCCGATCTCGGTTTCGTAACGGGAGATGGCTGGCAGGCAGGCGTTGTAGGCCGCCCGGAGCGCCGGCGTATTGACCACCGACTGCAGGTGACGCACCGGCGCCCACACCCGGTGCAGCTGGTCAGCGAGCCGTTCGAGCGGCAGGATTGCGGCGTCGAAGCCGGGTTCGTGCCCCTCCGCCTCGTCGAGCAGGCGCTTAAGCGCTGCCCGGTTGGCCTCCAGCGTTTGGAGTACCGCGGGCTCGACGTGCTCCGGCCGGATCTGGTGAAAGGCCGGCAGTCCGTCGGTGGCGAGCAGCGGGTTGGTGGCGGGTCCGGGACTGGCATCCATCCGGGAATGCTAACGGAAAAGAGGGCTGGCCTCCCTGGTCCGTGCGAAAGCGGGCGATGACATGCTCAGGCTTCGCCTTCCGGACCCTGCTCCGGGCCAGACTCCGCGCCGGGCTGCCAGCCGCGGCGCAGCTCCAGCGAATAGGTGTAGCGGTCGGCCGGGTGCTCGGAGATGCTCACCTGGAATACGCGCCCGCTCCGGCCGCTGAAGCGTCGCACCACCTGCAGCGAAGCCGATCCGGGCGCCACCGAGAGAGCGGTGGCCAGTGCCGGCTCCAGCAGGCCGGCGCGCAGGTCCACCCGGACGGCCGTCACTTCCTCGCCGAATTTTTCACCGATCAGTTCATACACGGTCTGGCTCCGCCGGCCAATCAGGCGGGCCACGCCGGCATAGGCGGGGAGTACGTAAATATCCACCCACGCGATCGCCCGGTCCGCCGGCTGGGCGCCGGCGCGACCCTTGCGGGTGCCGTCCTCACCGAGCCAGCGCAGGCAACTGATCCGTGTCCAGGCACTACCGGGGCGGCATTCCAGCCGCCGGGCGAGCGGCCCCGCCGCGCGGATCTGCGTGGTCGAGGCCACCGTCAGCCAGCTGCCGGGCGGATAGCGCAGCAGTGCGGCGGGCGAGCGCAGCGTCTGCACATAGGCCTGCCGGGACTTGCGGGAGCGCAGCACCGTACCGATGCCCCGCCGGCGTTCGATGAGTCCCTGTTCGTCGAGCAGCCGCAGGGCTTCGCGCACCGTGTGGCGGCTGACCTGGAAGCGGGCCATCAGTTCGTGTTCGCCGGGCAGCGTCGCGCCAATGCTGATGCGTCCGGCCTGCACCTCGCTGAGCAGCGTATCGGCCACCTGCCGGTAGCGGGGCTGGACGCTGGCCGTCGGAGATCTCATGCAGAGGTGCCTGGTGGTGCATTTGACAGGGCGAGCGACAGAGAATAGCCTTTGTCCGGACATTTAGCCAAGCCCCGACAAACACATGGTCCAGTCCGCCCAGCCCGTCGCACCGGCCCGCTACCGCGAGTCCTTCGGCCGCTACTACGAGGACTTCGTGGTCGGCGA
>CAYOXI010000044.1:21145-22209 GCA_964407855.1 uncultured Chromatiaceae bacterium
GTGCGCACCACGGGCCGCAAGCAGGACGGCACGGTGGTCTGCGTCTTCGACCGCACCATGCTGGTGGCCCGTCGGGGGCATGCGGTGGAGGACAAGATTGGCTACTGACCGACAGAACCCGATAAGCGACGACGACCAGGAAATCCTGGCCTCAATCGAACGCTGGGCCGAGCGGGAGCTGCGCCCGGTCGCGCGGCAGTACGATCACGCCGACGAGTACCCGGCCGACATCGTCGAGCAGATGAAAGAGCAGGGGCTGTTCGGTGCCATCATCGCACCCGAATACGGCGGCCTCGGGCTGTCCGCCACCACCTATGCGCGCATCGTGGCGACCATCTCCGCGATCTGGATGGCGCCGGTGGGCATCTTCAACTCCCACCTGATCATGGCCGCCTGCCTGCAGCGCTTTGGCACCCAGGCCCAGAAGGACCACTGGCTGCCCAGGCTCGCCAGCGGCGAAATCCGCGGTGGTATCGCCCTCACCGAACCCAATGCCGGCACCGACCTGCAGGCCATCCGGACCGTCGCGCGGCGCGACGGGGATCACTACGTGATCAACGGCACCAAGACCTGGATCACCAACGGCGTCTACGGCAGCTGCTTCGGCGTGCTGGTCAAGACCGACCCGGCCGCGCAGCCCCGGCACACCGGCATGAGCCTGTTCCTTGTCGAGAAGGGCCCCGGCTTCGAGGCCTCGAAGAAGCTGAAGAAACTGGGCTACAAGGCCATCGACAGCGCCGAGCTCGTGTTCCGTGACTGCCGGGTGCCTGCCGAACAGCTGATTGGCGGCGTCGAAGGCCAGGGTTTTCGCCAGGCCGTCGGTGGCCTGGAACTCGGCCGCATCAACGTCGCGGCCCGCGGCGCCGGCATTGCCACTGCGGCACTCCGCGATGCCCTGCGCTATGCGCAGGAGCGGGAGACCTTCGGCAAGCCCATCGCCCAGCACCAGGCGATCCAGCTGAAGCTGGCCGATATGGCCACCCGGGTGGAGGCGTCCCGGCTGCTGATCGAGCAGGCGGCCCGCAAGTACGACACCGGCGAGCGCTGCGATCTCGAGGCGGGCA
>CAYOXI010000045.1:0-21690 GCA_964407855.1 uncultured Chromatiaceae bacterium
TTGGCCTCATCAGCCACCGCCTGGAGATCTGAGTCACTGAAAGCCTGGGCACACAGCACGGGCCCGAAGATCTCTTCCCGGGCAACCGGCATGTCCATGGTTGTGCGGGCAAACAGCGTTGGCTTGACGAAGAAGCCGCGACCCGGCAGCGCTTCCCCGCCGCAGACGAGCTCGGCACCGGATTTTTTTCCCGAGTCCACATAGCCCATGACGCGCTCGCGCTGCTCGGCCGATATCAGGGGACCCAGATCATTCTCCGGGTTCAGGCCTGGGCCAATCCGGAACTGACCCGCCATCTCCGCCACCCGTTCCACAACCTGGTCGAATATGTCCTCGTGGACAAACAGGCGCGTACCCGCCATGCAGTTCTGCCCCTGGAGAAAGAACGCGCCCCGGGTAACGCCAGGAATGACCCGGTCAAGGTCAGCGTCAGGAAAGACCACCATCGGGGATTTCCCCCCCAGTTCCAGCGTTACCCGTTTCAGGTTGCCGGCTGCTGCGAGGATGATTTTCCTGCCGACCTCCGTAGAGCCGGTAAACGCGATCTTGTCGACATCGGGATGGGCGGCCAGGGCAGCACCCGCCGTTTCGCCCAGTCCGGGCACGATATTGATGACACCGGGCGGAAAACCCACCCGCCGGGTGAGTTCGCCCAGCAGCAGCGCCGTCAGTGGCGTCTGCTCCGCCGGCTTGAGCACCACCGTACAACCTGCCGCCAGGGCAGGACCCAGCTTCAGGACAGCCATGACCAGCGGCGCATTCCACGGAATGATTGCCCCGACCACGCCGATGGGTTCGCGACGGGTATAGGTGAGTGACTCACCGTTGCGGACACCCTGGGGAGATACCGGAATGGTTTCGCCGTGCAGCTTGGTCGCCCAGCCGGCGTAGTAGCGAAAAAATTCGCAGCCGAAGGAGGCGATGGAATAGTGGGCCACCATCAGGGGCATGCCGTTGTCGAGGGACTCAAGTTCACTCGCAAGCCCGATGTTGGCCTCAAGTTCGTCGGCCAGTTTCAGGATCAGCCGGGTCCGGTCATAGCTCGTCAGCTTCGACCACTCGCCCTTCAGAGCGGTACGGGCGGCGGACACCGCGCGGTCAATGTCCTGCTTCCCGCCCAGGTCGGCCCGGGTCAGGGTGTCCTCCGTTGCAGGATCGATGACCGCGATGGACTCCCCGGCAGCAGAGGCTACCCATTCGCCGCCAATCAGCAGCTGATGCTTCCGGGCGAGGAAGGCCCGGGCTTCGCTGCTCGGTGTTATGTTCTCGGCTGCGGCTGACATGGCTGATCTCCGGTTGCAAGGCGGGGGAGCATAATTGCCGGGCCCCGACCGAGGCAAGGCGTGGCGGGGCGCAAGCCGCACCGCAGATGGAGGGGAATTACTGTGCAGACAGTCCTGATTACCGGAGCCACCCGCGGCCTCGGCCTGGAATTTGCCCGCCAGTATGCGCGGGAGGGCTGGCGGGTCATTGCGACCGGTCGAAGCTTGTCCGCTGAACTTGACGAGGTTGTCCAGAACCCGGATTGCCGCGTCGAGTACTACCCATTGGAGGTGAGTGACTTCGACAACATAGCCAGCCTGGCGGCCAAGCTGGCCAATGACACGATCGATGTGCTGATCAACAACGCCGGCTACTTTGGCCGGGTGCCATTCTCGCCTGACGGGATTGCGCACCAGCAGTTCGGCTCGGTGGACTATGCCGACTGGGAGCGGACGCTGCGCATCAATGTCCTCGCGCCGGTGAAAATGACTGAATGCTTCATCGGGCAGTTGGCCCGCAGTCCACGGGGAATCATCGTGAACCTGACCAGTATCCTCGGCAGCACCGGGTTGAATGCGCTGGGCGGCCTGTACGGGTACCGCGTCAGCAAGGCGGCCCTGAATGCGGCCACCAAATCCCTGGCAATCGACCTGCGCAAGTGGGGGGTCATGGCCATCGCACTCCACCCGGGCTGGGTGAAGACCGATATGGGAGGGGCCGGGGCAGAGCTTGAAGCTCCGGAAAGCGTGCGGGCCATGCGGTCGCTCATCGCCGGTCTTCGCCCGGATCAGATCGGTCCGGTCTATGCCTGGGACGGGCAGACGCTGCCCTGCTAGTCCAGTGGCGCGGAGGTCCTGAGCGTGACTGATCAGGTAGCGCCGGTGCTGGTCGACCGGCTGCTCAGGAGACTTGGCAGCTTCGAACGGGGCCTCGCCGTCATTGCCTTCGTCGTCCTTGTCACCGTGGTTTTCCTGGATGTGGTGAGCCGGGAGATCCGGGGAACCGGCCTGCCCTGGGCACTACAGCTCGGTCTCTATGGCAACTGGGTCATGGTGCTGATGGGCCTCGGCGTCGCATCGGCCGATGGCGCCCATCTGCGGCCGCGCTTCGCCGACCGGTGGCTGCCAGCCTCCTGGGAACCTGGCCTGATTCGCCTGCAGGAACTGGTGACGGCGCTCTGCTGCGCCGGATTCCTCGGCCTCGCAGTCCCGGTCGTACTCGAAACCCGGGAGCTGGCCGAGAGGGGTCCGGTACTGGGCAATCTGCTCTGGCCACTGCAGGCCATCCTGCCACTCGTCTTTGGCCTCGGCGCGCTGCGCCATGGCCTGTACGCGCTGTGGCCGGATCTGCGGCCGCCCGGTGTTGGCGCCGCGCAGAACCGGCTTCCGGCGGCGTGAGCATCCTGCTCCTCTGCCTGCTGATTGTGGCATTGCTGGTGCTGCGCCAGCCCATCTTCGTGATTCTCGGCGGCGCGGCGGTTTACGCCTACGTCGTCCTCACCGACGGCGATCCGCGCTGGATTTTGCTGGACGCGTGGGAAATCGCGAATCGGGAACTCCTGCTGTCCATTCCACTGTATGTACTGGCAGGCAACATCATGTCCAGGGGCGGGATCGCCAGCCGTCTGGTCCGCATATGCCAGGCCATTGCGGCCCCCGTGCCTGCCGGCCTGGCCGTGGCCGCAGTGCTGAGTTGCGCCCTGTTCTCGGCAGTTTCGGGCTCCGGTACGGTGACACTCCTTGCGATCGGCAGCGTGATGTATCCGGCGCTGCTGAAGGCCGGTTATTCACGTCATTTCTCACTGGGTGTGCTCTGTGCGGGCGGCACACTCGGCATCATCATTCCGCCGAGCATCCCGCTGATCCTGTACGGTGTGATGACCCAGACGTCGATCACCAGACTGTTCATCGCCGGGGTGGGTCCGGGGCTGCTCATTACCGGCCTGCTCATTGCGTGGGCGGTGGCGAGGAACAGGCACCTTCCGCGAGGGCGCCTTGATGGGCGCGAACTGCTCGCTGCAGTCCGGAGCGGCATCTGGGCCCTCGGTATGCCGGTGCTGATCCTCGGCGGCATATATTCCGGGGTCTTCACGGCCACCGAGTCCGCCGCAGTGGCTGTGGTCTATGCCATCGTCGTGGAACTGGCGATACACCGGGAACTTGTGGTGCGGGACCTTTATGCAGTGATGGGCGAGACCGTTCGTCTGCTGGGGGCGCTGTTTCCTGTCCTGATGCTGGCCCTCAGTCTCAATGCCCTGCTCACCTACGAGCAGGTGCCCGAGATGCTCGTGAGCTCACTCACTGAGTGGATCAGCAGTCCCAAGTTGTTCCTGCTGGCCATCAACGGTCTCCTGCTGGTGGCCGGCTGTCTGGTGGATATCGGGTCGGCCATGCTGATCCTGGCGCCCCTGCTCCAGCCCCTGGCTGCAGCACAGGGGATCGACAGCGTCCACCTCGGGATCATCATGGCCGTCAACCTCGAAATCGGCTACCTCACTCCCCCTGTCGGACTGAATCTCATCGTGGCCATGCTGGCCTTCCGGGAGGATTTCTGGGTCATCTGTCGGGCTGTCCTGCCTTTTATTGGCATCCTGCTGGTTGGCCTGCTGGTGGTCACCTTCATTCCGGCTGTGGCGCTGACACTGGTGCCATGAGCTGTACAATGCGGTCCCGGGCTGGCTGACCAGCCCCCGGCGACCGTAGGGTCAGTACAGGCAGCACGACAGCATCGGAGGACATCAGCATGGCGATCAAGGTTGGCGACCGGCTACCGGCAGGCAAGTTCGGGATCATGACCAAGGAAGGTCCCGGCTCGATTTCCACCGACGAGCTGTTCTCGGGCAAGAAGGTTGTCCTGTTCTCGGTGCCTGGCGCCTTCACGCCGACCTGCTCCAACAGCCATCTTCCTGGTTACCTGAAGCATCACGCAGAACTGCGCGCCAAGGGCGTGGATACCATCGCCTGCATGTCCGTCAACGATGTCTTCGTGATGGATGCCTGGGGCAAGGACCGGGGCGTTGGCGACGCGATCCTGATGCTGGCGGATGGCAATGGCGACTACAGCCGCGCACTCAGTCTCGAGCTGGATGCCACCGGCTTCGGCATGGGCCACCGGGGGCAGCGCTTCGCGATGGTGGTGGAGAATGGCGTCGTCCGGGAACTGAACGTGGAAGCACCAGGCAAGTTCACCGTGAGCACGGCGGAGTGCGTGCTCGGCCAGCTCTGAAACCGATTTCCGAGAGCCGTTCCAGGAGTCTCCCATGGACGAGATGCAGGTCCCCGCGACGCTGCCGTTTTTCTACGCGGCCTTCAAGTACATCCACATCCTGCTCTTCGTCTACTGGCTGGGCGGTGATGCCGGGGTGTTCTACTCGAGTACCTTTGTCGTCAACGACAAGCTGTCGCGCGACTCCCGGCTGACCGCCTTCAAGATCTTCATCAACCTGGACATGCTGCCGCGCTACTGCCTGGCACTGATGCTCACGGTGGGCGGCATCCTGGCCGAGTTCATCGGCTACCAGCATGCCACCTGGCAGATGATCGGGATCGTGGCACTCGGTCCCATCTGGGTCTGGGTCGTGCACATGGTCCATGCGAAGGAGGGCACGGATTTCGGCCGGATGCTGGCCAAGGGGGACTACTGGTTCCGCTTTGTGATGATCTTTGCGCTGCCCATTTCCGTGGTTTACCACTGGATCACGGGCCCGCTGAAGCCGTTCCCGTGGCTCGCAGCCAAGCTGCTGATCTTTGCCTTCCTGATCTTCTGCGGCTTCATGATCCGGAAAAAGCTGCCGCCGTTCATCGACGGGTTCCGCATGATGGCAGGGCAGGGGGTCACGCCGGAGAGTGATCGCCAGATGTACACGGGCCTGATGGCCTGCCGGCCCTATGTATGGGCGATCTGGGCCGGCGTGGCGCTGTCGGCTTTCCTGGGTGTCTGGAAGCCCGGCGCAGGCTGAGAGCGGCGCTCGGCAGATCCTCAGATCCCGAGCTTGCCCAGTGCGTCCGCGACCTGGCCGACCGCCGTGGCGAGCCTGGGGTGTTCGCTTTCGAAGCGCAGGACCGATTCCCGGAGCCGGCTGGCAGCCGTGGCATGGTGCCCGGCTTGCACTGTCTCCGGACTGGAAGCCAGGTCAACCAATACCTCTGCAACCAGCGCGCGGGACTCCGGATCCAGGGTTTCCGCCGAGCCCAGCTCCGCCTGGAGCTCCCGCAGGAGTCGTTGCAGTTTCGCCTGATCCATCAACCCGTGTCCGCTGCCGGGGACTATCCCTGCCGCATTATGCCTGCGATCGCCATGCCGTGGTCAGCGTCCGCCCGGCGCTTGCCGGGAGTGAAGCTCAGCGCGTCATGGCATAGGCTGCGGCGGCCAGCAGCGCTGATGTGGCGATGATGCCGGCCACCGGCAGGAAGTTCCCCGTGTAGGCACTGCCAGCCATGATGCTGAAGCTGCCACTGAGTACCAGGGCCAGCGAGCTCGACAGGCCGGTCGCGGTGCCGGCGATGTCCGGCCGACAGTTGACGGCACCCGCCATGGCAAGCGGCGTCTGGACCCCGGACGCTGCCATCAGCAGGGTCAGGGGCAGCAGAAGGGTCGGAAGTGTCACGCCCATGAGGGTCACGCCGATGACCAGTGACAGGCCGGAAACCACGATGACCAGCGTTGCCACCCGCAGGGTCGGCCGCGCGCCCAGTCGCGAGGTCAGCCTGCCTCCGCCCAGGGCGCCGGCTATGTATACGAGGCCCATCCCGCCCCATATCGCACCGAAAACGCCTTCGTTGATGCCCAGATGATCGCGAAAGACGACGGCTGCCACGGCCAGGAACGCGAAGAAGCAACCCTGCATGAAGGCATACATCAGCGTGTAACCCATGAAGGGCAGGGACCGCAGCAACTGGCTGTAGCTCGTGGTCCACGGGAGGCGGGTATCACCCACGGGGCCCCGCCTGAGTGTCTCGCTGAGGCGACGGTACATGGCTACTGTCACCAGCAGGCCCAGCCCCGCACTGGCAGCGAATACTGACTGCGGGCCGGTTGATGCAGTGAGAAGACCACCAATGAGTGGTCCGATCACCGGCGCGACGCCCATTGCAGCGCCGATCCACGTGAGTGCACGTACAGAACCCAGCGCATCATAGGTGTCGCGCACAATGGCCCGCGAACCGACCGTGCCAACGCTGACACCCAGCGCCTGGACCAGGCGCGCGGTGATCAGGCCGGAGAAACTGGTGACGAACACGCAGGCCAGGCTGGCGAGTGTGAAGATGGCAAAGCCGATGAGCACCACGGGACGCCGGCCATACCGGTCGCTGAGCGCGCCGGCCACCGGCTGGCCGATTCCGAGCCCCAGCAGGTAAGTCGCAATCAGGAACTGCGCCTGTCCCTGGCCCACGTCAAACTGGTCGGCGATGGCTCCCAGGGTGGGGACCACAACAATCATGCCGAACGGCGAGAGGGAGCTCGCTATCCCAAGCAAGAGCAGCGACGGCGGGGAACGGCTCGTCAACGCAGGCGCTTTTCGATCTCCGGGATGATCTCGAACAGGTCCCCAACCAGTCCGAAGTCTGCCACCTCGAAGATCGGCGCTTCGGCATCCTTGTTGATGGCAACGATCGTGCCGGCATCCTTGATTCCGGTGAGGTGCTGGATGGCGCCCGAGATGCCGAAACACAGGTACAGATCAGGGGCGATGATCTTCCCGGTCTGGCCCACCTGCATGTCGTTGGGCACGTAGCCGGCATCCACCGCAGCGCGGGACGCGCCGACGGCGGCGCCGAGGCGGTCAGCCAGGCTGAACAGCAAGGCGAAATTCTCCGCGCTGCCGACGCCGCGACCACCCGAGATCACGAGGCGGGCGGTCTGCAGGTCAGGCCGGTCGGTGGCGGCAGCACGCAGCTCCAACACGCGGGTATGCGCCGGAATCTCGGCAGAAACTTCCGGCTGGGTTATCGGAGCCTGGTTGCCGCCGCCCACCGGCTTGAAGGATGCTCCCCGCACTGTGGCCACGACCTTCAGGCCCTCCGGTACTTCCACGGTGACGATCGCATTGCCCGCATAGACTGGCCGCCGGAAAGTCCGCGGGCCAAGGACTTCCATGACGTCACTGATCTGGGGCGTATCCAGCAGCGCAGCGACCCTGGGTAGCAGGTCCTTGCCGAAAGTGGTTGAGGGTGCCAGGACATAGTCGTAGCCGGCGGCCAGGGCCACGACCCGCGGTGCCAGTTCCGCCGCCGACAGGCGGGCAGGGCCGGGAACTACGACCGCGAGTACCCGCTCGACACCGGTCAGCGCGGCAGCCTCCGCGGCAACGCCGTCGATGGCTGCCCCCAGGATCAGGATGTCCGCGCCGGAAGGACTGATCGCCGTGGCGCAACTGAGGCAACGGGCCGTGCTCTGGTTGAGGTGCTGTCCATCGTGCTCGCCGATGATGAGGATGCTGCTCATGCCAGCAGCCCCCGGTCACGCAGCGCAGCCAGCAGGCTGTCAACGTCCGGCACCATGACGCCCCGGGAACGCGCCGGGGGCGATTCGTGGCGCAGCACCCGCAGCCTGGGGGTTGCGTCTACCTCGAGTGCCGACAGTTCGACGACGTCGATCGGCTTCTTCTTGGCCTTCATGATGTCGGGAAGCTTCACGTAGCGGGGCTCGTTCAGGCGCAGGTCAGTGGTCACGACAGCCGGCAGGTCCACATCCAGCACCTCCAGGCCCGCATCAATCTCGCGCGTGACGGTCGCCCGGTCTCCCTGCAGCTCCAGCTTCGAGGCAAAGGTTGCCTGCGGCCGGTTCCAGAGGGCAGCGAGCATCTGGCCTGTCTGGTTGCAGTCATCATCGATCGCCTGCTTGCCAAGCAGCACCAGGCCCGGCTGCTCCTGCGTGACGATCGCGAGCAGGGCCCGGGCTGCCCCAAGTGGCTCGAGTTCGGTCGTGGTCTGCACCAGGATGGCCCGATCGGCTCCCATGGCCAGACCTGTGCGCAACTGCTGCTGGGCATCATCCGGACCGATGGATACGATAATCACTTCCTGTGCTTCGCCCCGCTCGCGGATCCGCAGGGCTTCTTCGAGGGCAATCTCATCAAAGGGATTGATGCTCATCTTCAGGCCCTCGGTGATGACGCCCGAGCCGTCTGGTTTGACCCGGATACGCACGTTGTAGTCAACCACGCGTTTCAGGCATACGATGATTTTTTCCAAAGCGGCATCCTGGCTAACGGGACTGGGAGAGGGAGTGGACCGGGTTATTTTCAACGAGCGCATCGCGTTCAACAAGCTCGGCAACGCCGGGAACCAGCGATGAGCGGCCTGCTGGTGGCCGCTGGTGACCTGGCAGCACACCTGGGAGATCCAGACTGGGTGATCGTCGACTGCCGCTTCAACCTGGTGCAGCCGGACGCAGGCCTCAGGCTTTACCACCAGGGGCACATTCCGGGAGCGTTCTATGCCGACCTGGACCGGGATCTGGCCGGCGAACGGCATCCCGACGGGGGTCGACATCCGCTGCCCGACCCGGCAAAGCTGGCGGCAAGACTCCGGAGCTTCGGCATCGGACCGGCAACCCGCGTAGTCGCCTACGATGAGGGTGGCGGCGCCCTCGCGGCCCGCCTTTGGTGGCTGCTTCGCTGGCTTGGCCACCGGGAGGTCGCCCTGCTCGATGGCGGCTATGCTGCCTGGCAAAAGACCAGCCTGCCGGTGGCCGTCGATACGCCCGCTCCGCGGGCGGGAAGCCTGGTGCCGGAGCCCGGTGCCATGCCGGTCGTCACGACCAATGAGCTGCTGCTGGCCCTGGAGTCCGGCGAGCGGCGGCTGCTCGACCTCCGCGCGCGCGAGCGCTATCTGGGCGAGTCAGAGCCCATTGATCCAGTGGCAGGCCATGTGCCGGGCGCGGTGAGCGTACCCTATGCCGCCAACCTGGCCGCGGATGGCCGCTTCAGGGCCCCGGCCACCCTCCGGGCGCGTTACCAGACCGTGCTTGAGGGGTATGAGGCCTCGGCGGCCGCCTGCATGTGCGGATCCGGTGTCACCGCCTGCCAGGGCATATTCGCGATGGAACTGGCCGGACTACCCGGTGCAGCCCTCTACCCTGGCTCCTGGAGTGAGTGGATCCGGGATCCCCACCGACCAGTGGCCAAGGGGGATGGCGTCCGCGAAGGCTGACGTTCCGGCGGTTGGCTCCCAACGGGTTTCCCCGTAAAGTCCCCGACCCGGTGCCGGGCCTGAGACGTTAAAGGGCCCGGCCGGCATCCCCGAGTTTCGTTCTCAGGATTTCTTCAGACATGAATACCAGCATCCTCCAGCGGGACCACCGCTCGATCCGCGGCACTATTGCCTATACCAGCAACAAGCCCGACCGGGTGGGCCAGGAGCGGGGCAGGGAGCACTTCCAGATCACGGTACACAGCGATGGACGGCGCACCTGTTCGGCCCACTCCGAGATCGACGACCGCCCCAGTGTGATGCGGGACATCGTCTACAGTCTGGATGAGCACTGGCTGCCGACGGATTGCTTCGTGCGCCTCACGGTGAACGACCGCTTCATGGGTAGCGGCTGGTTCCGTTTCGGGCCGGATTTCGCCGAGTGTGAGACCTGGACCTCACTGGATGGAAGGGTCACCCAGCGCATGGAAACCAGGGGACGTCTGCAGGCATTCCAGAATCACGCTATCGCCTGCGACGCGTGGCACATGCAGCTCTTTGACCGCCATAAGGGGCCGGGCCTGCAGAGCATCGACGAAATGCTTCTTTCCTCGCCCGATCATCGCGGCGCGACGGGTCCGATGCTGTTCCGTATCGGCTTTGGCGTCGAGTACGTGGGGGAGGAAAGCATCACGGTCAAGGCCGGAACCTTTGACGCCCTCCATTTCCGCTTCGTCTCTTCGCCGGGCCTGCCGCAGGCTCACCCGGCCTACGACATCTGGTGCACAGCCGATGGTGACTACGTCTTCCTGAGGGGTGTGATCGGCGGCTACATGCTCACCGAGTATGAGCTGGTCGATCTTCAACGGGACGATGGCAGCGCCTGATTGCCATCGGCTGAACCCGGACGTCAGTCCGGCAGCCCGGCGATCTCGATCAGCTCCAGCCACTCACCGGCCGGGCCGACGGTGACGCCAGCCCTTTGACCGTTGTAGGGGAACTCGCTAAGCCGCCTGGGCTCGGCCCGCCAGACCAGGTCGAAGGCGTCTAGTTCCTCGACGCCGAAGCTCACGATTGCTGGCCCGGGGGGCAGTGAACCCGATCGAACTGGCCGCTCGCTGGCCTGCTCCGGGTACTCATCGAGCTCGATCAGGAACTCCCGCGGCAGGGACGCAATGGCAAGCGGATAGGTGGTATCAACCGGCAGGCCCAGCGCGCGCGACAGTGTTGTGATCCGGAACGGGGTGACTGCGCCAACGGGCAGGCCGAGGGTATCGCCGTAGAAGTCCCGCAGTGCGGGCATGGATGGCCCGCCAACGACCATGATGAAGACCCGGTCCACGGGGGAAGCCGCGGCCGACATGGGGATGCTGAAGCCGGAGGGGATTACGCGGGTGAAATACAGCAGTTCCCGGGCGGGACCGATGGCCTGCATGGCCCGGGGTGCATCCGGCGCCGCCCACAGGTCGCGTGGCGGGCCGACGACCTCGAAGGGGGTACCGTCGAACTGTCGTACCAGGGCGTCCGGGTCACGGGCAACCAGTTCGACGGCGTTCCAGCCGTGGGTGGTGCCGGCTTCCGGCGGAACGATAGCCGGATCCTCGATGAAGCGCAGGTAGACAGGTCGGCCGCTTTCGGCCTGCATGATCACGAACGGGCGCCCGCGCATGGCCGGCGTATCCCACAGTGCGGCCTGCCCGGCGGAGACCACCCCCGAATGCACCGTCGAATAGCCGAGGTGTTCCTGATACGCGCTTTCCACACCGGAGAGCTGGTTGACGAGGAGCGTGACCGTTGCGATGTACTTGAGCATGACGGGATCTTATACCCGGAATGCCGGTCGGCTGACGACCTTGGGGAACGCTGCCTGTTCCGGTATGGTGGCGGGCCAGACAGGGCAGGGGACAGTGAGTGACGGGACGCGACGGCAACGGACTCTACTACGGCTGGATCATTGCCATCGCCTCAGGCTTCATTCTGCTCGTCACCAACGGGATGACGCTGGGTGGCCTCAATGTCTTCGACAGGCCGCTGCTTGATGCCCTGAACGGCGCTGCCGACCAGCCCATCAGCCTCGCGCAGCTGAAGACGCGGGATGCCATCACGCTGATCGTCAGCGGCATGATGGCGCCGCTGGCCGGGGCTGCCGCCGACCGCTATGGCGTGCGACCGCTGATGATTCTCGGTGCGATTCTGCTGTCCGCGGGTTACTTCCTGTATTCGACCGTGGACAACCTGAGCCAGATCTACTGGATCCACGTGCTGTTCGCCTCGGCGCTGGCCTCCGCCGGTCTGGTCGTCAATGTCATCCTGATCTCGCGCTGGTTCATCAAGGACCGCGGGCTCGCCCTGGGAATAGCACTCGCCGGCACAAGCCTGGGTAACGGCACGCTGCCGCCGCTGAACGTGGCGCTGATGAACGAAGTCGGCTGGCGCGGCGCCTTTGCGTGGACCAGCCTGCTGCCGCTCGTCCTGATTCCGCTGGTGCTGTTCGTGATCCGGGAGCGACCGGCTGACCTCAGCCGGCAGAGCCTGCCAGGCTTGCCGGCGGGCAACGGGACCCTGGAGCTGGGCGGCATGGCGCTCCCGGAAGCCCTGCGTACCCGGAACTTCTGGATACTCACCTGCATCGCGATGTTGAGTTTTTTCTCGATCATCGGCACGCAGGCCCATCTCAATCTGTACATGCTCGAACGGAACTTCACCCAGATGGACGCGGGGCTGAGCTACACCGTGTTGTTCTACATGGGCCTGATCGGCAAGGTCCTGAGCGGTGTCATTGCTGACCGGGTCGGCAAGAAGTTGGTCTTCGTCACGACCCTGGGCATCATGTTCACCGGCGCCGTGGTGCTGCTCCAGCCAGCGGCATCGGTGATCTGGGGCGGGCTCTTCCTGTTCGGGCTTGGCTGGGGTGGCCTCTATACCCTGCTGCAGCTGCTCGCGGCAGACTTCTTCGGACCCCGGCATCTGGGCAAGATCCTTGGTGTGGTCACGGTGCTGGATACCCTCGGCGGCGGGCTTGGTCCCCCGGTGATCGGGACAATCCGGGACCAGACCGGCAACTATGGCCTGGCATTCATGCTCATCGCGGTGCTCATCGGACTGGCTTTCCTGTTGTCCACCCAGTTCCGTCAGCGGGCAGGCCCCGCAGACAGTTTGCCCGGAATGCCCCAATGACAAATCCCTTCAAGCCGAGCGATGCCCTGCAGGGTGTCCGTTACGAGATCCGTGGCCGGCTCGCCAATCACGCCCACGACATGGAGCGCCGGGGTTACGAGATCATTTCGCTGAATATCGGCAATCCTGGCCGGTTCGGGTTCCGGGCACCGGAAACCATGCGTCTCGCCATGATCGAGAACCTGTCGGCTGCTGAGCCCTATTCGCACCAGAAGGGAATTTTCCCGGCCCGCGAAGCCGTCGTGATGCAACAGCAGTCCCGGGGTGTCAGCGGGGTGACGGCCGACGAGGTGTTCATCGGGAACGGAGTCAGCGAACTTATCGACCTCACGCTACGGGCGCTGCTGGATCCGGGTGACGAAATCCTGGTGCCCAGCCCCGACTATCCTCTGTGGACCGCGAGCGTTACGCTGAACCAGGGCAGGGCAGTTCATTATCCCTGCCGGCCGGAAACCGGTTTCGAACCCGATCTGGACGCCATCGCCAGCCTGATCACGTCACGCACCCGGGGCATCGTGGTCATCAATCCCAACAATCCGACGGGTGCCGTGTACACGGAGACCACACTGCGCGCCATCGTCGCTCTCGCCGAGCGTCACCAGCTGGTGATCTTCAGCGACGAGATCTACGACCAGATGACGTATGACGATGCGCGCTTCATTCCCCTGGCAACGCTCGTCAGCGAAACGCTCTGCGCCACATTCAGCGGCCTCTCGAAGGTCTACCGGGCCTGCGGCTACCGGGTAGGCTGGGTATCCTTCAGCGGGTCGCGGGAGAATGCCGCCGATTACCTGCAGGCGATGGACCTGCTGGCATCCCTCCGCCTGTGCAGTAATGTGCCCGGCCAGTGGGCCGTGCAGACCGCCCTCGGCGGATACCAGAGCATTCACGAGCTGATCCGCCCGGGGGGGCGCCTGCACGAATCCCGGCGGGCCATCCTGGAGTGCGTCGCTGCGAGTCCCTACCTGCGGGTCCAGCCGCCATCGGGCGCGATGTATGCCTTCGTCGGTGTCGACCAGCAGAAGCTGCCCGGTTTCGACGATCAGGATTTCGCGCTGGACCTGCTGGAAAAGAAGCACGTACTGGTGGCACCGGGTACCAGCTTCAATTTCCCGGACAACTGTTACTTCCGTATCACCAACCTGCCGGACGCGGACACGCTGCGGGAAGTTTTCCGCCGGATGCACGAATTACTGGAAGGCTATGCCGCCGAACGGGCGGCCTGAAGCAGCCGGTCACACCCCGCCGGTGCGCGGTGTCGTTGTCACTGCGACCCATCGTCTCGCACGGCACCTGCGCCGGTCACACGATGCCCTGCAGTCAGCCGCCGGGCTCAGGGCGTGGCCCACACCCGACATCCTCCCCCAGGACGCCTGGCTCCAGCGCTGCTGGGAGTCCGCCGTGGTCAACGGCGCCCCCGCCGGTCGCCTGCGCCTGCTGGCCGACGCGGAGAGCCGGCTGGTCTGGCGGCGACTGCTGGCCCGCGAGGGTCTCGGCATGGATGCTGCAGTCATCGGCAAGCTGGCCTGTTCCGCGTGGCGGCTTTGCCAGGACTGGGAGATCCCGCCCGAGGCCCTGGCGGCAGCAGCCGAGACCGATGACCATCGCGCCTTCGCACGCTGGGCCAGGCGTTATGCGGCCGAGCTGCGCAGGCACAGGTGGACCGATGCGGGGGCGTACCAGCAGCAGCTGGTGGCTGACTGCTCAGCCGGCCACATGGTTCTGCCCGAGGCAATGGCTTTCAGGGGTTTTCAGCCCCGGACCCCCGCCCATGCGCGACTGACCGAGGCTCTTCGGCTGGCCGGCTGCGATGTACTGCCGGAACAGGAGCCGCCATCTCCAGTGGTCCCCCGGGTGGTGACGGCCCGCGACGAAACCGATGAACTGGCGCGCGCCCTGCGCTGGGCCGAAGGCCGGCGGCAGACCAGTCCCGATGCCAACCTGGCCATCGTACTGCCGGATCTCGACCAATGGGCCAGCCGGGCCCGCCGACTCGGTCTGGACCTGCTGGCACCGGGTTGGCAGCTCCGGGAACCGGGAGCGCGGCCAGTTGCACTGTCCGGCGGACGGTCGCTCACGGACTATCCGGTCGTGCACACCGCCATTGAGCTGCTGCAGTTTGCGGGGCAGGCGGGCCTGTTCAGCCAGGCGAGCCTGCTGCTGCGTTCGCCCTACTGGGGCAAGGCCAGTCGGGAAGCCGCCGGCCGGGCGCACACCGAGGTAAGGCTCCGGGATCGGCTGATGCTGACCATGCCGGCCGGTCGTCTGGCGAAGCTGGCAAAGCCACATGCACCCGACACCGCAGAACGACTCGCGCAGATGGCCGGGCTGGAAGCCGCCCTGCCGGACGAGTCGCTCAGTTGCAGTACCTGGGCGGCGCACTGGAGTCAGGTGCTCGATGCCGCTGGCTGGCCCGGCGATCGCGCCCTGACCAGCGAGGAGTATCAGGCGACCCAGGCCTGGCAGGCGCTGCTCGAATCATTTGCCGGCAGTGGCCAGGTACTGGGCAGGCTGCCAGGCGTGGAAGCTCTGGGCAACCTCGTTGAACTCGCCCGCGAGCGCAACTTCGAGCCCGAGATCGTGCCAGGCGGGATCGGCATCCTCAGCCTGCAGGAAACGGTCGGTGAGCATTTTGACGGTCTCTGGGTGTGCGGCTTGACGGCGGACCGCTGGCCACCGGTGCCCCGGGTAAACGCCCTGGTGCCACTCGCGTTGCAGCGCTCGGCAGGCATACCTGCCGCCTCGGCGCCGGGGCTGCGTGCGTTCAGTGAGGCGCAGCTCCGCAACCTGCTGTCCAGCGCGACCGAGATCACCCTCAGCTGGCCCCAGGTCCAGGACCAGGCAGAGGCATTGATGAGCCCGCTCCTGGCATCGTTCGGCGCCAGCCCGGGGGCATGCGATGCGGCGGAGGACCCCCCGCCCGACTGCCATCCGGAGCGGACGCAGATCGCGGCCTCGGGGCGGACTGAAATTCTCGCTGAGGATCCGCCGGGGCCATTCCTGAGGACTGGCAAGGTCCGGGGTGGCACCAGCCTCCTGTCCACCCAGGCCGTGTGTCCGGCCCGGGCCTTCATTGAGCATCGCTTGCGCGGGCGTGAGCTGGCGCGCGCGGTTCGGCCCCTGGACAGCCGGATGCGCGGGATCATCGCTCATCGCGTCCTGGCGGCGCTGTACGCTGCTCCGGAGTACCGGCACGGCCTCCACCGGATGGATGAACAAGCCCTCCGGCAACGGCTGGATGCGCTTGCGGACGCCGTGCTCACTGAAGTGCTCCCGGGTCCGGAACCCTATCTGGACGCGTTGAGAAAGCTGGAGCACGCCCGGCTCTGGTGTCTCGCCTCCGGACTCCGGCAGCTGGAGGCCAACTGGCCCGACTTCGAGGCCCAGATGGAGCAGGACCGGGAGGTGACGGTGGGGCCCCTGACCCTGGATATCCGCCCGGACCGGATCGATCGCCTGCCTGACGGGCGGACCCTGGTCCTGGATTACAAGACGGGAAAGGTCACGACTGGCGGCTGGCGCCACCGGCGGCTGCAGGATTGCCAGCTGCCGCTGTATGCCGTGACGGGCGGCGCAGATGGCGTGGCTTTCGTTTCGCTGTCGGCCAGCGGCGTGGAACTGCGGGGTGTCGGTGCAGCGGGCCTTGACCGCCCCGGGATCCGCACGCCGGAACGGTTCTTCAAGCTGTCGGAGCCGGATTGGGCAGGTGTATTGACGGGCTGGCGGGTCCAGCTCGAGAACTTCGCCACCGAATTCGCCGCGGGGGATTTCCGGGTGGATCCCCGGGACCGGCGGGTTGCCGCAGGCCAGTTCGCGAGCCTGACGCGCGTCTATGCCCGGACCGGGCTGCCGGATGACGAATCCGCGGACGACCCTGTTCTGGACGATGACGGGCATGACTAGCCAAAACCCAGCGCCGGATGATGCCGACCGGGAGCGCGCGCTGGAGCCGGGGCGCTCCTTTCTTGTCCAGGCACCGGCAGGTGCCGGCAAGACCGAACTGCTGACCCAGCGCTTTCTGCGCCTGCTCGCCCACGCCGAAGAACCCGAGGAGGTCCTGGCAGTCACCTTTACGCGCAAGGCAGCAGCGGAAATGCGCCGGCGCATTGCCACAGCGCTGGCGCTCGATACCGGCGCCGGCACGGCCAGTGAACGTCCCCTCGACCGGCGGGTGGCCACCCTGGTGGCGGCCGTGCGCGAACGCGACGCGGAGCGGGGATGGCAGCTGGGTCTTCATCCGGCCCGTCTGCGTATCAGTACCATCGACAGCCTGAACGCGGCCCTGGCACAGGGAACCCCCGTCACGAGTGGCAGCGGGGTACTGCGGGAAATCAGCGATCAGCCGTGGCGCCTCTACCGTGAAGCCGCCGAGACCACGCTGCTGCAGCTCGGTGAGGACGACCCGGTCAGTGCCAGGCTCGCGACCCTGCTTCGTCACCTCGATGTCGACCCGGAGCGGCTGATCACACTGCTGACCAACCTGCTGGGCAGCCGCGAGCAGTGGCTGCCCCTGCTTGGCACCGGCATGGAGCCTGTCGAACTGCGGGCCCGGCTGGAGGCCGGACTGGCCAGCCTGGTAGAGCGGGATATCCGCGTGCTGGAAGCCCTGCTATCCGACCAGCTCCGGTTCCGTCTGGTTACCGTCGTGGCGAGCGCCACCCGCAACCGGGGTGCACCGCTCACCGTTGACGGGATGCAGAACCCGGACCCGGCCGGCCGCCTGGACTGGTGGCAGGCAGCCGCAGACCTGCTGCTCACCAAAGAGGACGGCTGGCGAGTCCGACTGGATGTACGCGGCGGCTTTCCCCCTGCCCAGGTCGCACTGAAGACCGAGGCCCTATCCCTGCTGGCTGCACTGGCTGCGGTACCGGGCTTCCAGGCAGCGCTGGTCCGGGTTCGCAAGCTGCCCGCGCCGGTCTATGGCGAGTCGCAGTGGGGCGCCCTCGAGGCGCTGGTCGGCGTACTCCCCATCGCCGTGGCCCAGCTGGCACTCGTCTGTGCCGCTGCCGGCCAGACGGATTTCAGTCAGGTTGCCGCGGAAGCCCGGGCCGCGCTTGGCGACGAGGAATCGCCCAGCGAGCTGGCGCTGCGCGTCGACTGGCGGTTGCGGCATATCCTCGTGGACGAATTCCAGGATACCTCTCGCCCCCAGTACGCCCTGCTCACCGCCCTGACGCGCGGCTGGACACCGGGCGACGGGCGGACGCTCTTCCTGGTTGGCGACCCGATGCAGTCCATCTATCGCTTCCGCCAGGCCGAGGTGCGTCTCTTCCTCGGGGCCCGCCAGTCAGGCTTGCCGGGTATACCTCTTGAGTTCATCCAGTTGCGCTCCAACTTCCGGTCTGTAGCGCCCCTGGTGGAATGGGTCAACGGGCATTTCCCTGCTGTTTTTCCCGGTCAGGATAACTTGCTGACCAGCGCGGTCGCCTTCGCTCCAGCCGTGGCGGCGCGGGATGACGCAGCTGAGCCGGTCGATGCCGGGACGATCGCCCCGGGCCCGGTCATCCTGCATGCCACGCCCTGGGGAGACAGCGACGCCGAAGCGGCGCGCGTGGTTGGCATCGTACAGGATGCGCTGCGCGGCTCCCCCGGCCAGAGCATCGGCATCCTCGTGCGCGCCCGCAGTCACGCGACGCGGATCGTCGCCGCCCTGCGTGAGGCGGGTGTCCCGTTCGGCGCAACCGACCTCGTCCAGCTCGGTCAGACGGAGCTTGCAAACGATCTGCTGACCCTGGCCCGGGCGCTGCTGCATCCGGGGGACAGGCTGGCCTGGCTCGGCCTGCTGCGCGCTCCGTGGTGCGGGCTGACCCTGGCCGATCTGGAGGTCCTCAGCCAGGGACCCGCGGAGCAGACACTCCACGAACGTTGCCATCTGGTGCTTGAGGGTGGCAAGCGCTGTCCTGATGATCGTCCGATGCTGAGTACCGACGGGGAAATACGGGTGCGTCGCCTGACCGCCGCGATGGACCTGGCCATCGGCCGACTGGGCGCGGTGCCCCTGCGCAGTGTCGTGGAGGGTTTATGGAACGAACTGGGCGGCCCGGCCGTGGCGGAGGAAGAAGCCGGTCTGGCCGACCTCGTGTTCGACCAGTTCGAGCGCTTCGAGGTGGGTGGCGCCTGCCCTGATCTTGACACCATGGCCAGCGCGCTCGATGAGCTGCCCGCATCCCTGGCCGCTGCCCGGGCGTCCGTGCAGATCATGACCATACACAAGGCCAAGGGCCTGCAGTTCGACACAGTGATCGTGCCGGGCCTGGGGCTCCCGCCGCGCCGGGACAGCCGCCCGATGCTGCTCTGGGACGAACCTGGCCTGACGGCCGGCGGCGGCCCGGATCGCATCGGCATCCTGCTGGCGCCGGTGAATGCCCGCGGCGCCGGGGATGATCCGCTTTACGAGCTGCTCTGGCGCCTGCGCCGGATCCAGGGGGAGGCGGAGGACGCGCGGCTGCTCTACGTCGCCGTGACCAGAGCGCGCCGCAAGCTTCATCTGCTGGGCCAGGTACGCAACCAGACCCGCAGCCACCCGGACAGCGAGCCAGGCAGCGAGGCCGGCGACGAGGCCAGCGAAGCCCGGGAGCAGCCCAGTCCGGGCAGCCTCCTGCACCGGCTGTGGCCGGCTGTTGCCGATGGCTGGCCCCGGCTACCCGCACCCCTGACGAGGCGCCCGGAACCGGATCGCGACAACCCGACCCGGGACTGGCTGCAACCGGTCCTGAAGCGCCTGCCGGCAGGCTGGCGACGGCCGGGGCCCCTGCCTGGGCTTACGATGCCGCGACCATCCGGGCCGATGGCCCGGTCCATGGTGCCCTATGACTGGGCAGGGGCGTGGACCCGGAAGGCGGGCTCCATAGCCCATCGCTGGCTGCAGCATATCGGCTCGCGCGGCGTGGAGAATTTTGACGTGGCTGCGGTTGAGTCGCTCATGTCCCGTTGCCAGCAGTTGCTCGTGCGGGCAGGTGTCGAGGAGGAGCAGCTGGCGAGGGCAACCGACCGGGTGCGGGCCGTGCTGGAACGTGCCGTGTCGAGCGGGGAGGGCCGCTGGGTGCTGTCGGGGAAGCACCAGCAAGCGGTGAGTGAATACCCGCTGACGGCCATGCTCGACGAGGGGCTTCGGAATCTGGTCGTTGACCGGTCCTTCATTGCTGCCGACGGCACACGGTGGATCATTGACTACAAGACTGGCAGCCACGAGGGAGGAGATCTGCCGGCCTTCATCCGCTCCGAGTCCGCCCGCTACCGGGAGCAGTTGACGGCGTACCGACAGGCTTTCGCCCTGCTGGACCCCCGCCCAATTCGCACGGCGCTGTACTTTCCGCTGCTGAATCGCATCGAGTCCGTTGACTGAGGTCGGAACCTGTTGCCTAGAAGGATCCCGCCAGGCTGAAGCGGTGCGACCCATCCGGCCCGCGGGGTCCGAGCATCTGCAGGGCCTGTCCCAGTTCGGACGGACTGTCCGGGCGAGCCAGGGCCGTCCCCTCGATTTCGTAGGATCCGGGCAGCGTGAACCGCAGCGTTGCCTGGACGGCCAGCGGCCCGCCGGTATCGGTGAGCAGGCCCGTCAGGGGTTCATCAGGTGGCAGATCAGTTGCTGCGAACTCCAGTGCGTAACTGCCCGTGGCCAAACCTGCTGCAGGACCGGGAACCGGCAGCGCGACACCGGCAGTCTGCAGCGTGCCAACAGCGGTAGAAATCCGTCCGTCGGCAATGACGAGTTCGGTGATGCGGGCACTGAGCTGACTGCCCGGCCCGACGCCCGCAGCGCCTGGGACGATGACCTGCAACGGCGCCGTCAGCTCCAGCCCCGCGGCCCTGAAGCTACCACCTGGCCCCAGACCAATCCGGCCGGTAAGGAAGCCACCCGGCAGCTTCGCATCGACGTCTGCCTGGATGAGGCCACGCAGGAGTTGCAGCGGCTGCAGTTGCCAGGACACCGGACTCAGGACCAGGCCGGCAACCTCCAGCCGCCGTGCCGTGCCATTCCACAGCGTGCCCGACAGCCCGCTGGCCGCGGCCTCGGGGATGCCCGCCACGGGCAGCGCAACCCGCGCGGGGAGGAGTGCGATCAGGGAGCCAAGGAAGGTCAGGAGACCCGCGAGGGCCAGCCAGCGAAGGTGCCGCATTGCCGGGCTAGCGACCCGCGCCGGCCAGGACGAGATTGGAGTTGACCCGGCCGGGTTCGCCGCTGGGATCAAAGGAGGCAGAGGTGGTCACCAGGCCGTAGCGCGACTGCAGCTCGCCGAGCCACCCGGCGAGCGTATCGAAGGGTGCATTCTCGAGGCGCAGCCGGACACCGTCGGTGCCTTCGGGCTGATTGCGCTTCAGGTAGCTTCCCAGTCCGCGTTCCCGGGTGGACCGGTCCACCAGGACCACCAGTGATTCTCCAGTAGCGGGAACCGGGCCGGAACGGCCGTTGCTGGCCTGAGGACCCAGCCGCCGCGCAACCTGTTCAACATCGAGCAGGAGCTGTCGCTGCTCTTCAAGCTGAAGCCCGGCACGGGCCCGGGCGGCGGACAAGGGCTGCAAGGCGAGGAGATACACGAGAGCCAGCAGTGCAACCACGCCAGCCAGGGCCACCAGCCAGCGTTCCCGGGGCTCGAGCTTCTCAAACCGGAGGCGAATCGTATCGGTATCCATGGCGTGCTCCTCAGCCCCCCCCTGTGGTGATCCGGATCCGTCCCTGGATCTGTTCACCGACGGCATTGGACGACTGGATCTCGGCCTTCAGCTGACCGTTCTCGGCGACGAGCCTGCGAATGCCATCCAGGGTCTCGGCGCTGGGTGCACGCACCTGCAGTTCCAGCACGCCTGCGCGATAGTTGAGGCTTTCGATACTGGCACTGCCGGTCCGCGTCACCGCATCCGCCACCGTACGCAGCGTGCTGAGGAACTGGCTGCCCTGGCCGGCGTTTCCACCCGCCGGCGCAGCCTGCAACCGGGCGCTGACGAGGCCCCGGATGTCGGCACCAGCCGGCGTGCCCGGGAAGGTATAGCTGACGGCCTGTTCCAGTTCGATGGCCAGTGCGGCACTTTCCTGTCGCAGGCGCCAGGCATCTGCCGCAGAGCTGATCAGGGCCAGGACACCCAGACCGAGGACCAGCGAGGCAGCCAGGCGCCAGCG
>CAYOXI010000046.1:0-21544 GCA_964407855.1 uncultured Chromatiaceae bacterium
TTAGCTCAGCTGGTAGAGCAGCGGACTTTTAATCCGTTGGTCGATGGTTCAAATCCATCACGGCCCACCACTACCTCTGCCCGATCCGGCAGTGACCGAATTGGCCGGGCGCGATGCGCCATGCATAATGTACTACTGCGACAGGGACGCCCGCAGCCGATGCACAAGCCATGAACCGCCAGAAGTTTTCCTTACACGTCTCACCCAGGCTTCCCGAGAAGATCGCGCGCTTGCAGGATCTGGCCGGCAACCTCTGGTTCAGCTGGCACCGTCCCACGCGGCACCTGTTCGACCTGCTGGACCGGGACCTGTGGTGGAAGACCGGACGCAACCCACGGGTTTTCCTTCGCTGCGTGGACCAGAGCGTGCTCGAGAACGCGGCGTCGAACGAGAGCTTCCTTGGTGCGTATCGCAGGGCACTCGCCGAGTTCGACTCCTATCTCGAAGAGAAATCAGCCGGCAACCGTCCGGCCGGACTGACCAAAGACGATCTGGTGGCCTATTTCTGTGCAGAGTTTGGCTATCACGAGAGTTTTCCCATTTACTCTGGCGGTCTGGGTATTCTTGCCGGCGACCACTGCAAGACGGCCAGCGACCTGGGGCTCCCGTTCGTGGCCGTCGGCCTGATGTACCGGCAGGGCTACTTCAACCAGCGTATCGACGAGCACGGGCAGCAGATTGCCGAGTACGCGACCATTCCCGCGGATGACGCGCCCGTAAGGCCGGCGATCGACCGCGAAGGGCGCGAGATCGTCGTCAGCTGTGACCTCGGCGGGCGGGCGGTCGCGGTCAGGGTCTGGCAGGCGGACGTCGGCCGCGTGCCGGTGCTGCTGCTGGATACAGATCTTCCCCAGAACGACCCGGAGGATTGCCAGATCACCCGACAGCTCTACGGCGGCGGTAGTGACATGCGCCTGCGCCAGGAGATCGTGCTGGGTATCGGCGGCGTGCGAGCCCTGCGGGCAGCAGGCAGGGAACCCCGGGTCTGGCACATCAACGAAGGGCATGCGGCCTTCCAGATTGTGGAGCGCGTCCGGGAGCTGGTGACCGGCGGACTGGAATTCCCCGTCGCCATCGAGGCGGTTGCGGCCAGCACGGTGTTTACCACGCACACACCCGTGTCTGCTGGCCACGATGTATTCGACAGGCATGTGGTCCAGAACTGTCTGCGGCAGGTGATTGCAGACCTGGGCGTCAGCGAGGACGACTTCTTCGCGCTGGCGGCGGAAAGCAGCCAGCACGCCGGTTTCAACATGACGCGGCTGGCACTCGGTGGCGCGCGCCAGGTAAACGGGGTGAGTCGGCTGCACCGGTCCGTCACGGCGGAGATCTGCGCCAGCCACTGGCCGGAAGTCGATCCGGCCGAGAATCCGATCGGCTACGTGACCAACGGTGTGCACGTACCGACCTTCATGCAGCCGGAGTGGGCCGACCTGCTCGAACAGAACCTGGGAGCCGGCTGGCGTACCCAGATGGTCGATCGGGATCTGCTTCGTCAGATCGAGGAGATCCCGGACGGGCGCTTCTGGTACGTGTGTCAGCAGGTCAAGGCGGGCATGCTCCGGGGTCTGCGGGACCGCCTTACCCGGCAACACGCCCGGAACAAGCTGTCAGAGGCTCATCTGCGCCGCCTGCTGAAGTATGTCGACCCGGATCGACCCGATGCGCTGACCATCGGCTTCGGGCGCCGGTTTGCCACCTACAAGCGCGCCACCCTGCTGTTCAACGACCTCGACTGGCTGAGGACGGTGGTGGACAACGATGAGCGGCCTGTCGTCTTCGTTTTTGCCGGCAAGGCCCACCCGGCGGATCATCCGGCCCAGGAACTGCTGCGCCAGATCCACCACGTGGGCAACCTGCCGGAGTTTGCCGGCAAGGTGCTGCTGGTCGAGGGCTATGACATGGGCCTTGGCCGACTCCTGACCTCCGGGGTGGACGTGTGGCTGAATACCCCGGTGCATCCGATGGAGGCCAGCGGGACGTCCGGGATGAAAGCTGCCATCAACGGTACGGTCAACGTCAGCGTGCTTGATGGCTGGTGGGCCGAGGCCTATGACGGTCAGAACGGCTGGGCCATACCGCCATCACCCCGCAGCCACGATGCGGCGGAACGTGACCAGCATGATGCCCGCACGCTCTACGAGATCCTCCAGGATGAGGTGATCCCCCTTTACTATGCGCGGGACGAGCGCCTCGGCTACTCCCCCGAATGGGTTCGCAAGTGCAAGCATTCGATGGCCACGGTGCTGCCCCACTTCAACATGAACCGGGTCGTACAGGACTACGCCAGCATCTACTATGGGCCGGCCGCCCGTCGGGGCCGGCTGCTGTCCGACAACCACCATGCCGCCGCCCGCAACCTGTCCGAGTGGAAGCGACGGGTCCGGATCGCCTGGCCCGGTGTGACGCTGCAGCTTGCCGGTACGGCGCCCTCGCGCGTCGAGTTCAGCGAGGTCGTCACGCTGGAGGTCGACGTCTCCCTCAATGGCCTGCTGCCCGAGGACGTGCGCGTGGAGTGCCTCGTCTCCCGGGAGCTCTGCTCCGAGGTCACCGTGCCAGTGCGCCGCTTTGCGGACGGCGGCGTGTCCGGATCCGGTTTGCGTCAGATCGATGGCGAGCCGGTATTTGTCCAGTCTTTCAGTGCTGTCGGCGTGGAGGCAGGTGCGGTCAGTCGTCGCTATCGGGTGTCCCTGGCTTCACCCTGGTGTGGTGCCCTTCGCTATCAGGTCAGGGCGATACCGACCCACCCGGATCTGGCTCATCCACACGAACTGGGTCTGATGCGCTGGGCCTGATGCGCCGGATCTGATGCGTTCGCCGGACTCAGATCCCAGGAACCAGCACGATCCCTGCCAGCGGGGGCAGCGTCACGACCACGGACCAGGGCTGGTGCATCCAGGCCACCGGTTCGGCCGTGAGGATTCCGTCGTTGCCCAGATCACTGCCGCCGTAGAAGCGGGAATCCGAGTTCAGGATTTCCCGGTAATTGCCCGGAGCGGGCACCCCGACGCGGAAGCCACCCCGTGGCACCGGCGTGAAATTGAGGGCTACCACCGCCACTGTGCCGGGACCGCGACGCAGGAAGCTCAAGGTCGAGTGCTCGCCGTCGTCCCACTGCAGCCACTCGAATCCCTCGGGACTGAAGTCGAGCTGGTGGAGGGCAGGCACTCCGGCGTAAAGTCGATTGAGGTCAGCCACCAGCCGCTGGATGCCACCGTGCGCCGCGTCGCGCAGCAGGTGCCAGGGCAGGGTAGCCGCCTGGTTCCACTCCCAGGGCTGGCCCAGTTCGCAGCCCATGAACAGCAGCTTCCGGCCGGGATAGGTCCACTGGAACACATAGAGCAGCCGCAGATTGGCCCGGCGCTGCCAGTCGTCGCCGGGCATTCGCCCCAGCAATGAGCCCTTCATATGCACGACTTCGTCGTGCGAGAAGGGGAGCACGAAGTTCTCGCTGAAGGCGTAGACAGGGCCGAAGGTCAGCAGGTGATGATGGAATTTCCGGTGTACCGGGTCGAGCGCGAAGTACTTCAGCGTGTCATGCATCCAGCCCATGTTCCATTTCATGCTGAAGCCGAGACCACCCGTGTCTGCCGGACGGCTGACGCCCGGCCAGGCCGTTGACTCCTCCGCTACGGTGATGGTGCCGGGGAAGTCCCGGTGGGTCATCGTGTTCAGTTCGCGCAGAAAACGTACGGCTTCAAGATTCTCGTTACCGCCATGGATATTTGGCGCCCATTGCCCGTCCTTGCGGCTGTAGTCGAGGTAGAGCATGGAGGCCACGGCGTCCACCCGCAGGCCGTCCACATGAAACTCGTCCAGCCAGAACCGGGCACTGGAGAGCAGGAAGCTGCGGACCTCGTTCCGGTCGAAGTTGAAGATCAGGGTGCCCCAGTCCGGGTGGCTGCCCTTCCGGGTGTCGGCGTACTCGAAGAGTGCCGAGCCGTCAAAGCGCGCAAGGCCATGGTCATCCCGCGGGAAGTGACCGGGTACCCAGTCGAGCAGGACGCCGATGCCTGCGACGTGACAGGCATTGATCAGGAAACGCAGGTCGTCCGGACTGCCATAGCGGGCCGTTGGCGCGAAATAGCCCACGGGCTGATAGCCCCAGGATTCGTCGAGGGGATACTCGGTCAGGGGGAGGAACTCCACGTGAGTGAAGCCCTGCTCAACAAGGTAGGGAATGAGCGTTTCGGCGGCTTCGCGGAAGCCGAGCCGGCCACCTTCGGCTGCCTCCCGCCACGAGCCAAGGTGGACCTCGTAGACCGACATCGGCGCGTGCAGCCAGTCCCGTTGCCGGCGGTTCGCCAGCCACGCGTCATCGGTCCACGCAAAGCGGGAAGGCGGGGCCAGCAGCGAGGCCGTTGCCGGCCGCAACTCGGACTGGCGGGCAAAGGGGTCGCCCTTGATGCGCAGCTCCCCGGTGTGGCGATTCCGGATCTCGTACTTGTAGGGACCCTCTGCCAGTCCGGGAATGAACAGCTCCCACACACCGGAGCTGCCGCGCACCCGCATCGGGTGGCAGCGACCATCCCAGGAATTGAAGTCACCGACTACACTCACGCGCTCCGCGTCCGGTGCCCAGACAGCCAGACAGGTACCCGGTACTCCATCAACGCAACCCGCGTGGGCGCCCATGAACCGGTAGGCCGCACACTGTGTGCCTGCATTGAAGGCGGCGAGATCGGCCTCAGCCAGCTGCGGTCCGAAACTGTAGGTGTCGTGGAATTCCCTGGCGTGTCCGTCGCCGGCGATGACCCGGAGGCGATAATTTGCCGGCAACGAGTCAGGTGGTCCGGACCACTGGAACAGGTCTGTGTTGCCGATCCGCTGCAGTGGCTCGCCGGAATCGACCAGCGAAACCGTCGCCGCGTGGGGTACCAGGACCCTGACGACGATCTGCCCGTCGGGCAGTGGATGGCGGCCCAGCCAGGCGAAGGGATCGTGCTGCCGGGCATCGAGCAGCCGCTGGAGGTCTTCCGGAATGACGGTCCAGTCAGCAGGCGCCGGTGGTTGCGCAGACTTTGCTGGCATGGCTGGAGGCCGACCTATGGTGATACATTGGGCCCCAGTTTGACACATCGGACCCGCTGATCCCTGTGAGCATCCATTATTCCGGCAACGCGGGCCGGCCGGCGCGGTCCGGCCGCTTCGTCAGCCAGCTGACCAAGAGCACCATGGCCCTGATCATGGCCGGTGGGCGAGGGGAGCGGCTGAAGCACCTCACCGCCCACCGGGCCAAGCCGGCCACCCCCTTCGGCGGCAAGTACCGGATCATCGATTTCAGCCTGTCCAACTGCGTGAACTCGGGGATTCGCCAGATCCTGGTGCTGACCCAGTACAAGTCCCATTCCCTGATCCAGCATGTGCAACGGGGCTGGGGCTACCTGCGGGGCGAGCTCGGTGAATTTGTCCAGCTGGTACCGGCCCAGCAGAAGCTCGGCGAACTCTGGTACCGGGGCACCGCTGATTCCGTCTTCCAGAACCTCGACATCATCGAGGCGCACGCTCCTGAACTGGTCCTCGTGCTGGCCGGAGACCACGTCTACAAGATGGATTATGGCCCGATGATCGCCTACCACGTGGAGCGCCAGGCCGACATCACCGTGGGCATGGTGCAAGTGCCAGTCGAGACCGGGCGCGAATTTGGCATTGCCACGGTAGATAACGACAACCGGATTACGCGCTTCAGCGAGAAGCCGGCGAAGCCGGAGCCCATGCCGGGTCGCAGTGATCTCGCGCTGGCTTCCATGGGCATCTACGTATTCAACCGCGAATATCTGCACGAGGTGCTGGCTGCAGACGCGGCGGATCCTGCCTCCGCCCACGACTTTGGCAGGAACATCGTGCCGGGAGCGATCGCCACCGACCGGGTATTTGCCTATCCCTTCCAGACCGTAGAAACCCAGGCGCAGGCGTACTGGCGTGACGTAGGGACCGTTGATGCCTTTTACGATGCCAACATGGAACTGATCTTTGTCAGCCCGGAGCTGAATCTCTACGACGCCGAATGGCCAATCTGGACCTACCAGGAGCAGATGCCATGCGCCAAGTTCGTGCTCGACGAGGATGGTCGCCGCGGATCCGCCATCAACTCCATGGTCGCCGGGGGCTGCATCATCTCGGGCGCCAGCGTGCGCGAGTCCCTGCTGTTCTTCAATGTCACGGTGGATGAGCGTAGCGACATCTACCGGACCGTCGTCCTGCCCCACGTGCGCGTCGGCCGGGGCTGCCGGATTTCCCGGGCCATCATCGATGAGGGCTGTGTCGTCCCCGACGACACGGTGATCGGCGAAGATCTGGCACTCGACCAGGAGCGCTTTCATGTCACGGAGCAGGGCGTCGTACTCGTGACCCCCGATATGCTCGCCCCGGTTTCTCCCAGGCCTGTATCCGAGTGGTGAGCGGCGATCCCGGTCCGGGCGGCGTGGCCGCCTTGTTTGGCAGCGGGCAACGCCGCGCGGGGGTGCTGCTGCATCCGACGTCGCTGCCGGGCAAGTGGGAGGCGGGCACCCTCGGAGCCGACGCAGACCGCTACGTGCATCTGCTCCGGGACAGCGGCTTCAGCCTCTGGCAGATGCTGCCGGTCGGGCCGGTGGGGGAGTCACTCTCACCCTATCAGACCACTTCAGCCTTCGCCGGCAATCCCAGACTCGTGGACCCTGCCACACTGGTCGAAGCCGGCTGGCTTGAGCCAGCCGGCGTGGCGGCCGGCGAGGACTGGCCCGGGCGAGCCCTGCTGCTCCATGAGGCCTGGCGGGCATTCGAGCGCCATGCAACGGCCGCACAGCACGCCGCATTCGCGGCCTGCTGGCAGGCCGAGCGCTCCTGGCTGCTGCCTTTTGCGCTGTTCTGTGCCGCCCGCGAGCGTTTCGGTGACGGCGGATGGTGGACCTGGCCACAGGAAATCCGGCAACGACAACCCGCCGCCATCGCCCGGCTGCTGGCGGAGGAACGACTGCAGATTCTCGAGACCGCCTTCATCCAGTGGAATTTTGCCCGCCAGTGGCAGACCCTCCGGAGTCACGCCCGTGCGTCGGGCGTGGAACTGATCGGCGACCTGCCGATCTACGTGGACCTCGACAGCGCGGATGTCTGGTGGCACCGCCCGCTGTTCCGGGTAGACGAGCAAGGCCAGCCCGACTGCGTGGCCGGCGTTCCCCCCGATTACTTCAGCGCGGATGGCCAGCTCTGGGGAAACCCGCTGTATGCCTGGGATGCGATGCAGGCCGACGGCTACCGGTGGTGGATCGACCGGGTTCGCACCCAGCTCCGGCGCTTTGACTACCTGCGTATTGACCATTTTCGGGGCCTTGAAGCCTACTGGGAAGTGCCAGCCGGAGCCGCCACAGCGGCGGGGGGCCGCTGGCAGGCGGCACCCGGCGCGGAGTTGCTCACCGCGCTGGGGCAGGCCATCGGCGGACAGCCTTTTCTCGCCGAGGATCTCGGCACCATCACGCCCGAGGTGCATGCACTGCGCCGCCAGTTTGGTCTGCCCGGCATGCTGGTCGCCCAGTTTGCCTTTGATGGCACCGGAGACAATCCCTACCTGCCGGCGAATCATGAAGAACTGGCGGTCATCTACTCAGGTACCCACGACAACGACACCGTCGTTGGCTGGTACCGGGAGCTGCCCGAAGGCACACGGGACTATGTTCACCAGGTGCTCGGCTGCAGTGCGGAGGAGATGCCCGGGGCACTGCTGCGGATGGTCTGGGAATCCCGGGCCGGGATCGCGATGTTTCCGCTTCAGGACCTGCTCGGGCTGGGCACCGAGGCGCGGATGAACACGCCCAATACTCCCAGGGGCAACTGGCGCTGGCGGTTCGACTGGAACCAGATTCCCCCGGGCTTTGCCAGCCAGTGCCGGCGGCAGGCGGCTGTGTCCGACCGGATGCCGGGTTGTCAGGTCGCGGCCTGAATTGGATGCTCAGGCCCCGCTGGCAAAACGCCGGTAAGCTGCGACATAGTGGGGCGTCTGGTGCTGCCACGAGAAGTCCGCCACCATCCCATTGCTGGTCACCCGTGACCAGTGCTCCGGCACCCGCCACCAGGCCAGGATCTGGTCGATTGCCCAGGCGAGGCCGGTGCCGTCGGCATCCCGGAATACGCTGCCGGTGCCGTTGCCGGTCACCGGATCGAAGTGCGAAACCGTATCCCGCAGGCCACCGGTCGCCCGTACAACGGGCACTGAGCCGTACCGCAGGGCGTAGAGCTGGGTGAGGCCGCAGGGTTCGTAGAGCGACGGCACGAGGAAGGCATCGCTGCCGGCAAGTACGCGTCGCGCCAGGGCCTCGTCCTGGGCGTCGATGAAGCGAAACAGCCCGGGATGACGGCCGGCGAGCGCCGTCAGGCCGACCGCGTAGTGCTCTTCCCCCTGGCCCAGCACGACAGCCTGTACCTCACGGGATTCGAGATACCGGGGAAGTGCCTCGAGCAGCAGGTCAAGGCCCTTCTGGCCGGCCAGCCGCGACACCATGCCGAGCAGGGGTAAGGCCGGGTCTGCCTCCAGGCCAGCCTCACGCCGCAGGTCGGCCCGGCAAAGGGTCTTGCCTGCCGAGGCGGCGCTCGAATACCCGGCCGGCAGGCAGGCGTCAGTCGCCGGATCCCAGGCGCGGTAATCAACCCCGTTGAGGATGCCGATGAGCCGGTCACTCCGCTCCCGGAGCAGACCATCGAGCCCCTGGCCATACTCCGGTGTCAGGATCTCCAGCGCGTGGCCTGGACTCACAGTGGTCAGGCCATCGGCGCTTTCAATTCCGGTCCGCAGGAAATTGAGATTGGCAGTGGGCAGATCACCCATGAGCCCCAGCTCGGGCGCCAGTTCCCGGCCGAAGACGCCCTGGTAGCCGATGTTGTGCAGCGTGAGGATGGTGCGGGCATCACGCAGGGCGGGGACTTCCCGATAACCTTCTTGTAGCAGCCGGGGAGCCAGGCCCGCATGCCAGTCATGGCAGTGAATAATGTCGGGAGACCAGTCAAGCACGGTACAGAGACGCAGCGCGCCGTGTCCCAGCAGCGCGAAGCGTCGTGCCTCAAGCTCCCCGCCGCCATACAGACTGGTGCTGGTGAAGAACTCCGGGGCATCCAGCAGGTAGATCTGCGGCTGCGACGGGTCCGTGGCAGCCTGGCAGAACCGGTACCCGGGGTGGGTACCGGACAAGGCGACCGGCGAGATCTGCGGGTCTCCGGTGGCGATTGCGGTGTCCCGCAGGGCGTCCACGCTCTTGCCCCTGAGTCCCCGGTAGGCGGGCATCAGTACCCGCACGTCATGACCGGCGGACTTCAGGCTGTCGGCCAGGCCCGCCACCATGTCCGCCAGCCCGCCGGTCTTGGCAAAGGGCGCGTACTCAGCGGTGACCATCAGGATACGCATGGTGGGCAGGCCGGTTCCCGGGCTGCAGGACCGGCCCGCAGCCTAGAAGAGGAAATCCCTGGCGAGGAAGGGGCCAAAATAGAAGCGGGCAGACAACTCGAAACCGGTGTCGTTGTCGAAGACCACCCCGCGGGCCCGCAGGCTGAGGTAATCCGTCACCTGGTATCCGAGACCCAGAAACAGATCGGTATGGCCAATGCCCGTCAGATCCGAGTAGCGGATGCCGCCTTCGAATTCCACCCTGTCGGAAAGTGCACTGCGGACCAGGCCCTCCACCAGGTAGCCACTGTCATCAACGCTCTGCAGATTGCACTCCGCGTCGGGCAGTTCGATCTCGACGTTCACGAAGCCGGCTCGCCCGATGAAGTCGATCTTCTCCCGAAACCCCCAGCTGACGCCAAGGCCAGCGGCGTAGGCACTTGAGTCCCGATCGCCAGGACAGGCGCCGGGCACGCCGGTCAGATCGCCGTTGAAATACTCACCGAACAGGTGCAGGCCAAAGGCATCGTACTGGACAATGCCGAGGGATCCGTTGGTCCTGAAACCTTCGTGGCTGCCGCCTTCCTGCTTCACCGCGTAGCTGACGTCCAGCCACTGGTAGCCGAGATCCAGATAGGTGTAGCGGGGACCCTGATCGTCGGTCGACTGGGCAGCGAGCGGCGCACAGGTGCAGGTAGCGGCGAGAATGCCCAGTAACTGCTGGCTTGCCTTCCGGGAAGCGGGGATCTTCATGGCAACGGAATATATCGGATCAGTCTGTCACTGACCATAGCAAGTCAATGGCCAGCGATGCCGTTATCCGGGGATCTTCGTCGTCCCGATGAAACCCACGATGACGATCAGGGCATACGTCGACCAGATGATGATCGTCGATTTTTCCATGGTTCTCGAGATGATGGCTTCGATCTCGGGCTTCGAGCCCTCCACGGCGAGCCGTCCGAAGGCTGCACCGATGGGGTCAAAGGCAAACAGCATCCAGACCACCATCAGGTTGATGACGCCATAGAGGGCCACCTTGAGATGGAGCCAGACGGCATCCTCGACGAAGGGGCCATATCCCTGCCAGGACGCGAGGCAGAGCACGATCAGACCCACACCGACGAAGGATGTCAGCCAGTTGGTAATTCGAGCCAGGCGGTGGCCGACCGGTTTGTCGTACCACCAGGCGCCGGCCATGCTGATCGCCCACCAGACCACGCTGAAGACCCAGACCAGCGCCACGGCCAGGTCGGAGATCGGGAGCAGTCCCAGGTCCCGGGAGAGCATGACGCCGAAGGGCAGCGCCGCCTTCCACATCGTGCGGGGCAACAATTCGATCCGCAGGGCCATGTGGAGCAGGGTGACCCGCGTGACGAAGGACAGCGATGAATCAGTGGACCGGCGGGCAGCCAGATAGACCCCCATGTCGGTCCCCACCCAGAATACGAACATCAGGATATGGGCGTACTTCCAGAGGACGTATTCGGTCATCGTATAGGGCTCCGGTCCGGTATTGGCGCAGCGACTGTATCCCAATCGGGATGCCTGTCCACAAGGCGGCTTGCGGAGAGTATGGTGCCACCGCTTTCCTTGATATTCTCATGCCGCTTGCCTGCGCGCCTTCAGGCGGTCGGCGCGAGCGGCCCTAGGAGCCCAGGAGGTAGTTGTCGTGCGCCCCCATGTCGAACTGATTCAGGAAACCGATCTCTGCTGGCATGCCGCCGAGCTGCTCCGTGGGCAGGGTAAGGCCCGGCAGAAAAATCTCTCCTATGACGAGGAGAACGGCGCCGATTCCACCCGGGTGGAATCTGATACCGCCGGGCACAGGCCCGGCGGCTACCATCGCGCGGACACCGAGTGGTATGTGATGGCGGGAGAAGTGCGGGTGGGCCGCCAGGCACCGCTGATTGCCGGCATTCCGGTCCGGTCCAGGACGGCCGGGGAATGCGCTCTGGACGGCTGGTGACGGCAACCCCGATGGGCGGTGCCATCGACATCGTCTGCAACCTCTTCACGCCGCTGGAGGTGGAGCGGGGGCAGACCGGCCTTGATGATGCCTTCAAGGCCCAGGTGCGCATGCCTGAGGAGATCCGGGGCGGTGTCTCGGTCGAGGACTACCTCGGGCGCATGGACCGGGCCGGTATCGAGCGCTCACTGCTCATTGCCGTGCGGGCGGGGGACATCAATGTCAGGGGTGGCTTCGAACTGCCCTACGCGCGGGTCCATGAGGTCTGCCAGCAATATCCGGCCCGCTTTTCCGGCCTGGCCGGCATTGATCCTTTCCGGGGAATGCAGGGGCTGCGTGACCTGGAGCAGGCCGTCCGGTCCTACAGTTTCGTCGGCGCCCACCTCTATCCCCACTGGTGTGGCCTCGCGCCGGATCACGCCAGGTACTACCCCTATTACGCCAAGTGCTGCGAACTCGACATCCCGATCATGATGCAGGTTGGTCACAACCTGGTGTATTCCCGGGAGCGCCGCCTGCCCTCCGTGGGCCGCCCCATCTGCCTCGACCAGGTGGCCATCGACTTCCCGGAACTGCGCCTCATCGGCATCCATATCGGCATTCCGTGGACCGACGAGATGATCTCCATGTGCTGGAAGCACGAGAACGTCTATGTCGCAGGTGATGCCTATGCACCGAAACACTGGCCGGCGTCCTTCGTGCATTACGCGAATACCTACGGCCGGGAAAAAGTCCTGTTCGGCACCGACTGGCCGGTGATCGATCCGGAGCGGGCGGTCAGGGAAGTGGATGCCCTTGGCCTCCGCCCTGAAGCAAAGCAGCTGCTGATGTGCGACAACGCCCGGCGCGTTTTCAGGCTGCCGGCCTGACGCGCCGTCGATGGTGCCTGTTCCCGTGTCCCTGCCCGCCACGTTTCGCCACCTGTCGCTGGTCGACGGCCTGCGGGCTGCCACCGGCCGTCATCCGGACAAGATTGCCTACCGCCACCAGGCCCGCACCCGCAGCTATGGCCAGCTGCTCGAGCGCGTCGACCGCGTCGCCGGTGGGCTGGTGGCCGACCTCGGCCTGCAGCCCGGCGATCATGGGGCGATCTGCGCGAAGAATTCCATTGAGTACATGGAGATCGTGCTCGGCGCCTCCCAGGCCGGCGTGGCCCTGGCGACGATCAATCCCCGCCTCGCCGTGCCGGAGATCGTGGCCATCTGTGATGATGCAGTTGCCCGGGTGATCTTCGCGGATCCGGAATCCGCAGCCCTGCTCCGCGATGCGTCGCTGGCGAACCGGCCCCGGATCATCGAGATTGGCACCGGTTTCGAGGACTGGCTGGCCCGGTCCCGGCCGGTTTCGGGCCTGCGTCCGGTGGAAGAGTGGGACGTCTTCACGATTCCCTATACCTCCGGCACGACCGGCAAGCCGAAGGGTGTGCTGGTGCCCCATCGCTCCCGGATCCTGACCATCTTTGGCATGGCCGTGGAGTATGGCTGCTACGCACCGGATGACCGCTTCCTTGCCCTTGCCCCAATGTGTCACGGGGCGGGCATGATCTTTTCCCTGGCGCCGGTTTTCTGTGGCGGCTATGCCGAGATTCTCGACCGCTTTGATCCCGAGGAGGTCCTGGATCGCCTGGCAAGGGAGGGCATCACCGGATTCTTCGGTGTTCCCACCCACTACCATGCCCTGCTGTCGGCCTCACCCGCAGCCCTTGAGGCCGGCCGCACCAGCACGCTGAAAGCGGTCATTTCCAACGCGGCGGCCATGCCCCAGGCCATGAAGGAGCGCCTGGTGGACTACTTCGGGGCGGGGCTCCTCCACGAGACCTATGGATCCACGGAAGCCGGGATCGTCTCGAACCTGCGACCACCTGACCAGTTGCGCAGGCAGCAGTGCGTCGGTCAGCCCTTTCCCTGTACCGAAGTCGAGATCCGGTGCCAGGATGGCAGCCTGTGCGCAGCCGACGAAGTGGGGGAGCTGTATTCCCGGAGTCCCTATCTCTTCAATGGTTACTGGCAGCGGCCTGCGGAGACGGCGGAAGCGTTCCGGGACGGATGGGTGACGGTCGGCGACCTTGCCCGCCGGGATGCGGACGGTTACCTGTACATAGTTGACCGAATCAAGGACATGGTGATCTCCGGCGGCGTCAACCTCTATCCCCGGGAACTGGAGGAGGTGATCCTTCACTACCCGGGCGCGGCCGATGCCGCTGTCATCGGTGTGCCCGACGAGAAGTGGGGGGAGGTACTCAAGGCCTTCGTGGTCCGGCGTCCAGGCAGTGACTGCACGGCTGAGTCCCTGCTGGCCTTCCTGGAGACGCGGATTTCCCGCATCAAGCTGCCCAAACATGTGGAATTCATCGGGCAGATCCCGAGGAACGCCAGCGGCAAGGTGCTGAAGACAGCGCTGCGCGCCCGGCGCTGAGGCTGAGGGAACGGGGAAATGGCAGCCATGCCTCAGGTGGAATTCTTTTTTGATGCTGGCTGTCCCTGGAGTTATCTCGCCCTGGAACGGCTCCGGGAGGCAGCGATCCGCACCAGTGCCCGGGTAAGCTACCGTCCGGTCCTGGTCGACGACGTACTGGCCCGGGTCAATCCGGCGCTCGCGCGGGACCGGCGCGATCCGGTGCCGGCCCGCGCCAGCTACCAGGCCAAGGATCTGGCGGACTGGGCCCGCTACTGGGGCCTGGTCATCCGGCGCCCCGGCGGCTGGCCGGTGCGCACCGAGTGGGCCGCCCGCGGCGCAGTGGTGGCTGCGCAGGCGGATCGCGTGGTGCCTTACCTGACCGCTGTCTATGTGGCCTACTTCAGGGATGGTCGGGACATCAGCGACCCGGCGATCGTCTGCGCGGCTGCCGTCTCGGCTGGCCTGCCGCGGGCCAGCTTCGAGACGGCCCTGCAGGCGCACGCAAGCCGTGACCGGGTGGTGGCCAATGGCGATGAACTGCTTGCCCGTGGTGGCTTCGGGACCCCGACCATGCTGATCGGTGACGACCTGTACTTCGGCAATGACCGGCTGCCCCTGGTTGAGGCGGCCCTGGCCCGGGCCGGCGAGATGCGGCTGGTACTGCCGGGCGCCCATGGCAGCTGAATGAATCGAGAGGAAGTGAGGCGGGCATGAACACCACCGACACCCTGGTCAACAGCACCAGCCGGCGCGGCTTCCTGACGGGCGCTGGTGCGCTCGCCGCGACCCTGACACTCCGCTACGCGCCGTCTGCCGCGGCCGAGTCCGCCGACCAGATACCCTATGGAGTCTGGGAAGACCTGATGCGCCGCAAGTGGACCTGGGACAGCATCGCCCGCGGGACCCATGGCACCAACTGCACGGGGACCTGTGCCTTCAACATCTACGTCCGTAACGGCATCGTCTGGCGGGAGGAGCAGCAGGGTGAGTACGGCCGGTCGGAGGATGCGCCGGACTACGGGCCCCGCGGCTGCCAGAAGGGGCTGCGGCACGCCAAATACATGTATGGTCGCCAGCGCGTGCTCTATCCGATGAAGCGCGTCGGTGAGCGGGGGGCCGGTCGCTGGGAGCGCGTTACCTGGGATCAGGCCCTGGGCGAAATTGCCGATCGCTTCATTGATCACTCGGTCGAATCCGGGCCCCGCTCCATCAGTTTCGACCTGGGTACCCAGATGGTGCTCAAGCGGGCCTCATTTGCTGCGCTGGGGCGCTTCGCGACGATCAGTGGTATCGAGCTGCCCGAGGCTTTCGCCGGGGTCGGCGACCTGCCGACCGGGGTGCACATGACGGTCGGTGAGCCATTGCTCGGCGACACCATGGCGGCGGTCTACAAGTCCCGCTGCTGCCTGATGTGGTACTGCAATCCGGCGGTCACCCGCATTCCCGATGCGCACTTTTTCTGGGAGGCCCGCTACAACGGCACCGAAGTGATCGCGATCTCGCCGGAGTTCACGCCGAGCGCGATGCACGCCAACAAGTGGCTGAACCCGAAGCCCGGCACGGACATCGCGCTGGCCATGGGCATGGTGCAGGTGCTGCTCGCCGAGAATCTGATCGACCGGGACTACATCCGCGAGCAGACGGATCTGCCGTTCCTGGTGCGCGCCGACAATGGCCGCTATCTGCGGGAAACCGACCTGGCGCCGGGGCCGGAGGCCCGGGACAACCTGTTCTACGTGTGGGATGCGCGCACGCAGCAGCCCGTTCCGGCCACGGGGACCGGCAACCCGCCACCACCGCCCGGTTCGCCGCTGGCAGTAATTCCTGGCGGTACCCTGGCCCTTGGCGAGATCGAACCGGCCCTGGAGGGGGCCTGGACGCTGCGCACCCCCGCGGGGCGCGTGCGCGTCACCACGGTCTTCGAACTGGTCAAGAAGCGCGCTGCCGATTACACGCCGGAGAAGGCTGCGGCGATCTGCGGTGTGCACCCGGACAATATCCGTACCGTGGCGCGGAGCTTTGGCAAGGCCAGGCCGGCCATGATTTTCACCGGCTACCGGATGTGCAAATGGCTGCATGGCGACCTGCTGCAGCGGGCCTTCATGCTGCTTCTGTCCCTGACCGGCAACCTGGGCAAGGCGGGCGGTGGCTTCCAGCTGGAAAACCTGGGGGACACGAGCAGCCAGATCGCCTTCATGCTCGATGGCCTGCCCCCGACGCTACGCATTGCAACGCTGGCGCGCTGGGATTATGTGCACGCAGACGGCAAGGGGCTGAACGAGAAGATCTACGGCAAGGTGGTGGCCGACAAGGTCGACCGGTACTTCCAGGAATCCACCCGCTCCGGTGCCTGGCCGGACTACGCCGCCACGCCGTGGAAGATGGCCTTCTTCGCCGGCAGCAACACGGCCAACTGGCGCTCGGGTGGTGGACGCTGGCGCACGGAGGTGCTCGAGAAACTCGATACCGTCGTCACGCTGACACCGGACATGGGCATCACCGCCATGTATTCGGACTATGTGCTGCCAATTGCCCATCACTACGAGCGCCAGGACTACATGCTCGAGGCCCGGACCCCCTATGTGCAGGTACTGGACGCGGCGGTGCCGCCGCTGGGCGAGTCCGTGGACGACTGGCGGGCACTGGAACGGCTGGCCAAGGCCATTGCAGAGCGGGCTGCGGAACGGGCGGTTCCGCCCATCACCGACAGTTTTTTCGGTCAGCCGGTGCCCCGCGACTTCACCCGCTATCACGACCTGTACACCATGGGCGGGCAGATCCGGGACACAAAGGATCTGATCCAGTTCCTCATCGACAAGGATCCGGGCGTGCCGAAGGTCTCTTTCGACGAGATGCGGGCCCGCGGATTGATGCGCAACGGGGATACGGACCGGGTGGTTTACGGGCGGGATGCGCCCTACGGATCAGTGATGATCCGGGCTGTGGAGGACAAGGAGCCCTATCCGACACTCACTGGCCGCCAGCAGTTCTACGTGGATCACGCGTGGTTCCTGGCCGAGGACGAGCAGTTGCCGGGGCACAGGGATCCTCTCCGGCTGGCGGGCTACCCGCTGCAGATGCTGATGGGCCATCTGCGGCACGGCATCCACAGCATGTGGACTGACGATCCGCTGCTGCTCAGCCTGCGCCGGGGAGAGCCCGACATCTACGTCAGTCCGCAGGATGCCGCGGCGAGGGGCGTGGCGGACGGCGACCTGATCCGGGTGTTCAACTCCCTGGGGTCCTTCGTGGCCATGGCCCACGTCACACCCAGCATGCAGCCGGGCATGGTGTACATGTACCACGGTTGGGATCCCATGCTGTTCCGGGGCGATCGGCAGAATTTCAGCGCCGTGGTCTCGAGCGCGGCCCTGATCAAGCCTACCTCGCTGGCGAGTGGCTATGGACACATCACGTATCGACCGCTCGCCTTCGAGCCAAACTCGACATTCCAGGATTTCACCTGCAACTTCGCGCCTTATGTGGAGGCCAGGGCATCCTGACCGCGTGGGCAGGCCCGGTACCTAGCCGGAGGCAACCCAGCCATACTGGGTGAGGCTTGGTTCAGGGCCCTCGGCCAGATAGGCGGTCTTCATGTCGCTGAGGGCGTCGACCGGAATGGTGCGCCTGGCCTGGTCTACATCGATGTCAAACAGGCGCGCACTGTTCAGGCCAAAGATCAGCGCCCGATCCTGGTCCGAGATCGGCCGGTAGCCGAACTGTTCCTGCAGAGCATCCGGAATCTGGAAGCGTCGGAAGGCCTCGATCTGCCACTGGGGTGAACCCCACCAGATGGAATCCGTGCCCCAGATGACGTGATCGGCGCCCACCGCGGCGATGCACTGGCCCAGCAGGTGGGCACAGGCTTCCGGATGGGTCACTACGCAGTGGCCGAACACCGCACCCAGTTCCAGGTAGACGTTCTTCAGCCCCGCGGCCCTGATGTCCCTGCAGAGTTCCGTCGTCCAGGGGATATCGCCGTCGGGGCCGATGCCGCTTTCGCCGGCAGGCAACATCGTGAGCATGTGCTGCATGCCAGAGTGAAAAATGATCCAGTTGATCTCCGGCCAGTCCCGCGCCGCCTTGACGATGTCGTCGGGCCGGAAGAAATCCTTGCCCGGCCCGGGCAACGGCAGCCCCTTGTGGGTACACAGATTGCGGACGCCCAGCCTGAGCGTCTGTTCATAGAACGGATAGGCCACCTTTTCATCGTCGTGCCGCCACGGTCCCGCCGGATCGCCGGCGTAGAACTTCCAGGCATCGATCTTCAGTTCGCGGATTTGCCGCTCGGCGTCGGCCAGCCAGTCGGGCGTCGACGGAGTCGCCAGACCGTGGCTCAGCATGCGCCGCGTACCCGCCGCTTCATTGATGAGATTGCGCGTCTTCACCATCTCGTCCGAGGGCAGCACATAGGCGCTGGGCGGCCCGATCGTGGCGCCGCTGATGCAGGCCATCGCGGTATCGCTGTCGAAGAAGACTTCCTTGAGATAGTTGGCCCGGTGCAGGCTGTCCCTGGCGGGGGACACCTCGCTGAGGGCCGGGTTGAGGCCCTTGCGGGCAGTCATGGTGCGGAAGCCCAGCGGCCCTGGCATGGAATCCCGGACGTGGTGGGTCTGGAGGTCGATGATGAATTCCTTCCTGGGCCAGAGCTCCCGGCCGGCATCCGGCTCCGCCGCCTCTGCCTCATGGACCAGGAAGGCCGGGCCGAACACCTCGTTCATGGCCATGAAGGACACGGCCATGCCACCGCTGGTGCGCAGAAAGTTGCGCCGGGACAGCCCGAGCCTGCTGCTGTAGTGGTCTGCCAGTTCGAAGATCCGCTGCTCCACCCGCTGCTGGTCGGGGGTCTGGGGCATGGGCTGGAATTCCTCGTTGGACACGATCTGCGTCGGCACCGGGGTTCCCCGGCCGGTCTGCCGGTCCTTGTCGCTTTTGCGGATCCACATGGGTCTGGCCTCCAGGCTCATTCGGCAGGGTGAGAGCAGGGTGAGAGTAGCGCACTCCGCACTGCCTGACCTATAGTCCGGCCCGTCGCTTAGGGCAGCCGCCTGCTGCCGGAAAGGGGAGAGCGCATGCGCCTGCAATACACCGCCGTCGGCATCCAGAACGTCTCCCGGATGGCTGTGACCCGGGACGACTACATGAAGGACCTGGAGAATCTGGCGCTCAGCATGCGCTACGCGGTTTGGAACTGCAGCCTGGACCTGCCGGTGAAGCTGATCGCCGTCTCGGAGGGGGGCATCGGCGGCTGGTGCCTGGCCGGCGGCGAGGATCATCTGCGCATCTACCGGGACGTGGTGCCGGAGATCCCCGGGCCGGAGACCCGGTTTCTCGGTGACCTGGCGAAAGAACTGGATGTCTACATCATCGCGCAGATGGTGGCGAAGGATCCGGAGTTGATGGAAGACCGGGTCTTCAATATTGCCTTCATCATCGATCCCCGGGGCGAGGTGATTCACAAGCACTACAAGACGGCCTTCTATCCCCGGGAGCCTAACGTCGCCCCAACTGATATCTGGGATGTGTACCTCCGGAAATACGGCGATGACCCGGTGCGCTTGTGCGAAGCGCTATTCCCGGTGGCCCGCACTGAAATCGGCAATATCGGCACGCTGATCTGCGCCGAGGGCAGTTACCCCGAGGCCGCCCGGGGACTGGCCCTGAATGGCGCCGAGATCATCTGGCGTACCCAGTACCCGGAGCCCTGGATGGGCAATGGCGTGGCCGAAATCCAGAACCGGGCCCACGCCGTCTTCAACACCTGCTACGTCCTGTCACCGAACATCGGCGCCATCTATTTCCCCGGTGGCGTCCATCAGATGAGCTGCGGCAAGAGCCAGATCATCGACTACCGGGGCAACATCGTGTCCGAGTACCTGGGTGGCGGGGAGACTCTGGTCAGCGCCGTGGTCGACATTGATGGTCTGCGGGATTTCCGCGTACGTGCCCAGTGGCAGAACCTGGTCAAGGACCTGCGGGTCGAGCAGTACCAGACGATCTACGATGCTGCCATGGCCCGGGGTGGCATCTACCCGCGGAATCTCTGCCTGCATGAGCCTCCGCTTGCCGAGGCGGACCAGCTGGAGCTGGTCCGCCACCAGATCAACAGGATGGTGGAGTGGGGGGTGTACACGCCGCCATCCGACTGGTCGCCCTACGAGATCCGGCCGGAAATCCGGGAGCGTCTGGTCCGGGCTGCAGCGAACAGCCAGACGGCCGGAAAGCCGTAACTCCGGCGCCTGGTCATCAGCCGACGGTCACCCGGACCATCACATCACCGGTGGCGATGCTGTCCACCACCTCCAGGCCGCTTGTGACCCGGCCAAAGACCGTATGCCGGCCATCCAGGTGGGGCTGGGGACCATGGGTGATGAAGAACTGGCTGCCATTCGTGTCCGGACCCGCATTGGCCATCGAAATCACGCCCCGTTCGTGGCGCAGGGGATTGCCGTCCAGTTCATCGGCAAAGCGATAGCCCGGTCCGCCGCGCCCTGTGCCGGTGGGATCACCGCCCTGGATCATGAAATTGCTGATCACGCGATGAAACGCGACCCCGTCATAGAACCCATCCTGGGCCAGGAAGACGAAATTGTTGACCGTGAGCGGGGCGTGCTCCGGATAGAGTTCGAGTTCGATCTTGCCCCTGGCCGTATCGATGGTGACCTGGTAGATGCGGTCGGTGTCGACCTGCATCGGAGGTGGACCCGGATATTGCTTGGCCGACATGCTGCGTCTCCCGCCTCTGGTTTCCAGCGGGCCTTATAGCAATTAAGAGCGGATCATTGCACCCGCAATGTGGTCATTGCCTGCGGCGGTCGGGTCGCCGGTTGCGACGATTTCCGCCGGGGATGGCAGGCTGGAAGCCGCCGTAGGTTCCCCAGCCGCTGCGCCGCTCATCCGCAGAGCGTCGGTCAGCGTGGTGCAGATAGGTGCATTTGCAGCGGGCCTGGTCGCAGCGGGCGAGTGGCAGAGGTGGCGCATCTGAAGACAGGAAGCGACGACCGCCCAGCTCCTGAACCGCGGGACAGGCCTGATGTCCAGGCCGGATCGAAGTCGCCCGGAAGTTTGCCGGGAGCTTCTTGCGGGCGGGTAGCGGTGCGGAACCCGGCCCAAAGCGGCGGGTTTCCCGTGACGCGTCGCGCGCCGCTGGCGCGCGTTGCTCTGCGGCTTCAGCAGCCGGGGCAGCGCGTTGCAGGAGATAGCGGCCCGCCACCGGCAGTGCCAGTCCGACCAGAGCCCCCGCGAGGGCCCAGAGATAGACGTTCATACCCGGGCCCCCCACGGCCAGCATCGCGTCAAGGCCGCCAACTTGCCCGAAACGGGGCTGGTGTGGGTTGCTGGTCGTCACATCCCGGTAGCATTGGCCTTGGTTGACCGTTGCCCCTGGGATGCTAGGCGTCGTCCAGCGGCGTCACGGCCCAGAGGACGAGGTACACGAGCAGGCCGGGGAAGGCCGCACTGATGACCGAGATCACGATATAGAGCAGGCGCACGACGGTCGGGTCCCAGTCCAGCCATTCGGCCATGCCGCCGCAGACGCCCGCGATCATCCGATCGTTCCGGGAGCGCCTCAGGCGGGCCCTCTGACCCTTTATTGGAACTTGGTCGGCCATGTCGTTTTCCTCCGGGGGTTAGCAGCAGGGACAGAACCGGGCATATAATGGGCGTTTAACCTGATCGGGCGCCTCGGTACCGCTGTTCCGGACCACCTTGCCGGGCGCCAATCTCAGCACAATTTTTCACCCCACAAAAGACGTAATCATGGCCAGGAAGAAAGATCTCAAGCTCTATCGCAATATCGGCATCGTCGCCCACATCGATGCGGGCAA
>CAYOXI010000047.1:0-6557 GCA_964407855.1 uncultured Chromatiaceae bacterium
CGCCTGGGTTACGGCGTCGGCCAGATCGGCGGGCAGATCCTCCGCGATACGCCGGCCCTGATCCTGCCGCTGTACATGACCACGGTGCTCGGCATGGAGCCCGCCCTGGCGGGCCTCGTGATCATCATCGCCAAGTTCTGGGTGGTGCTGGCCGACCCGATCGCGGGCGTGGTCTCGGATCGCTCGGATTCCCGCTGGGGCCGGCGCCGGCCTTTCATCCTGGTGGGCGGGCTGATCGCGGCCCTGTGCTTCACGCTGCTGTTCTTCGTGCCGCCGTCGGCCGGGCAGTTCGGGCTGTTCCTCTACATGACGGCAATCTACCTGGTTCTGAACACCGGCTACTCGCTGTTCTCCGTGCCCTACCTGACCATGGCCTCGGAAATGTCCGACGACTCCAATGAACGCACCACCCTGCTGTCGTTCCGCAATGGGTGTCTCGCGATCGGCCTGATACTGGGCGGCGCCCTGGCGCCGAAGATCGTGGGCTATGTGACCCAGACCCTGGGAGGAACGCCTAAGGCGGGCTACCAGTGGATGGGCCTGGTCATGGGCGCGGTCATTGCCGCCTCCACGCTGTGGGTGTTCTTCGGCACGGCGCGGGCGCCCGCCCGGGGCGGTACCGAGGCGACCGTGCCCCTGCGGCAGCAACTGCGCATCGCCTGGGCCAACAAGCCCTTCGTGGTGCTGATCACCGCCAACATCGTCCAGTACATCAGTGCGGGCATCGGCTATGCCGGCGGCTTCTTCTTCTTCGCCTACGCGCTGGGGCTGGGCTTCCGGGTCTTCGACATCATCCCCGTCTGGATCATCATCATTTCGGTGGCTTCCATTGCCGCGATGCCGGTCCTGGTCTGGGCCTCGGCCCGCTTCGGCAAGCTCACGGTCTACAAATGGAGCCTGATCCTCTATGCCCTGTCCATCCAGGCCTACTTTCTGGCCGATGCGGACAGCCTGTGGATCGTCTGGCTGGTGGCGGTGGCCATCGGGCTCTTCAATGGTGGATTCATCCTCATGTCCTTTTCGGTGCTGACCGACACCATTGCCTATGACCGGGCCCGGTCCGGCATCAGCCGGGAAGGCGCGTTGTCGGCGGTTTATTCAGCCGTGGACAAGGTGGGGAATGCACTGGGGGCGGCCGTTTTCCTCGGGATCCTGTCCCTGCTGGGCTTCGTGGAGACCAGCGACGGCAGTCTGGCGCCCCAGACCGATGGTGTACTGCGCGGCATCACGCTGGCCTACGTGGTCCTGCCCGCTGTGCTCCATGCCGGGAGTATCTTCATCCTCAACCGTTACCGGCTCGATCAGTCTCTGGTAACCGGGATCAGCACTTCGTTGCGCCGGAACGGACCCGGGACGAAGGGTGCGTTGTAGCGGGCGGTGATGGTTTCCCCGGCCACGGTCAGCCCCCTGTCGGGCAGTTCGGCACGCAGCTGCTTTTCCTGCCTCGCAAAGGCCTCGGCGGACCAGCTGCCGGAGTAGCGCTGGGCAGCGATCAGGCGGGGTGGGGTTGCGCGGATCTGCACCCGGGGATCAAGGGGTTCCGGAACTGTCTCGGCCGTGTAGCTCGCCGGCATCAGGAAGGCCACGCGGTAGCCACCCTCGACGGCCTCCTGCTGCACCGGGGCTGTCATCGCGATTTTCTCGCCCTTGCCGGCCGGGGCTGGCTCCTGAATCACCGGCGTGGTCATCGCGATCTTCTGCTGGGAGCGGTTGCTGCCGCTGATATAGCGAAACAGCGGGTTGAAGGCCCGGTTGCCGGCCGCCTCGAAGTCGGCACCGGTGATCACCACCTCGGCCATCAGCAGGGCCGGGTATTCACGCAGTTCAAAGCTGCCGTCCTTCTCCAGGACCTGGTAGGCGGGTTCCTCGGTGGCCCCGGCGGGGCGCGTTGCCAGCAGGGCCAGCAGGGCCAGCAGGAGCAGGGGTGCAGTAAAGACCAGAGTGCGGAGCATGGGATTGCCTTCCATAAGTAACGGCAATGTTTCGGCTCCCGCGCAGCGCCGGATTTACTGCTTGCGGGTCCGGGTCATGATACGGTTGCCATACGCCAAATCCCCGGCATTCATGACCGTTTCAGAAGGGAGAGGTACATGGCAGGCAAGAAGACCCTCAGCCGCAAGGCAAAGCTGCAGGCCAGTGCGGCCGTCGATGCCGCCCGGCAGCGGGCGGATGACCTGAAGAAGACCATCAAGTCGGCCCGCAAGGAACTCAAGGACGTGCGCCGGCAGCTGAAGGCCGCCAAGAAGGAGGCCCGCAAGCAGCTCAAGGAGTTGCAGGCTGCCGCCAGGAAGCGCCTGGCCCGGATGGCCACGCTGGCCAAGAAAAAGCGCGCCCAGCTGGCCAAGGCCATTGCGCCCGCAAAGCCAGCGGCCAGGAAAGCCGCGGTCCAGGCGAAGAAGACCGTGAAGAAGGCGAAAACTCCCGCTGCGAACAAGGCGCCCGTAAAGAAGCCGTCTCCTCCCAGGGCAGCAGTCCCGCGCCCGGCCCCGGCGAAGAAGGCGGCAGTGAGCAAGCCGGCAGCCCGGCCGCCGAAGGTGGTCGCGGCCCCCGCGGTGCGGATGACGCCGCCGCCTGCGCCGACGGCTACACCGGCCCCTGCCATCACGGACAGCGGGGCAGCGCCGGTGCGGAGCTAACGCCGCTCCCCGGCGTGGTCTGGAGTCAGCGAACCGGTGCGGCCGGTCGTCGTCGCCCGGCCGCCCAGAGGCCGGCCAGTCCCAGGGCGAGCAGACCCAGCGGGTCCATTGCCATGAAGCCCGAACTCGCGCCCCCTGGACGGGGTGCGTCCACGCCTCCTGCGCCGGCAGCGATGCCGGTACCGCTCACGGTGACGGTGACTGACGGTTCATCGGGATCATTGGACGGGACATCAAAGCTGTCATTGGCAATGCCAAGTCCGGGTGGCGCGTAACGGATGACAACCGTACAGCTGCCGGCAGGTGGGAGTGACACCCCGGAGCAGCTATTGCTGAACACACTGAAGGGAGCAGCCAGGGCGTTTGCCTGCGCCACGTTGCCCAGCACCAGCACAGCGCCCCCGCTGTTGCTGACCGTCACCGTACGGTCACGGGTGGTGCTCTCAGTGACGTTGCCGAAGGGCACCTGCCGGTCGTCGGTGGGAGGTGCGTCATCGGTGATGACAATGTTCGGCACTGCCAGCGCAGCACCGGTGCCACTGACGTTCACCGTCACCGACGGCTCATCCGGATCGTTGGACGGAATATCCAGGCTGTCGGTCACTGCACCGGCTGCCAGCGGCTCGAAGCGCAGTCCGATGGTGCAGTTGCCTGCCGGGGCGATGGTCTGCGCCGAGCAGTTGTCGTTGACGACGCTGAAGGGAGCGGCCAGCGGATTGGTGACGGCCACCTGGCCAATCTCCAGGTCCGCATTACCGGTGTTGGCCACGGTCAGAGTCTGGTCGGCCTGTGCACCGATCGCGATACTGCCGAAAGGCACATTGCGGTCTGTGGCGGGCGGAACAGAGTCGCTCACGTTGATATTGGGCACCAGTGCGGCAACGCCATTGCCCGACACGCTGACCGTGACGGCGGGCGTGGCCGGGTCGTTGGAGGGGATATCCAGGCTGTCACTGAAGTTGCCCACGCTGCCAGGCGTGAAGCTCACGTCGAAGGTGCAACTCGCGGCCGGGGCCAGTGTCTGGGCGGTGCAGTTGTCATTGAGCAGGGCAAACGGGGCCGCCAGCGGGTTCGCATCCGCCACGGCGCCGAGGAGCAGGTCGGCCGTGCCGCTATTGGTGACGGTGACGGTCTCGGTGGAGGTCGTCAGTTCGGTGACGTCACCATAGAGCACTTGCAGGTCATCATCCGGCGCCACGGAGTCAGTCACGGCGATGCGCGGGACCGTGGAATTCATCGTGATCGACAGGATGGAGTTGTTGCCTGTCTGGCCAATGAAATCACCGGTGAAGGTATTGAAGTTTTCGTCGAACTGCAGGAGCAGTCGATACCTGATCATGTCCAGCGTCAGGATCGGGATCAGGCCGCACAGTGGGCCGGAGCAGTCGCCGTTGACGGGTGGATTTACGATGACGCTGAAGGTGCTGAAGTCAACAGCCGTTGCCGGCGCCAGGTTCACGAGGAACTCGGCCTGACGGCTGCCATTGATGACAGCGGTCTGGGGTGCGACGTCGAAGACCACGCCAGCTCCCGGGGCTGTTACCACCGTAGAGTCGGCTATGGTCAGCGTCAGCGTCGGAAAGGCGATCGTTCCGCCGCTGATCGTCACTTCCGTGTTTGAACCATTAAGTGCCAGATCCAGAAAGGAGCCCGCGGTTGGCACCGGTGTTATCCCCAGCGGCACGCCATTGATCACGCCAGTCGGGCTGGGGGTGATGACAATGGCCCGCGTGGCCCCCGGTTTGCCACCGAAGAAGCTGCACCAGGCGGGGTCGGCGCCCGTGCAGGGCGACAGGGCCCCGTCGAAGGTCGCGCTGAAGAGATCGGTGATGCCGTTGCCGGTATCCGTCGTATCAATGGCGCGCGGCGCGGCCTGTGCGGCAAGACCGAAGCCGGTAGTCAGCACAAGGGCCGTGAGCCCCCGGACGAGCATTCTGGTTGTCACGTGGATACCCCATACCCTGCAGCGAAGCCTGTGCTGAGTCTGTATCAGCCGCCCGGTTCGGGCAACCAAAAAAAAACCTCCCGGAACCCTGAGGGTGCCGGGAGGTTGTCTGGAGCCCGGATCGGGGCGGAGGCTTAGCTCGGCATCACCCGCCGGCGGAGACCTGCCAGCAGGCCGAGACCGGAGATCATGAGCCAGGCAGCCGCCGGGATCGGGATGACGGCCGAGTTCAGCGTGGCGAACACAATTGAATTGTTGCCGGTCTGGCCGATGAAGTCCGCCGTGAACTGGGTGAAGTCATCGTTGAAGTCCACGAACAGCCGGTAACGGATCATGTCCAGCGACAGGATCGGGATCAGGCCGCAGAGACCACCCGTGCAGTCGCCGGCCAGCACAATCTCCGAGAAAGTGCTGAAGTCCGCGGCAAGGGCGGGCGCCAGACTAACCAGGAACTCCGCCTGGCCGCTGCCGTTGAGGGCAGCCGTCTGCAGGCCAGGGTCGATCACGAAACCCGCGATACCACTGGGGTTGACTACCGTCGTGCCGGCGATAACGAGGGTGAGTCCGGCCGGGAATGCAACCGTTCCCCCGGTAAGTTCCAGGTTACCGCCGTTGACCGTCAGGTTCAGGAACGACCCCGATCCGGCGCCGGTAATGCCCCCCGGGACCACATTCGCCACACCCGTAGGATTGGGCGTAAGCACAATGGCGGAGGCGAGCGGCGCGTCGCCACCGAAGAACGAGCAGTAAGACGGCGAGCCACCCGAGCATGGAGCCAGGGGGCCGTCGAAGGTCGCACTGTAGATCCGCGTCAGGCCATTGAGCGGATCCGCCGTATCGAGCGCATAGGTTGCGGCCATCGCATTGGAAGCAGTCAGTGCAAACGCAGCCGTAATGGCCAGTTTGCCGGTCAGAGACTTCATCATTTGAAACTCCCCACTGTGGACGTTGCTGTTGTTTGGCTGCCCGTTTAGTTCGGGACAGTCGTTTCTGGAAAAACTTACGATTTGGTAATTACTTGTGGGATGGAATATAGCCCCGTGTCTGTGCAATGGATAGCCATTCTTACATAACGCTGAACTTTTGCAGTGCGTTCAGGCTCAGGCCCGCCCTCTTGCGGCGCATTAATCGCCGAAGCGATAGCTCGCCTGTACGGCGATCGAGCGCGGCCGATCCACAAAGCCATACCAGGTGGGCGTGCCGAACTGGCTGAAGGCCAGCGGCGTGTCGTTGGCGTAGGTCACCACGTCCCGGTCGGTCAGGTTGCGGCCCAGCAGGGCCACTTCCCAGCGCTCGTCGGGGTCGGCGATGGCCAGGCGCAGGCCCCACAGCGCGTAGCCGTTCTGGCGCACGCGTGAATCCAGGTTCTGGGAAGTTTCAAAGGAGGTGGTGAACTGGCTGTCCAGCGTGGAGCGGAACAGGAAGTTGCCCACCGGCCGCTCGTAGTTGACGGCCGCGCTCCCTGACCAGTCGGCGACGTACTGGTTGGTCCTGCCCGTGTAGTCACAGAAGCCATCCGGGCTGTCCGGTGTCTGGCCCTGGGTGCACTGGCCATTGCGGAAATTCTTGAACTCGAAGTCGAGGTAGCCCACTGATCCGTTCATCGACCATTCGTTGTTGATCCGCCAGCGGCCGTCCACTTCGAGGCCCTGGGTCCGGGCCTCGGCCGCGTTGCCCACATTGAAGCCCAGTGTGCCGTCAAAGATGCTGACCTGCAGGTCCTCGAAGTCGGTGAGGAAAGCAGCCACGTTGAGTTCGGCGGTACCGTTGAGCAGGGTCATCTTGATGCCCGCCTCGTAGGCCAGGGCCTTTTCATCCTCAAACTCGAAGGTGCCGGGCGGCACGTTGTTCTGGACCGCCGCCAGCGAATCTTCAGGAAACAGCGTCCCGACGCCGGTGGAGCCGGGAACGGGTTCGCTGTTGGAGCGCACATCAAAGCCGCCACCCTTGAAGCCGGTCTTGATGGAGCCGTAGAC
>CAYOXI010000047.1:6657-17646 GCA_964407855.1 uncultured Chromatiaceae bacterium
TGGAGCGCACATCAAAGCCGCCACCCTTGAAGCCGGTCTTGATGGAGCCGTAGACGAGCGTGTCGTCATTCACCCGGAAATCCGAAACCAGCTCCATGGCCGTGCTGTCTTCGGTCCGGTTGCCCCCGAGCTGGTGGAACGACACCTTGAAGATCGAGGCGAACAGTACCGAGCCTGCGGCCAGGCGATCGAAGTCGTTGGCGTCGTTCAGGTTGAAGGGATTCCGCTCCAGATCGCCCTGGCGCAGGATGCGGATGGCCTCCTTCTCGATGTGGCTGTAGCGCAGGCCGAGGCTGGCCCGCCAGCGATCGGTAATGTCCATGCCCAGCTGGCCGAAGACCGAGCTGGTGTAGGTCTTCTGGTCGAAATTCCGGAAGGCCGAGGTGTCACCCAGGGAGCCTACGGCACCGGTCGGGTTACCGGTGGTTGCGTAGCCCACCAGCCGCACGACGCCGCTGTCCACGGGCAGCAGGATCTGGTCGCCGAAGTTCAGTTCGTCGGCCTGGTAGTAGGCGCCGGCCACGTAGCGGTAGCGACCGTCCTGGGGCGAGGTGATCCGGAGTTCCAGGCTGCTCTGGTCATACTCTTCCTCGGAGAGCAGCTGGAACAGATTGGAGCCGGTAAAATCGCAGTCGCAGTTCTCGGTGTAGTCGTAGGTCAGGTAAGCCGCGGTGGCGGTCAGGGTGTGGTCGCCCAAGGTCCAGTTCAGCGTGCCCACGATGGCGGTGATGTCGTTGTTGCTGAAGTCGCCGTTGGCGTGCCGGCGGTAGTCCAGCTCGGCATCCCGCAGCGGGTCATTGTCAACAAGCAGGTAATCCGTGTCCGGATTGAAGGTGAGGGGGTCGATGGGGGGGCCGTCGAAAAACACGTCAAGGAATTCGAGGTAGTTGTTCCCTGCCCGCCAGAAGCCGGCGCTGCCTGTGTTGTTGCTGAAGCCTGTCTGGCTTGAGCCCCGGGTCACCGCCGGGTCGGCCCGGATGATCTCGATCTGCCGGCCCGTCACGTCGAACTCGTTCTTCTCAAGCTTGAGTGTGGCGTCGACGGTGTCGCCGGTCCAGGTCACGGTCAGGCGGCCGCTCTTCTCCTCCCGGTCGGGCTCGTCCCGGTTGAGAATCGTGTTCTTGATGTAGCCGTCCATGGTCCGGTAGCGGCCGGCGAAGCGGGCGGCCCAGCGGTCGCCCAGTGGTCCGGACACCACGGCATTGATTTCCTGCTCGCCATGGTCAGGCTCATACAGGGCGTTGACCTTCGCCTCAAAGAAATCCCCCGGGCGTGCGGTGGTGAAGTTTAGCGCGCCGGCAATGCTGTTGTTGCCGAGCAGGATGGCCTGCGGGCCGCGCAGGGCCTCGGCCTGGGCCATGTCCATGAAAGGCGCCCTGGTGAGCTGTGCCCGGCCGTAATAGACGCCGTCGATATACAGGCCCACGGACTGCTCGAAGCCCTGGTTGATGCCGGAGCCGATGCCCCGCACGTAGAGGTTGGTGCCGATGCCGGTCTCGGACATGGCAAAGTTGGGCACGTAGGAAACCAGCTCTTCCACCCGACTGATGCCGGCTTCCACCATGGCGTCGCCCGTGAGCACCACGACCGACAGCGGTGCGTCCTGGAGGCTCTCGGTGACCTTCCGGGCCGTCACCGTGATCTCGTCCAGGGTGGCGATTTCTTCCGGGGCGGGCAGGTCTTCCTGCGCAAGGAGCAGCAGCGGGGCGGCCAGGAGGGCCACACCGATAACTTGCGGGATCCGGTTCCGTTGCCGGGCAACGGGCAGCAGTTGCGATGACAGAGGCATGGTTGGCTGACTCCCCCCAAACAAACCACGCAGAAGTGCGGGTAGGAGACTAGCACACCTCCCGTCGGCACCCGCCAGCCCGGAATTTTGTGCGCAGTGCATCTTGGCAAGTGCCCGGGACCATCCGATACTCGGGGCTGGCTCGACGGAGAAAAGGAGGTGATCCAATGTCTAGTGAGATTCTCGCGGCGTCCACCCAACCCTCGCGTCACGTCCTGACAGGAGACCGCCCTCCGGGTGGTCGCTGACAGGCCGGGATCGCGGCCCCGTCAGAAGGGCCCGCCAGGCAAAGGGATTGGGGATGCCCGATCTCACGGAGGGCCGCAGCAATGCGGCCCTTCTTTTTCTGCCGCTGGTCTTTCTGGCCCCGCTGGGCGAACCTCTCCCCCGGGGCAGGCCGTCGCCGACGGGGGGAATGCCGATGCGGCGTGAACGCAGGGAAATCAGGGGCGGCCTGGCCGCGGGACTGCTGTTCGCTGTCCTGGGCCATTTGCAGGCACAGGCCCAGACCCAGACCCAGAGCGCCCGGGAACAGGGCGAACTGACCAGCACCCCGGTCCGGGGCAGCGTGCACATGCTGGTGATGCCGTCCGCCGGCAATGTGGGGGTGTCGGCAGGCCGCGACGGGGCCTTCATTATCGATGACCAGTTTGCGCCGATGGCGCCGCAGATCAGCGCAGCCGTCGCCAGGCTCACAACAAAGCCCCTCCGCTACGTCCTGAACACCCACTGGCACGGCGATCACACCGGCGGCAACCAGGTTTTCGGCCAGCAGGGCGTAGTGATCGTGGCCCATGACAATGTGCGCACCCGGATGAGCGCCGAATTCTTCAGCACCTTCTTCAACAGCACCGTCCCGCCGTCGCCTCCGGAAGCCTTGCCGGTCATCACCTTCAGCGAACGGCTGACCTTCCACTTCAACGACGACACCATCCGGGTGATCCACCTCCCCAACGCACATACCGACGGGGATGCGGTGTACTACTTCGAGAAGGCGGATGTGCTCCACGCAGGAGATGTCTTCGTGCTCTACGGCTATCCCTTCGTGGATCTGGGCAGCGGCGGCTCTGTGCGGGGCATGATCGAAGGCTGCGACCGCATCCTCGGCATCATCGGGCCGCAGACCCTGGTGATCCCGGGCCATGGACCACTGGCGGACAAGGCCCGGGTGCTGGCCTTCCGCAACATGCTGGCCATGGCCCGCGCCCGGGTGCAGGGCCTGATGGCCGGGGGCAAGACGCTCGAGGAGATCATTGCCCTGCGGCCGCTGGCGGACTTCGACCTGGAATGGGGCAAGAGCTTCATCAAGGTCGACCAGTTCGTCACGACGCTTTACAACAGCGAGAAGCAGGGCAGGTAGAGCAGCGGGGTGGCCACGCGGACACCTCAGCCCTTCTGGTGGGCGAAGCTGGACGACGAGGCGCTGCTCGACCTGCGCTTCTCCGACCTGGGCCTGCGCCTGGACCAGGGACCACTCAAGCCAGCCCTCGAGCGCCTCGACCGCGAGCTGGCCCGCCGCGGCTTTCTATTCCGGCCGCATGTCTGGCTGTCGGTGGAATGGTTCTGTCCTGACGGGATCCCCGGCTTCGCCATTCCCTTTTTTGTGGCCCACCCCCGGCTCGCCGCGCTGGAGCGTCGCCAGATGCTCGAGGTGGAGGGCGGCAATGCGCGCTGGCTGCAGCGCATCCTGCGCCACGAGACCGGGCACGCCCTCGACAACGCCTACCGGCTGCGCCGGCGCAAGCGCTGGCGGCTGGCCTTCGGCCCACCGTCCCGGGCCTACCCGATCCGTTACGCACCCCGGATCACCAGCCGCAACTATGTGATGCACCTCGGCCACTGGTACGCCCAGAGCCACCCCACGGAGGATTTCGCCGAAACCTTCGCCGTCTGGCTGCCGGCCAACTCCCAGTGGCGCACCGAGTACGAGGAATGGCATGCGCTGCGCAAGCTGCGCTACGTCGACGAGCTGATGGCCGAGATCAGGGAGGTGCCGCCGCCGGTGCGCAGCCGGGCCATGGTCGAGCCGCTGCAGGCCGACCGGCGCACGCTGCGGGAGTACTACGCGGAGAAGCTCGCGACGGAGGACCGCTCCGAGACGGATCGCTATGACCAGCGACTGCGGCGGGTATTCGGGGCGGCACCCGATCATCCCGGCCGGCCTTCCGCGGCAACCTTCGTCCGGCAGGTACGCCCGGAACTCCGCCGCCTGCTCATCCGCCGGTCACGGCTGCATCCCTACCTCGTGCATCACGTGATGCGTCTGGTGATCCGCCGGCTGGCCCACCTGGATCTCAGGGTCCACCTGCCGCTCCGGCGCACGAAGCGGGAGGTATTCGGCGTGATGGAGCGTATTCTTTTCGACTTTGTCCGCCGTGGCAGGGAGCGTTACGCCCTATGAAAAGACTTCGGGTCCTTCTGCTGACTCACGAGAGCCTGGTACCACCGGACACCCTGGAAGGGCGCACCGAGCAGGAAATCGACGAGTGGAAGACCGAATTTGACGTGATGTCGGTGCTGCGCGACGCCGGCCACGAGGTGCAGGTGCTGGGCCTCTACGACAACCTCGCCGAGCTCCGCGGCCGGATCCTGGACTGGCAGCCGGACATCGCCTTCAACCTGCTGCAGGAGTTCCAGGGGATCGTTACCTACGACCAGCACATCGTGGCCTACCTCGAGCTGTCCCGTCAGCCCTACACCGGCTGCAATCCGCGGGGCATGCTGCTGTCCCGGGACAAGGTGCTGTCCAAGCAGATTCTTGCCTACCATCGCGTCCCCACGCCCCAGTTCGCGGTTTTTCGCCGGGGTCGGCGCTACCGCCTGTCACCGAAGCTGACCTTCCCTCTCTTCGTCAAGTCGGCCACCGAGGACGCATCCCTCGGCATCTCCCAGGCATCCATCGTGAGCGATGTGACGCATCTGAAGGAGCGCATCGATTTCATTCATGAGCACACCAAGACCGATGCGCTGGTCGAAGAATACATCGAGGGTCGGGAGCTTTATGTTGCCATCGACGGCAACCAGCGACTCACCACCTACCCGGTCTGGGAGATGGACTTCGGCACGCTCCCGGACGTCAACGTGGGCATCGCCACCCGCAAGGTCAAGTGGGATCGCAAGTACCAGGCCAGGCATGGCATCCGGACCGGCAAGGCTGTCGACCTGCCGCCCGGCACCGACGAGCGGCTGGTTCGCTACAGCAAGCGCATCTACCGGGCCCTGCACATGAGCGGCTACGCCCGCATGGACTTCCGCCTGCGGCCGGATGGCCAGGTGTTCCTGCTGGAGGCCAACTGCAATCCCAACCTGAGCCTGGGGGAGGACTTTGCCGAGGCCGCCCACACCGGGGGAGTGGAATACGAGGCCCTGCTGGAGCGGCTCATCCGGCTCGGACTCGGCTATGAAGTCGAGTGGCGGGACTAAGCCCTGCGCCCTGCCGGTCCACTGATCCGGCCGATGTATTCCAGGGTTGTGGCGAGCGTGATCACGTCTGCGTAGCGCCGGCCTACGTCGCGCAGATTGTCCCGGTGGGGGCCTTCCTCCATGTCGCCGCAGCACTCTTCCGGCACCATCGTGCGATACCCGTGGGAAAAGGCGTCCACGATCGTGGCTCGGACGCAGCCGCTGGTGGTCACCCCGGTGACGATCACGGTATCCACTCCCTCCTTGACCAGAAAGGTATTCAGCGGTGTGCCGTAGAACATCGACGGGGCGGTCTTCGTGAAGTGATAGTCGTAGGCGGGAGCATGGATGCGGTCGTCCATCACGGTGGCGGGATCCCCGGGGGCCCAGCCCGAATACAGGTTGCCAATCTTCCAGCGGCCCATGTCTTTCGTCCCGCACCAGGCCACATTGCAGGTAGCCACGGGAATGCCCACCTCGCGCGCTGCCCGCAGCAGCGTGGCCGTGTTGGCGACGGCCCTGTGCACATGGGGCGACTGGCCCATCGGAAACGCGGGCCGGGTGAAGCCTGCCTGCAGGTCCACGACCAGCACCGCCGGCCGGTCGCCGAAGCCGATTTCGCTGGTCCCGTAGCCAGCCAGCGTGAAGCCGTCCGTCATTGGCTGCTGATGTCCTGTGGCGAATTCACTGGTGCAAGCATCATAGTTCCCTGTGTCGCCTGGAGCATCCCCCATGACCAGCACTGAGAAGCACACCTTCCTCGCCACCTACGACTGGGCACGTACCTGGCAGGACCTGCCATGGGCCCACGCGGAGCCGACGCTGTTCCTTGCCGAGATCTGCGCCCGGCGCAAGCCCGGCCGGGCCCTGGACATCGGGTGTGGCGCCGGCACCGATTCCGTCTACCTGGCAAAGCGGGGCTGGGACGTGACCGCGCTGGATTTCATGCCCAAGGCGCTCGCCTTTACTGAGACGAGGGTCCGGGAGGCAGGCGTAACCGTCACCCCGGTGGAAGCCGACATCACGCAGTGGGAGGCACCCCACCGCTTTGACCTGGTGCTGGACCACGGCCTGCTCCACAACATGGACCCGATCCGGCATCCGGCCTATCGGCACAGGGTGCTGCAGGCGCTGGGCGAGGACGGGGATCTGGTGCTGCTGCACTGGCATCCCCGCTATCCCGGCCAGCCTTCCGGCCGGATGGGGCCCCGGCGCGTGGCCCGGGAGGACATCCTGGCCTTCTTCGCGCCGGACCTGCAGGAGCGTTTTTTTGCCCGGGAGGAGTTTGAAGACCTGCCGGATATTGTTGGCGGCGGCATGTCCCAGGCCGTGTACTGGTTCCGGCGGAACCGGACGCATACCCACCCGGCCGAACTGCTGGCCCAGCTGCGCAGCAGCTTCGCGCGCAACGGCGTGGATGTGGATGCCGCCCTGGCGGCTGCGGGGGCCGGGCCCGTCAAGGCAAAGATTGCGGCTCCCGACCTGCTGGCGCGGCTGGTGGGTCCGGGCCGGCTCGGGCTCAGTCACCGCCTGGTGAGCCCGGCGGAGGCAGAGGCGCTGGTGCGTGGCTGGGCTGAAACCGCCGGGGAGGATCCACAGGCAGTCACCAACCTGTTCACCCTGTTTACTGCCTCAGACTTCGGCGACCTGTGCGGGACGATGCCAAAGTGTCCGAAGTGCAGCGTGCGCCTGTGCAAGCGACTGCGCTACCGCTAGCGTCCGGTCAGAAGACCTCCGCCACGCGTTCGACCACGGCACGCCTTCGGTTTCGGACGATACGCAATTTCCCCCGGGCCGCACGCGGAGGAATCGGGTTAGCATTACCCGAGGTCTGGAGGAAAGTCATGTTCATCAATTTCTGGTATCCCATCGGGCTGTCGACTGACATCACCGCCGACAAGCCCTTCCGCGCCCAGGTACTTGCCCTGCCGTTCGTCGCCTTTCGCGATGAGGCGGGTGTCGCCCATGTGGTGTCCGATACCTGCGTCCACCGCGGGGGTTCGCTCTCCAAGGGCTGGGTCAAGGGCGGCCGGGTGATCTGCCCGTATCACGGCTGGGCTTACGGCGGCGACGGCAAGTGCCAGAGGATTCCGTCGCTGGGCGACGACTGGAAGATGCCGGCGCGGGCCAAGGTCGATGCCTACCCGGTGCAGGAACGTTACGGCATTGTCTTTGCCTTCCTCGGTGATCTTCCCGAAGCTGAACGGCCACCGATCTATGACATTGAAGAGTGGGAAGACCCGGCCTGGAAGACCCAGACCTACGTCCTGGACCTCAATGCCTACTACCAGCGGTCCATCGAGAATGGCATGGACCCTACGCACAACGAGTTTGTACATCCCCTCCAGGGCGCGCCGAAGATGGACCTGGAACTTACCCGCAACCCCCTGCCGGTGGAGGAAATTCCCTGGGGCGCCAAGTTTTTCCTGCCCTTCGGTTCCAAGAAGGAAGGCACGACCCTGTCCGGTGATCGTCAGGGCGCGCGCACCGGCCGGGCCGGATCCTGGTACCAGGGACCGAACCAGCTGGTCACCTGGATCGAGCTGACGGCCACCAACGCCTTTCACCAGTACATCTTCGAGCAGCCCATCGACGAGAATCACACCCGGCTCTTCTTCCTCAACATGCGCAACTGGCTGATGGAAGACAAGCACGATGCCCGCATTGAGGAGCTCACGCTTAACGTGGTGAAGGAGGACATGGGAATCCTCGAATCGCTGAATCCCGTGCGCACGCCGGAGACCACCACCAGGGAAGTCCTGCTGCCCAGCGACGGGGGCATCTACCGCTACCGCCAGCACCTGGACGAATGGGAAGCGCGGGGCTGGCGCGTGGACCTCAAGGCCCTGCGCGGGCAGGCTGGCGATGTCGCTTTTGCCGTGCCGTGCCCCGCACGCAGGGAGTCCGGCAACTGGGTGCTCGACCCCCTGCCGCTGATGCCGGCGGGCAAGCCGGTCGCCAGCCAGGCCAGCGCCAGGTCGGCCTGACCGCCGACTGACCCGGCTTCTTCAAGGCCTCCGCGCCGCCGATCTGGCAGCGTGGGGGCCTTGTCGTTAGACTTGGGCTCCCGCCCAACCCAGCACTGCTCAAGCCGCGCGACGAGCGGCCCGCCTCGCGCCCGATGACCTCATCTCCCTCCATAAGCTGGTGGCGTGAGCTTGCCCAGCTCCTCCGGGAATCCCTGCAGGGCAAGGAGCAGGACTACACCCGCGGTCCCGTGCGCCGGACCGTGGTGCTGCTCGCCGTGCCGATGATGCTGGAAATGTCCATGGAATCGCTGTTTGCGATCGTGGACATCTACTTCGTCGGCGGACTCGGCGCCGGCGCGGTTGCCGCCGTGGGCCTCACTGAGGCCGTGCTCACGCTGGTGTATGCCGTCGGCATCGGCGTGAGCATGGGGGCCACGGCCCTGGTGGCCCGGCGGGTCGGCGAACAGGACCTGGCCGGCGCGCGCCGCGCCGCCGCCCAGACACTGTGGCTGGGACTGGGCGTGTCGGTGCTGATTGCCGTGCCGGGGCTCATCTACGCGCCGGACCTGCTGCGCCTCATGGGTGCTGCGCCGGAGGTGGTGGCAGAGGGCACCGCCTACATGGCAATCATGCTCGGCGGGTCGGCCACGATCGTCTTCCTGTTCCTGATCAATGCCATTTTTCGGGGAGCCGGCAACGCCATGATCGCCATGCGCTCACTGTGGCTGGCGAACGGCATCAACATCGTGCTGGATCCCTGCCTGATCTTCGGCTGGGGGCCTTTCCCCGAGATGGGCCTGACCGGCGCCGCCGTGGCTTCCACCATCGGACGCGGAGCCGGCGTTGCCTACCAGCTCTGGTGCCTCACCGGGAACCGGGGCCGCATCTCGCTCGGCCTTCGGGACCTGCCGCTGCTGCCGGCGGTGATCGGCGCGCTCGCCCGGCTGTCCGCCGGCGGTGTCGCCCAGCTGCTGATCGCCACCTCGAGCTGGATCGTGCTGATTCGCCTGCTGGCACCCTATGGCAGCGAGGCTGTGGCCGGCTACACCATCGCCGTCCGCATCCTGGCTTTCAGTCTGCTCCCAGCCTGGGGCATAGCCAATGCCGCTGCCACCCTGGTGGGCCAGAACCTGGGTGCGGGCCAGCCAGACCGGGCGGCGCTGTCCGTGCGGGAGGCCGCCTGGTTCAATGCCGGGCTGATGGGCTTCTTCGCCGCCGTCTGCGTGATCTGGGCGCCGGGGATCATCGGCACCTTCACGCCGGACCCGACCGTGCTGGCCTATGGCGTGGACTGCCTGCGCATCACGGCCGCCGGCTTTGTCTTCTACGGCGTGGGGATGGTGATGATCCAGGCCCTCAACGGAGCAGGGGACACGGACACTCCCACGCTCATCAACCTGGCGTGCTTCTGGTGCTTCCAGATCCCGCTCGCCTGGATACTTACCAGCTGGCTGGCACTGGGCCCCCGGGGCGTCTTCCTGGCGGTGCTGATCGCCGAGTCCCTGCTGGCGGTGGTGGCGTTGCTGGTGTTCCGGCGCGGTCGCTGGCGGCAACGACGGGTGTGAACAGCGGGGCGAGTCCCCGGGGGCGCACCTGATCAAAGACCAGGCCGATGCCAGTGGCCGTTACCCGGGCCACCATCGCCCGGCAGTGCATCAGGCCCGTTCCTGCGCCAGCAGGTGGCGTTGCCTCAATCTCCAGCAGCGCATTGCGGCTGAAGGCGGCGGGCAGTGCCACGAAAGCGCCGCTGATGCTGATGTCCGTGAGCGTGCCAACTACCCAGCCCGCCCAGCCGCGCTGCCGGACGAGTACCGTGATGCCCGTGCTCCTGCGTGCTCCGCATCGATGTTCCATGGAGTGCCTCCCTGGCGCGTGGCCGATGAGTCGTAGCTAGCATCTTTCGTGCCAGCTGCCCGGGCCGGCCGCTAGTGGCGCCGGACCCTGAAAACAAAGCTTCAGCCGGCCAGTACTTATGCACTGCAGGACGCAGTGTGGAGCAGTCGGGGCATCGGACCGCGCCGGGATGGTGCACACCTACACCCTGTTCACCAGGATGTGCAGGCCGTTGTGACCTCACTCCGCAGTCTGCACATCGACTGCATCCGGCCCTGATCAGCAGCCATGGTTTGCGACACGACGCCGGACCTTCATTGCTGTTCTCCTGCAAGGGGTTCAGAGTGATTCCTGCGCCGGAGGCTGGTTTTTCCGGGATTTTTTTCCGCGCAGGGCTTGCAGCGGACAGCGCCCGCTACTATGGTTCGCGCCGGAAGCCGTGAAATCCAAGGGTTCTGCGGTTGTTGTCATCTCTGAAGGAGTAGTTGAACACATGGCCAAATCAGGCGGCGCCCCGACCAAGTCGGACATCCTGAATCACATCGTCAAAGAAACCGGCTTGTCCCGGAAGGACTCCAGCGCCGTGCTGGATGCCCTGGGTGGTGTGATCCGGAAGAGCCTGCGCAGCGGCGGTCTCTTCACGCTTCCCGGCCTGCTGAAGCTCAAGGTCGTGAAGAAGCCCGCCACCAAGGCCCGGGAAGGCACGAACCCCTTCACCGGCGAGAAGATGGTTTTCAAGGCAAAGCCGGCCTCCAAGAAGGTCAAGGTATTGCCGCTGAAGGCCCTGAAGGCGATGGTGAACTAGGATTCACCGGGATTTTTAAGGGCCCGGGGCCGCTAGCCGCCCCGGGCCTTCTTCTTTGTGGCCACTGGCGTCCTGCCTGCGGCTGAAGTCGAATCGCCCGTCTGTCAACCGATCGCGTGCCCGTGCGTTAGCACTTCATGAACCGGAATGCCCGGTGGCGGGACAGTGCCGTGACCATCATCATCCTGTGC
>CAYOXI010000047.1:17746-19349 GCA_964407855.1 uncultured Chromatiaceae bacterium
CATGAACCGGAATGCCCGGTGGCGGGACAGTGCCGTGACCATCATCATCCTGTGCCAGCGCGTCCTGCTGGCCGCCTGCGTTGCACTGCCGCTCGCGGCGCTCGCCGGAGCGCCGGGGCAGCCGCGGGACTGGACTCTGGGGCTGGACGCCGAGTGGGATGGCGACGGGGGTGCCGGCTACGCGGCCGATCTCGGGTGGTGGGCCACGCCCGCTACCTTGTGGTTCCTGGGCGCCAGCTACGTGGAGGCGGGGAATGACGAGAACCGGCTTTCCACCCGCAGCCTTGACGCTGGTGGCTACCATGACTTCGGTCCGGCTGGCATCGAGGTCGCTTACGGGACCTGGCAGGATCCGGACCTGATCGACACGCAGACCCTGCGCGCTGCGCTGGATTTTCCTCTTGGCGCCTGGTCCGTGACCCTGCGGGGCGAGGTCCGGGAAAGCGAGTTCGAACCTTTCCGGACCGGAGCCGCAGTCACCCTGCGGGATGGCCGTCAGTTGCCGGTACTGGCGAACGCGGACTGCGACCTGGACAACACAGGCTTCGGGATCAACGTGGCCTTCACCGGCCAGCGCTTCAGTGGCTACCTCGACGGCGCCAGCTACCAGTATTCGGACCTCAGCTGTCGCTTCGACTCGGCGCTGCTGACGGCGCTGGAGGACACCCGCCCGCAGCTGTTCCGCGAGTTCGCGAGCCGCCTGACCCAGCCGCTGTCTACCAGTGCCCTGACACGCATTGGCGCGGAGAACGCCCTGCTGGACTGGTCATGGGGTGGAGGCCTGCGCGTCGAGGCCGGGCGCCTGGCCTATAGCGTTGATTTTTCCCATCAGGCCGACTACCTGGAGGACCTCTCGGTCGACACGGCCAGCGCCGCGATTGACGTCGAAATCAATGCGGCACTCAGCCTGCGGATCTCGGCGGGGCTCAGCTGGAGTGACGTGCTGGAAACGGTCGCCTTCGGTGGCCTGGGCGTTGCCCTGGCGTTCTGAGTGCCAAGCTATGATCGCTGACAGCACAACACTGCCCGTGCCATCCCGGCGAACCGCCGGACACGCCGGCAGGGACAGGGAGGCGGCACTGGACGCACGGGACGCCATGAACCGGTTTCTCGCCGAGGTCGAGCGCCGGGCCTATCGCATGGCGTGGCTGGCAGTCCGTGACCGCGAGGCCGCGCTGGATATCGTCCAGGAGGCCATGATCAGCCTCGTCAACCACTACAGCGACCGGCCCGATGACGAGTGGCGTCCGCTGTTCTACCGCATCCTAGGCAACCGGATTACCGATCACCAGCGCCGTTCCGGGATCCGCCAGCGGCTGTTTGGCTGGCTTGGATCTTCGAGCGAGGACGACGACGGCGAGGACGCCCTGGCGCGCCTGCCCGACGAGGCGGCGCTGACGCCTGAACGGGAGGTCGGCCAGGAAGCAGCGATGCAGGCCCTCGAGGCTGCCCTGCACCGCCTGCCGGCACGGCAGCGGGAGGCCTTCCTGCTCCGAACCCTGGAGGGGCTCGACGTGGCCGGGACCGCCACTGCGATGGGTTGCAGCGAAGGCAGCGTCAAGACCCACCACTTCCGGGCAATCCAAGCCCTGCGACTGGCACT
>CAYOXI010000048.1:0-19320 GCA_964407855.1 uncultured Chromatiaceae bacterium
GATCTGGCTCGCACTGAAGGCACTGACGGCGAGCGGCACATCCTGCAGGTTCTGTACCCGGCGCTGGGCCGTCACCAGGATCTCGTCAACTGCGGCGACGGGACCTGCGACCGTGGCGAGTGCCAGGCCGCCAACAATGCTCAAGGTTTTCGCGGACAGGATGCGTGTCTGCATGTTCGGTTTCCCCTGGTGGCCCCCGGTGGGCACGAAGTACGAAACCCGCCACCGTTTCAAATACACCACAGGACGGGGAAGTGGAATGCTACCAGACTCAGGCGGAAAATCGCCTTGTGGCGAAAACGCTGCGTTGGGCGGTCCAGAAAAAAGCCCGGCGTGTGCCGGGCTTTTTCAGGTCGCGTGACTGACTCCGGGGTGGGGCTTCAATCCGCCAGTTCGCAGGTGATCACGCCGTCGTCCTGCCAGGGAGAAACCCGCAGCTTCACCCCCATCGTGGCGCCATAGCCCATCAGCCGGGGAATCGTCCAGGTCTCGTGGATTTCCTGGGACGTCAGGTCGAACTGGCCGATGCGCCGGCACTGGGACAGCACCCAGCCGAAGGGGTCTTTCCAGGTCCGGCTCCGGCCCTCGCCGGTGCTGTCCAGGGCCAGCACGTAGTGACAGGCGGTGCGGTCGAAGAGGGCAACCAGCGCGATCTCGGGCATGCCGGCCTTCTCGATGATCTGCTTCATGCGCAGGTTGATGGGCTCCATCGTCTTGATATCGTGGGCGATGTACTGCTCGAGCATGCCGTTGTTCTTGGCGAACTGGATCGCGAGCAGGTGGGCCTTCACCAGCGGGTCGTTCATTTCATGGGCGTAGCCGGCATGATTGCCCAGCATCTTCAGCAGCACGGACATGGATTTGCCGAGTTCCCCCTCCCGGCCCTCGAAGCCGCTCAGGGTCTTGTACTGGTTGGCCCCGGTCTGGGCCTTGGGGGCATGAGGGGGGACCTCGGCGATAACGGGTTTGCCTGCCGGCTGTGCATTCATTGGTCTGCTCCCTGGAAGGTGGTGGCTCGTAGAACCCTGATTGTGTACTTCGTTGGCCCCGGCCGCCGCGGCGCTGGGCCGGAAAATTCCTGCCTGTCCGCAGCTTGGCCTGTCCGCCGCTTGAACAGCGCTGCCGGACCGGTCGGACACCTCCCGGCCCTGTGCGAGTATGCCACCAGTGGCGGGGATTTTTTCCGGCCGGCCGGCCAGCGTCCGGACGGCTTGCGGGTAGTCCCGTTCAATGGAACTATGGCCGACTTTCGGGGGGCTCGCATGGCCGACAGCAGCGCAGCAAAGAACTACTCCGGGGTCTGGGACAACCGGCTCGGCTTTGGCCGCAAATCCGCCCTGCTGGTCATCGACCTGCTCCAGGGCTATACCCTCAAAGGTGCCCCACTGTTTGCGCCGGGCGTGGTCAGGGCCGTCGCCGAAATGCCGCCCCTGCTGAAGCTGGCCCGGGCGAAGAAGATGCCCATCATCCACACGCGGGTTTTCTACAACCCCGGGAATTTCGCCGATGGCGGCGTCTGGATCAAGAAGGCGCCGGTCCTGAAGAGCCTGGTTCCGGGCAACAAGTACGCCCAGTTCTGCAAGGGGGTCGAGCCCGCCAAAGGCGAGCTTGTCATCGTCAAGAACTACGCGAGCTGCTTCTTCGGCACCTCGCTCGCGTCCACGCTGACGGCAATGGGGGTGGATACGGTGCTCATCACCGGCTGCACCACGTCAGGCTGCATCCGCGCTTCCGCGGTGGATGCCGTGCAGAACGGCTTTCGCCCGATCGTGATCCGGGAATGCGTCGGCGACCGCCACGACGGGCCCCATGAAGCCAACCTGTTCGACATCAATGCAAAGTACGGCGATGTGATCAGCAAGGCCGAGGCGATGAAGCACATCCGCGGCATCAGGAAGAACGGCTAGGCAACACAGACCAGCACACAGACCAGCGACACCGACCAAGGGGAGACCAATGGCCAGCAAAACGGACCGCAGCAAGCTCACGCAGAGCCCGCACTACGATTACGTGCCGATCATCGACCGGCCCAAGCTCCGGATGCCGAAGGGCGCCCGGGTAGCCGTCATCCCCTACATCAACATCGAGCACTTCCCGCACAACATCCCGGGCACCGCCATCATCCCCGGCACCCAGCAGTTCAACCCGGATCCCCTCAACTACGGCTGGCGCGACTACGGCAACCGGGTTGGCCTGTGGAGGATGATCGAGGCAATGGACCAGCTGGGCATGCGGGGTACCGTCTGCCTGAACTCCGAGATCATCCGGGAGTATCCACGGATCGTCGAAGAGACCAACAAGCGGAAGTGGGCCTTCATCGGCCACGGCATCAACAATGCCCCGGCCAACTTCCTCTCCGGCATCGATGAGAAAAAGGAGCGGGAGATCATCAGCGGCGTGCTGAAGGCCATGGAGAAGGCCATCGGCCGGAAGACCAAAGGCTGGCTGTCACCGTTCCTGACCCACACCAACAATACGCCGAGCATCCTCGCCGACCTGGGCGTTGAATACCTGTGCGACTACACGGCCGATGACCATCCCTTCCCGTTCAATGTCAGGAAGGGCAGCCTGATCTCGGTGCCCTACACCGTCGAGCTGAACGACATCCCGGCATTCGCCAACGTCGGGGTCAGTTCGGAGGCTTTCGGCGACATGATCGTCGACCAGTTCGACGTGCTGTACGATGAGGGGGCTGACAATGCCCGGTGCATGCCGATCTGCCTGCACACCTTCTGGGTGGGACAGCCCAACAAGTTCAAGCACCTGAAGCGGGCATTTGCCCACATTGCCAGTCACAAGGACGTCTGGTTGACAACCGGCGACGAGGTCAACGACTGGTTCCGCAAGAGCTATCTCAAGAAGTAAACGGTAAGGAAGCAAGCCATGGCCAAACGCGTACAGGATGCCAGGCCCCGCCGGTCAAAGGAGGCCGAGGCCTGGGTGAGGGAGAACATCGCGGAGCAGAAGAAGCGCTACGCCGCGATCGTCAAGGAGCAGGATGAGCTGGGCCCCCAGCGCGAGAAGTGGGTCGCGGACTTTCTGCAGATCATCCAGACCAGGGGCTTCAACATGAACGGCGACATGCGGCGGGTGATCAAACCCGGCGAGGTGCCGAAGAAGCCCAGGGGCATGAAGCATCACCAGGTCGTCTTTTAAGGAGAATCACCCGTGGCCCGTCCACATATCGAGCCCTACATCGAACTCGACCAGCCCTACAAGAAGTTCGATCTCAGCGGCTTCAAAGGCAGCAACTACAAGGTGCTGTCCCTGGATACCGCTACCGGCGCCTGCACGCTCAAGGTCCGCTTCGACGGCGGTTTCAAGCGCAAGCCTGGCCTCAGCTACTCCGACATGGAGATCTTCGTCCTCAACGGCAAGATCAAGGTGGGCCGGGAAACCTGGCTGGAGGGGCACTACGCCTTCATCCCGGCGGGCATGACCGTGGGCGCCATCGAAGTGCCCCAGGGTGCCGAGGCGCTCGTGATGTTCAACGACAGCGAGCCCAGCTATGCGGAGTCCGGCAGCCATCACCAGCTGGCACTGACGGAAGCTTTCACGTCGGTCAACAGCTACGAGGACCGTCCCTGGGGGCCTGGCAACCTGGTCAGCCCGTCCGTGGCCACGGGCTGCCTGATCAAGGTCCTGCACTACGACGTGCTGACCGAGGCGCTGAGCTTCCTTTACTGCATGACACCGCGCTTTGCCCAGGACAACATCTCCTACCACGACAGCGCGGAGGAGTCGTATCACATCTGGGGCACGTCCTGGATGATGCAGTTCGGAGAGCTGCCGACGGGCGGTTACTTCTGGCGGCCGCCGTACATCAACCACGGATCCTTCCGCTGCAAGTACGGCACGATTGCCTTTGGCCGCACCGACTCGATCCTGTTCAACTACTTCCACTTCAATCCGTGGACCAATCCGGACGAGAACAAGCTGCGCGCGGCAGCGGCTCATTACCGCAAGCGGCCCCAGCTCTACAACTGGGTGGCATCGGACGGTCACAACCATCCCCATGGCCCGCCGGACTTCGAGCATGGGGACTACCGCAACGATCCGCAGGTGCGCATGCTCCACGGCGAGCCGGTCGGCGGCAGCGTGCGGAAGAAGAAGCGCAAGTAGGCACGACGGCCATCAGCCGCCCGGTCCGTCATGGGCCGGGCGGCTTTTTTTCAGCCGCCGGCCTTCAGCAGCGCAAAGAACTCCCGTCGCGTCCGCGGTCCGTAGGTCAGGTAGGTGGGGTCCGGCTGCTCCGCATTTCTCGTCTTCTCGTGCTGCATCGAATCCGCCAGGAATGACTTCTGGATATCGGGCAGGGAGAGCCCGTAGGGCTTCAGCGCATTCAGGCCGAAGACCTTGGCACGCCGTTCCGGCGTGATTTCCGGATAGCCGAAGCGCTCCTGGAACTCGGGCGAGATCTGGAAGGTGCGGAAGGCCTGGATCTGGTCCTGCGGTGAGCCATACCAGATGGAGTCGGTACCCCAGAGGATGTTGTCCTCGCCCACGTACCGGAAGAGCTTGCCCATCGCGTGGGCCGCCTCGTTGGGATCGCGCATCAGGTAGCGCCAGGTGGTGCCGAGTTCGGCATAGACGTTGGCGTTGGGCTTCACGCCATTGTCGATCAGGGACTGGATCAGCGAGTCGATGCCCAGCTCGTGCTTTCCCGGGATGAATTCCTTGTCCCGGAACTTCAGGTCGTAGCCCGAGTGGTAGATGATGAAGTTGATGTCCGGGTTCAGGCGCGCGGCCTTGCCCACATCGCCGCAGCCGCCGTACTGCCGGTTCTTGCCGGTCATGAAGGGCGTGGGCAGGGGCAGGCCCTTGTGGATGCAGATGGTGCGCACGCCGGTCCTGCGGGCCATGTCGATCAGCCGGGCGCCGGCATCCTCGTCGTCCAGCCACCAGCCGGTTTCCCCGGCGGGATCCGCCTGGGTATAGGTTTTCCAGGCAGAAACCTTCCACTTTTCAGCGAGTTCTACCATTCTCTCAACGTCACCTGGCAGGTTTGGTACGACCCGCCCGTGGACCAGCAGGCGCTGGCTCCCGTCGAGTGCGTCGACCATCTCCCGGGTGGCTTCCGCTTCTTCCTGGGTCAGCGGCATGTCCTCGTGCGAGGTGGGCGTAAAGGTGAGCACCGCCATGTCGGTGTCACTGTCGAGGAACATCTCCTTGACGAAGGCCTGGCTGGTGAAGCACTTCATGTGCCCGAACTCGGAATCCGGATCGAGGTAGTCGCACTTCGACTGGGGCATGAACTTCAGCCCGGTGGCGGTCAGCATGTCCGGCGCTTTCCAGCGCTCGAGGGCGTTCACATGGTGTCCCTGGATGTCGAAGATGAACTCCCGCTTCGCGAGAGATTCGGCGGCCGCAGCGTTGTCCAGCGCCGCCACCCGGGGCAGCACGTAACTGCCGCCGGTCTTGCCGACGGCGGCGTGCACCTCGTTGAAGGCCAGCAGCGTGGTGGCAGCACCCGCTGCCGTGGTGACGAAGTGGCGCCGGTTCCAGCCGAGACGGCGGGCATTGATGCCCACCTGTTCCATCGCGTGTTCGTTGGCCAGGATGTTGTGGCGATCCAGGGGCCGCGGTACGAATTCCCCATTGCTCGTCGTATCCACCTTGATGGGCAGGCGGACACCATCCGGATCGAAGCGTGAACGGCTGTCCTTGCGGGCCATGGGTCGGACTCCATCGGGGCTTACCAAGGTGACCATAGCGTATCCGGACAGTGACCGCAGCCGGGCATCGCAAGCCTGCCGCGCGGTGGCCATGGAGTACCATCCCGCCGTCCCCGGGCCGGAGCCCTTGCCATGCAGCGCGAGCCGACGGAAATTGCAGCGAGCCTCGTACTGGCAGCGACCCTGCTGGGACTGGCGGGCTGCACCGGAACCGGGCTCTACGGCGACCGTCCGGGTCCCTGGCAGATCGTCGCGGTGGATCCTTTGCCGGTGACACTGCCGGAGGCGGGCCGGAGCCTGAAGCTGCGGGTGGTCCATCCGGCGGGCCCGGGGCCTTTCCCGGTCGTGGTTTTTTCCCACGGTGCCTTTTGCGCGCCGGAGCAGTACGCGGTGATCACGGATCACTGGGCGGCCCACGGCTATGTGGTCATCCTGCCGAGCCACCAGGATGCACTGAACGCCCCACCCATGACCGATCCGCTGCGGGTGGACCTGCGGATCGCCGCCCGCCTGGCCGACATGGACTACATCTTCCGGAACCTGGCTGAAATCGCCGCGCGGGCCGGTATTCCGGGGCGGGTGGATGAAACCCGGCTGGCGACGGCCGGCCATTCCTTCGGCACCGTGTTCGCGATGGCGCCCGCGGGCCTCTGGCTCCGGGGACCGGATGGCGAGCCCCGCCAGCAGCGGGAGCCCGCGCTCCGGGCGGTGGTGACCTTGAGCGGGGTCGGGCAGCTGGACGACTTCATGGCGCCGGATGCCTTCCGCGACCTGACCGTACCCCTGATGGCCACCGGCGGCACCCTGGATCTGGGCAACGTGGGTCGCCCGCCGGTCTATCCCTGGGAGTGGCGGATGTCGCCCTTTTCCCTGGCGCCAGCCGGGGAAAAGTTCAGCGTGGTGCTCGACAACGGGGATCACTATCTGGGTGGTCTCATCTGCCGGTCCGACCGCGTCAACGCGCCCGATCCTGAGGGTGCTGCCATCAACGCTGAGCTGACGCTGGCCTTCCTGGATGCCTACGTCCGGGGCGACGCCCGCGCTGCCCGGCTGCTCGCGACCATCGATGTGACCCACCGGACTGCCGGGCGCGCCCGCCTTGAACGAAAGTGATGCATGCCCGTCCTGCTGCTGACCATCCTGCTCTCCGGGATGGGCTTCGGCCTCATCCTGCCGGGCTTTCCCTTCGTCGCCGGGAAGCTGGGCGTACCGCACTGGGCGGGCCCCCTGATGCTTGGCCTTTATGCGATCGGCCAGTTCATCTCGACGCCGTTCTGGGGACGCTACAGCGACCGCTTCGGTCGCCGGCCCCTGCTGCTCGGGAGCCTGGCCGGCAGCATGGCGGGCCACCTGATCTGCGCCTTCGCGCCGGATCCCTGGACGCTGGCGTTTGGGCGGCTGCTGACGGGACTGATGGGCGGCAACATCCCGGTGGCGATGGCCTATGCATCGGACATCTCCACCCCGGAGCAACGGGCGCGCACCATGGGTCTGGTCGGGGCTTCGCTGTCGCTCGGCTTCATCGTCGGACCGCTGCTGGGGGGCCTGCTGGGCGGCCCGGATGCAGCGTCTGCCACCCTGCTCTGGCCGGGACTGGCGGCGGCCGGCGTGTGCCTTGTCGCGATCATCGGTGCCGCCCTCTACCTGAAGGAGAGCCTGCCCCCGGAAAAGCGCGCCCCCCGTCCGGACGCCGATAGTCCCGGTGGGCTGGCGGCAATCCGCCAGGTCGCGCAGCGGCCGGTACTTGCGCAGCTGCTGCTGGTCGGCTTCCTCGCCTACATGGCCATGGCCGTGTTTGAAACCAACTTTCCCTTCTGGTCCGGCGACCGCTTCGGCTGGGGACCGCGGGAAATCGGCCTCTCCTTTACCTACATGGCCATCCTGGTAGTGACGGCCCAGGGCCTGCTGGTGGGGCCACTGGTCCGGCGCTTTGGCGAGAAACGCCTGCTGATCGCGAGCCTCGTGTCCTATGTGATCGGGCTCCTCATCATGAGCCAGGCGCCGGGCTGGCAGGTGCTGCTGCTCGGTGTGAGTTTCACGACCGCCGGGAGCGCCCTGTACATGACCACAGTGAACAGCCTCGTCTCGAAACAGGCCGCCGAATCGGAGCGGGGCCTGGTGCTTGGCACCTTCAACACGGCCAGCTGGCTCGGCCGGGCGCTGGGACCGGGCCTGATCGCCATCCTGGCGCTTGCCGGCCTTGGCCGGGATGCGCCGCTCTATGCCGCGGCCCTGTTGCTGCTGCCCTGCATCGCCGTGATGCGGAGCCTCCGTTCCCGGGCGGCCGGCATCGCCCGCTGAAGGCGGGGGCGCCGTGGCCGGGGGTGGCCAAAACCCTTATAGTTTGCGGCCTGACCCATAGCTTGGCCCATAGCCCGACACGCATCCCTGAGGACCCCCCATGCTGATCAATTTCTGGTACCCGATGGCCATCACTGACGAACTGACTGACCAGCCGCTCAAGGTGCGGGCGCTGGGCCAGGACTTCGTGGTGTTCCGCGACACCCAGGGGAAGGCCCATTGCCTGGCCAACACCTGTACCCACCGGGGCGGTGCGCTGGCGCTGGGCAAGATCAAGGGCGACTGCATCCAGTGCCCGTACCACGGGTGGCAGTTCGATGGCGAAGGCAACTGCACAAAGATTCCGTCGCTGGGTTCGAAGGCCAGCATTCCCGGTCGCACACGCATTGATGCGTACCCGGTGGACGAGCGCTACGGGATTATTTTCGCCTTCCTCGGTGACCTGCCCGAGGCAGAGCGCCCGCCGGTCCTCGCGGTCAAGGAGTGGGGCCAGGAGGGCTGGCGCACCACGCTCCAGCATTTCCAGATCAATGGCTACTACGAGCGTTCCATCGAGAACGGCGTTGACCCGGCGCACAACGAGTATGTGCACGACACCCACGGCTTCAGCGGGGAGCGCGAGGAAGAGTACAAGATCGGTGACATGCGCATTGAGGACGGCGGGGTCTGGGGCAAGGGCTTCTGGCACACCTTCCAGGCACCCCCGCTGCCCGGGCAACTCCAGCAGTACCGGCCCGGTGAGGGTACGCTGGACGCCGGCACCGGCTACCACGGCACCAACCACGTCTGGACCTACATCCACCCGGGCCCGAACTTCTTCATCCACCAGTATCTTTACGAGCGGCCCATTGACGAGAAGACCACGCATCTCTATCTGGTGTGTGCGCGGAATTTTTCCATGGAGCCCAAGTCTGACGCCTACGTGATCGAGCGGAACCAGTACGTGGCGAACCAGGACATCAAGATCATCGAGAACCTCCATCCGCCGATCACGCCCGAAAAGAACACCAAGGAGTTCATGGTGCCGTCGGATTCGATCATCCTGGATTACCGGTCCCGGCAAAAGGAATGGGCAGCCCGGGGCTGGAAGATCGACCTGGAGGAGGTGGCCCGCACGGCCCACCGGGTGGCTTACGCCATCCCGAGCCCGGCACGACGGCAGACCAAGGGCTGGGTGCTGGACCCGATCCCGCTGATGGATCCGGCGCTGTACGCGGCATCAAAGGACGATCAGCAACCGGGCATTCTCACCAACGAACTGAAGGCTGCGGGCTGAGATCCCGCTGAGCAGTTACAGATGACATCAGTCTGCAGACGGACTTTTCTTGCGGCCCTGCTCGGGCTCTGGTGCACACTGGGCCTCGCGGGCGGGCACACCTCGGCCGCACCCTCCCCGCCGCCGCCAGCCAACGTCATGCCGCCCGACTACGTTCCCACCGTGCTGGTGACCGGGGCCAATCGCGGCATCGGCCTGGCACTCGCCCGACAGTATGCAGACAGGGGCTGGCAGGTGATTGGCACGGCGCGCAGACCTGCCGAAGCCACGGATCTGAATGCGCTCGTGGCCCGGAGTGACGGTCGTGTAACCGTCGAGGCCCTCGATGTGACAGATCTGGCCGCGATCGATGCGCTGGCCGCAAAGTACGCCGGCCGGCCCATCGACGTGCTGTTCAACAATGCCGGTATCACAGGCGGCGGTCTCAACCAGCAGTTCGGCAGGAACATGGACTGGTCGCTCTTCGACAGCGTTTACCAGACCAATGTGGTTGGCCCGCTGAAGATGGCAGAGGCCTTCCTCCCGAACCTGCTGGCCAGTCGCGATCGCAAGATCAGCAATGTCAGCAGCAGCCAGGGTTCCATCGGCAGCACGAAAACCGCCTCGTTGTATGTCTACCGTTCCAGCAAGGCAGCGCTGAACATGGTCATGTGGAACCTGGCCCTGCAGCTCAGGGGCAAGGGTGTATCCGTTGCGCTCATCGATCCGGGTCCCGTCGACACCGACATGATGGCGGGACTACCCAAGCGGATGCTGCGACCGGTTGAGCTTGCGGCCAGTCAGCTGATCGACATTACCGACCAGCTGGATCCGACCAATACTGGCACCTTCTGGACCTTCGACGGCACGGTCCTGCCCTGGTAGGGCTCACCCCTGATACTGCGCGATCCCCGCCAGGGAGCGCTTGACGCCGGTGTCGACCGAGGCGAGGGTCTTGCCGGTTTCCAGTTCGAACTTGATCAGTTCCCCGGTAAAGAAGTTGCCGAGCAGGATGATGCCCGGGTCGCTGGTCTCGCCGATCGTGGCCCAGCCCGGTCCCGGCAGGTCCCATTCCCGCGCTGAGCGTCCGTCGGGATGCAGGTGTTCGAGCCTGAAAGCGGCCCGCCCCACGGCCTTGATGAACAGGAGCGTGCCATCGGGGCGATGCTGGGCAATCAGGGCCAGCGCGCCGCTCGCGGGACTGAGCGTGACCAGATCCGGCAGCTGCTGATCGGCCGCCAGGTCGTAGCGGAAGACGCGGGGACCGGTCTCCGACGTATAGACGAGGATGCGTCCGTCCGGTGCCAGGCTGGACGTGGTCACGCCCAGGAAGCCCGCCATGCCCCCGTGGGTTTCCGTGGCGTACTCCTTCACCAGCTGGCCGTCGACGGTGAATTTACAGACGTGCCCGTGGCCGAAGAGGTCGGTGCCCGGGATCTTCGCCAGCGTCGTGCCCAGCGGCCTCTCGGGTGGCAGCTTGATGGTCTTGCCGACCAGGTGTTCGCCCAGCAGCACGTGGCCATCGGGCAGGAAGGTGACATTGGAGAAGGAGCGGTCCGCATAGTGCACCCGTGGCAGGAGGGTGCCGTCGGGCCGGATCCGCAGTACCAGATAGGCATTACTGTCAAATGCCCACAGGGTCTTGTCAGGAGCAAACTTGAGGCCACTGACGAGGTGGGTGGAGTCCTTGATCCACAGAACGCCTTTCTCGCGCAGCTCGCTGTCGTACTGGATGATCCGCCCGTCACCCGCGTGATCGTCAGCCGGATTGTTCAGGACGGTGCAGCCCACGAGGATATCGCCGGGGGCAAAGGGCTTGATGGTTGACTGGGCGGTCATGTTCTTCTCTCGTGGTTCGGGAACGGGGGGCCATTCTACAGCCTGGCCGGGTCGTGGACGGACCCACCCCGGTATGGCAGTTGTGGTTGCCCGAGCCGTGGCCGGACCTCTATCCTGTAGGCATGGAGAAGACCATGGAAAGCCAGATCTACAACGTCAATGTGGTGGCGCGCACCATCCTGCCGACGCCGGCGGAGGTGAAGGCCCGCTTCCCCCTGTCACCCGCGCTGGAGGGTGCGGTGCTGCGCAGCCGCCGGACCCTGCAGAACATCATCGATGCCCGGGATCCCCGCCTGTTTGTGGTCGTGGGGCCCTGTTCCATCCACGACGTGGGGGCGGCGCGGGAGTACGCCGGCCGGCTGCGTCAGCTGGCCGAGGCCGTCAGCGACACGCTGGTGCTGGTGATGCGCGTTTATTTCGAGAAACCCCGGACGACGGTCGGGTGGAAGGGCCTGATCAACGACCCGGACATGGATGACTCCTTCCATATCGAACGGGGCATTGAGGTGGCGCGGAGCCTGTTGCTCGATCTCACCGGGCTTGGCCTGCCCACCGCCACCGAGGCGCTGGACCCGATCATGCCCCAGTACCTGGGCGACCTGATTACCTGGTCGGCCATCGGTGCGCGCACGACCGAGTCCCAGACGCACCGGGAGATGGCGAGCGGCCTGTCCACGCCCGTGGGCTTCAAGAACGGGACTGACGGTTCGCTCACGGTAGCCATCAATGCCCTCAAGTCTGCCCGGCAGCCCCACCATTTCCTCGGCATCAATGAGGAGGGCCGGTCGGCCGTGATGCAGACCCGTGGCAATCCCTATGGGCATGTGGTCTTGCGCGGCGGCGCCGGGCGTACCAATTACGATTCGGTGAGCATTGCGCTGTGCGAGCAGGAGCTGCGCAAGGCCGGGCTCCCGGCGCGCATCGTGGTGGACTGCAGCCACGGCAACTCCAACAAGGATCCGGCGCTGCAGCCGCTGGTGGCCCGGGATGCGGTCGAACAGGTGCTGAACGGCAATCGTTCCATCATCGGCCTGATGCTCGAGAGCAACCTCGAAGCCGGCAACCAGGAGATTCCCGCCGATCGCTCCCGCCTGCGCTACGGCGTGTCGGTGACCGATGCGTGCATCGACTGGGCGACGACGGAACGGTCCCTGCGCGAGCTGGCGATCCTGCTGAAGCCGGTGATGCAGGCGCGGAAATCCGCCTGAGTGACTATCTGCTGCGGACGCGGTGCCTGAGGTCAGCCCTTCATCCCGTTCGGCGAGAATCCCGCCGAACCTGTTAGTTTTGGAGCTGGGGACGGCAGCGTTCCGCCGCAGCTCAAGAACCAGGTCGAACCGATGCGAACGTGTTCGGGTGACGGTGAGCTATTGAGGACCAGGCGCCGGCCGCTGCGGGCCGTTGCGGCGCTGCTGTTGCGGGCGGCGCCTATTGGGTGGCCGGCCATCTGCAGCGTGACTGGCAGCCTGGCGAATTCGCCGCGCGTGTCGTCGAACTGCTGCGCAGCCGTGGTGATCTCTTCTCTCAGACCGCGCTGCGGGTACTGCCGGGCTTGCCGCATTCCGTGGTCAATTTCGCCGGCGGTGTGTTGCACCTGCCGTTGCCCGGGTTTCTGCTCGCCGCCGTGATCGGCCTGACCGTAAAGTGGGCTGTTTACGCCAGCGCGGCGCACGGTATCAGCGACAGTCTCGCGGCCGGTACGGCGATTCGCTTCGGGACGCTGTTCCCACTGGTCATTCTCACCGGATTCCTGCTGCTCGGCGGCTGGTACCGGCGGCGCTAGATTGAATGGCGCCGCACAGTGCACTACGGCCGGCAACAGGGGCTTTGAGCGTCCTATTCGCCTTTGTCCATGAGTGGCTCAAGTCCACCCATCACCACCAGCCCGATCAGACCTGTTTCGGTCAGGTCGTTGACCGGCGCCGGCAGCGTGCCGCCACCAGCCCGACCCCGGTCAGGAGCAGCCAGGCGCTGCCTGCATCATTGAGTTGGACAGTGGCGACCACGTTGCCCTGGACAGAAAGCATGAAGGGCTGGCCGAAGGTGAAAGGAATCTCCAGTAGATAGCTGCCGAAGTCGTCACCGAGGATCACACCCGCGTTCGAGCCGATACCGTAAAGCGCGCCGGAGATCTGCCGACTATAAATCGGTGTGTTCACGTTCACGATGTAGGTGGACTGCCCGTTACCCGTCGCCCGGAGATTTCCAGAGACATCGATGCGGGCCACCAGGGTGCCGTTGGTAAAGGCCAGGGCCGTGGGTGAGCCTGATCCTGCTCGCATTCCTCTGCGTCGTTGCGCTGGCTGCCCAGAGCATCCGGTAGGTAGCCACCAGCCGCCAGGCACTCACCCGCAGCATTGCGACCACCCTGGCCCTCAGGCGCGGGGCAGGGGCGTCCGACCGAGCTGGCTAACGAGGTCGTCCACCAGCCCGGGCAGCAGGCCGTCGACGCCGTCGGTCCTGAAGACTATGGCGTCGCGCTCATCAGTGCCCAGCGGCTCGCGCGCCAGCTGCTGCAGTGCAAGCACCCCGGCGTCCGCATCGGACGGGTCCCGCCCGTGGTCCGCGCGGTGCGCGATCCGCTCGGCCAGAACCGCCTGGGGAGCGGTGCATTCAATGACGGTGCACTCCACTTTTCGGTCCCGCCCCAATGCCCGGACGGCGTCTCGCTCGTCGCGGCGCAGAAAGGCCGCGTCCACCACCACCGATACACCGCCGTCCAGGGCGGCCGCGGCTGCCTGGACGAGACGCTGGTAAGTGGCGGCCGTGGAGCGCCGGTTGTAGAGGAGGGCCGTGTTGGCAGGCCGTTCGATGGCAGTCATGCCGTGCAGTCGCTTGCGCTCCACGTCGGAGCGGATGCGCACCGCGCCGAGCGACTCCGCGAGCAGGAGCGCGACGGTGCTCTTGCCACTGCCACTGAGGCCGCTGGTCATGATCAGCCGTGGCGGCGGGGGCAGGGCCAGCCCATCCGCCAGCGCTATCCGGCGGGTAGCTGCCACGATGGCTGGACCGCCCTCGGCTGGGGCTGCCTGGCGGGCGCTCAGGAGCGCCACTTTCGCCCGCACAAGGGCCCGGTCGACCGCAAACCAGTGCAGGAGTGGCAGGCCGGCGTAGTCGCCGGTATGTTCCAGGTACTGGCTGAGCAGCCGCCATGCCAGCCTCGGCAGGCGATGGTCGCAGAGATCCATGAATGTGAATGCGACGTCGCTCAGCCGGTCCATGTGCCGCAGCTCGGGATTGAACTCAACAGCGTCGAACAGCAACGGTTGGTCCTGGAAGTGCACGATGTTGCCGAGGTGCAGGTCGCCGTGGCACTCCACCACTGCGCCGCTGGCGCGGCGCTTTTCGAGCAGCGGGGCTATGCACCTAAGGCGGGAATCGTTCGAGGCGGCCAGCGCTGCAAGTTGGTTCCGCGCTGATTCTGGCAGGGCGGAAGCCAGATCGGGGTCAAGGAGGGTCTTGAAGTTGTCCAGCGCCCAGCGACGCGAAATGTCCGCGGAGCCGTAACCGGCCGGGGAGGCGAAGAGCCCGGCGTGAAAGCGGGCAATCACTGCGGCAAGTTGGTCCACGTGCGCCAATGTGAGCCTGCCGCTGCCGGCCAGACGGTCGTACAGCATGTCGTTGTCAAAGCGGCACATCCAGAGCGCCCAGTCCAGGATGACGCCGGTGCCGCCGATGCGCGGCGCCCCGGCAGGCCCGGTCACGGGCAACACGGCCCGGTACAGGTCCGGCGCGGTGCGCCGGTTGATGCGCAGTTCCTCGGTGACGAAATGGTGCCTGAGTTCCCGGGTCGAGAAGTCGAGGAAGGCCATTTTGACCGGCTTCTTCAGCTTGATCGCGCCGTCGCCCGCCAGCAGCAGGGTTGAGATGTGCGTTTCGATGATCTCGAAGCGTGCGCCCACGGGCAGGGGTCCGGGCCAGGCCTCCGGCCGGCTGAGTGCGCGCACGAGCGCGCGGTGTGCTTCCAGGGCCTTATTCGCTGCCGCCACCGCCACCACGCCTTCCGTACTAACGCAGTACGACGGTCTTCTGCCCGTTCACGAACACCCGGTGTTCGAGATGCAGCTTCACGGCCCGGGCCAGCGTGATCGATTCGACGTCCCGGCCGATGGCGGCCAGATCCTCCGGCGACATGGTGTGGTCGGCGCGTTCCACCGTCTGTTCGATGATCGGGCCTTCATCCAGGTCGGCGGTGACGTAGTGGGCGGTGGCGCCGATCAGCTTGACGCCGCGCCGGTGGGCCTCGTGGTAGGGGCGGGCACCCTTGAAGCCGGGCAGGAACGAGTGATGGATGTTGATCACCCTGCCAGGATACTTCTCGCACAGTGCGGGCGACAGGATCTGCATGTAGCGGGCGAGCACGATCAGGTCGGCCCGGGTGTCTTCGGCGATCTCCAGCAGGCGCGCCTCGGCCGCAGCCTTGCTCTCCGGCGTCACCGGGATGTGGAAGTAGGGCACCTTGTGCCAGCTGGCGAGGCCCGCCAGATCCATGTGGTTGGAGACGATGGCGGGGATGGCCATCCGCAGGCCGCCGGTCCGGTAGCGGTAGAGCAGGTCGTTGAGGCAGTGATCGTGCTTCGAGACCATCACCAGCACCCGGGGCAGGATCCGGGTGTCATAGAGGTGCCAGTCCATGTCGAAGCGGCCGGCAATATCCCCGAATCCAGTGGCAAAGGCCGAGCGCGCGAAGTTCTCGTCACCCGGCACGAAGCGGGTACGCATGAAGAACGTACCGGTGTCGGGATCACCGAAATGGGTGGATTCCTCGATGAAGTGGTTCTGGGCGGTGAGGTAGCCCGCGACGGCGGCCACGATGCCGACCGTATCCGGGCAGACCACGGTCAGGATGAAGCACGGCTTGTTGCTGGTGATCATGTGGGTCCGGCGGCGGCTCATGCCCGGTTCAGGCGACGCGAATCTTAACGCGGGCCGGGGTGCAGGTTGTAACAGGATCGACTCAGGCCCCCGGATTGGTCAGAATCCGTTGGGGGGATCTCGTGGCCAGCAAAAATACACCTGCCGCCGCCGAAGCCGACCGCTTTCTGGATGCTCACCCGGAGGTGCGCGCGGTGGAGCTGCTGCTGCCCGACCTCAACGGCATCCTGCGGGGTAAACGGATCAGCCGGCGCGAGCTGCAGCGTCTGTACCGGGACGGCCTGACCTTTCCGGCCACCGGCATCCTGCTGGACAGCCGTGGTGCCCTGATCGACGGACTGCCCTATGGCGCCGACGACGGCGACCCGGATTTTCACTGCCATCCGGTGCCGGGTTCGCTGGTTGCCGTGCCCTGGTCTGCCTCGCCACTGGGCCAGTGCCTGCTGAGCATGAACGGGCCGGATGGCCGGCCCCACTTCGCCGATTCCCGCCAGATACTGGCATCCGTCGTCGGACGCCTTGCGGCGCTGGGCCTGCGCCCGGTCGTGGCCATCGAGTACGAGTTCTACCTGCTGGAGGACATCCGTGGCGAGGTCCCGGTCCGCCGCACAGGCCGCGCGCCCGGCAGCACCCGCCGCCCCGAAGGCCCGCGGGCCTACAGCCTCGAAGATCTCCACGACCTGGACGGCTTCTTCGCGGCCGTGACAGCCGCCGCCGCCGTCCAGCAGGTGCCTGCCGGGGCGATCGTCTCCGAGTACGGCGCCGGACAGTTCGAGGTGAACCTGCATCATGTGGACGATGCGGTCACCGCCTGTGACCATGCCATGAGCCTGCGCCGGCTGATCCGCGGCGAGGCACGTCGCGCCGGCATGGCGGCGACCTTCATGGCCAAGCCCTTCTCAGCACTGGATGGCTCGGGGATGCATGTCCACCTGAGTCTGGTGGACGACGCGGGCAGGAACGTGCTCGGACCCAATCCGCCGGTCGCCCGCCCGGATGGCTACGGGGACACGCTGCGCCACGCGATCGGCGGCATGCTTTCGGCGCTCGAGGAGTCGATGGCCATCTTTGCGCCCAATGCCAATTCCTATCGCCGCTTCCGGCCGGGCTTCTTCGTGCCCACCGCCCCGAACTGGGGTCCCAACCACCGGCAGGTGGCGTTGCGGATTCCCTGCTCGGATGACGCCAACGTCCGGGTGGAGCACCGGGTGGCCGGTGCCGACTGCAATCCCTATCTCGCGCTGGCGGCGATCCTGGCGGCGGCGCATGACGGCATCAGGCGGCGTACCGAGCCGCCGGCGATGATCCGGGAAGGCGAGGCCGTCCCGGCGACCACGTCCCGCCTGCCCCGCTGGCAGGCCGCGCTGGATGCCTTTGGAGCCAGCGCGCTGTGGCCGGACTACCTGGGCGCCGAATTCACCGGCGCTTACCTTGCGGCGCGCCGCTTCGAGGCCGAGGCCTACCACGCGGAGGTGCCCGGCCTGGACTACGAGTGGTACCTGGGCAGTATCTGAGCGGCCGCAACGGCCTGAGCGAGAGTCGATCATGCGTCAGGCCCGACCGGGCCCGGTGGAGCGTGGGCGTTACCGCATCCGGGGCGACCGAATCCAGGCGTTGGGGCGGGAATGCCCGCGCTGCATGACGCGACCCTGCGTGGGTGAGGCGGTGGGTGATGCTGGCGTCACCGTGGCCGTGCCATGATCGGGGTGGGTAGAGGGCGTTTGAACGGCCTAGTTACAGTACATCATGCCCGCCACTCACTGCGGTACTGAAGCGCAGAATCGGTCGGAACCTGGCGACTCCGGTGCGCGAGGCATTCGTCGGATGTTACCGCGGTGGGGGCGGTTTCTGTTGGCCCGGTAAAGTGAGTGCGACAGGCTGGTGTTGATTCCTGCATTGAACGGGCGCACTAATGCCCGTGTACCTGTTTCCAGAATCACGGAGCTGGTCATGATCCGGCGTATCGCTGTCCTTGCATTCGGGTTGACGACTCTAAAGGCGATGCGACGGTCGCAGCCGATGTTGAAGCCGCGCTGATGAAAGCCAGGCCGCGCGTGGCGATCAACGCCCTGGGTCGCGGGAAGGACCAATGGGGGTTCTGGGCCATCACCCAGGCCAACATCACCGCCGCCGCCAGGAAGGCGGGCACGACGGGACTGATCTATCTCAGCTCGGTAGGCGTCGGCGACAGCGCGATGGCCTACACCCCTGAGGCCCGGGAGCGGACGAAGGTGGTACACGCCGAACGGCTGATCGCCGAGGAGAACATCAAGGCGAGCGGGCTCGACTACGTCATCATCCGCATCGGCGGCGTGAACTGGTACGGCGTACCGTCGACGGGCAAGGCCTCCCTCACCGAGGATCGCAGCGTACTGGGCATGATCCAGTACGCCGATCTGGCGCAGTTGACAGTGGACTGCATCGGCAATCCTGAGTGCGTCAACAAGACCTGGGCGTCGGTCGACCCCAGCGTGAAGCGGCCGGAAGCGCGCTGAAGAAGCGGCGCAGCCGCGTCAACCCTTCACGAACCGCTCAGGATCCGAAAGCGCGGCGCGATAGTGCGGAAGCGACCGCCAAATCAGCCAAGAGGTACCGGTCTTCTTGGGTTGGAAAGGTATTCGACGATCGATAGGCAGCCCATCGAGGATCGGCTAGCGGCGGTTTGCGCGGCGTTGAACGTGGATCCGGGTGCCCTTATTGCGGAGTGCAAGCACTAGCGAGGAGTACGCAAGCGGATCGTTCACGACAAAGCCGGCTCACCCGAAGATCAGCAAACATGGCACGTCGCTCAGACCGAGGCTGCAGAGGCAATGAAGCTTGCGGAGCAGGTCACGGAGCGCGTCAGTGGGTTCCGGGCTATCCCTCACGCTCCAGGGCCGGACTAAAACGGGAAGCATGTCGAGGTCACAACCGCATCTCGGCGGTGATCGCGTCGTAGGGCGCTCGCAGGCTGCCATTCTCGCGATGGACCAGCCCTGACTCCGCCAGGGTTTCCACGTCCTGGTGGACCCTCTTGTAATCGCGCCCCAGCCGCTCGGCGAGAGCCTTGATCGACGGCGCGGGCTGCGCGTGTAATGCACGCAGCAGTTCCAGGCGCTTTGGCGTGAGCGCGCTCAGCAACGCGGGCAGATCTGGGAAGGTCAGGTGGGTCTCGCGAATCCGCTCACCATTGGCCGCCCGGCGCCAGGCATTGGTGAAACGCTGCCCCATGTCCTCCAGCGTGCCGACGTGGACCGCAACCTTCTTGCTTGTCTTCGTCATCCTTCACCTCTCTCCCGGCGCACGTCTGCTAGGAAGTCGGCAACCAGCTGCTCCGGCGTCGTGAAGTGGTAGCGCTCTTCACGGTCGCCGATGTGGCGATGATCGCCTTTGCCA
>CAYOXI010000049.1:0-18142 GCA_964407855.1 uncultured Chromatiaceae bacterium
GCACCCCGGGGACCGTCCAGCCGGCCGCCGCCCTTGTCAGCGGCGTATTTCCCCGTCAGCAACCCGCCGGCCAGCGGGCTCCAGGCGGTGACGGCCAGGCCCAGCGCATTGGCCATCGGCAGATACTCCGGCTCAATGCTCCGCTCGGCCAGGTTGTAGTGGAGCTGGAGGGCCGTAAAGGGGGTCCAGCCCCGCTCGCCGGCCAGGGTATTGGCCGCCGCGACGACCCAGGCAGGCGCGTTGGAGATGCCGAGATGCAGGATCTTGCCGGCGCGGACCTGATCGTCCAGCGCACGCATGAGTTCAGGCAGCGACGTATGGCGATCCCAGCCGTGCACCCAGTAGAGATCCAGGTAGGGCGTGCCGAGTCGCCGGAGGCTTGCCTCCAGCGCCTGCACCAGGTTCTTGCGGTGACTGCCGCCGGCATTGGGATCCGCGCTATCGGTGGACAAGGTGTATTTGCTGGCCACCACGAGCCGCTCCCGATGCGCACCGAGGAAGGTGCCCAGCAGCCGCTCGCTGGTGCCCCGGTTATAGATGTTGGCGGTGTCAATGAAGTTGCCGCCGGCCTCCAGGTAGGCATCAAATACCCGCCGGCTCTCGGTGGCATCCGCGCCAATGCCGAATTCCTCGCCGAAGGTCATCGTGCCGAGGCAGAGTTCGGCGACGCGCAGGCCGCTCGGCCCGAGCAACTGGTACTGCATGGTGGGTCCTCCCGAAGGTGAAGCCCTATAATGCCGGCATGCAACTCCGGACGCTTCTTCTGGTACTCGTATCCCTGCTGATTGGTGCCTGCGGCATGAAGGGCGATCTTTACGAGACGACGACGCCCCCTGCCCCGATGCCCGCTCCGGAGGCCAGCCAGCAGGCCGGCCAGGACCAGCCGGGCAACGACGATGGCGACAGCCGCAAGACCATCCCCGCAACCCCGCCGCCGGAACTGTCCCGGTGACGGGGCGCAGCCGCCATGGCCACTGATGCGCGTCAGCTGGTCCTGATCGACGGCTATTCTTATCTGTACCGGGCCTTTCATGCCCTGCCACCGCTGACCAATTCCCGCGGCGAACCCACCGGGGCGATCTTCGGTTTCCTGAGCATGCTCCGGCAGATCCAGCGCACCCGCAAACCGGCGCTGATGGCCGTAGTACTGGATGCGCCCGGTGCCACCTTCCGCGACGCACTCTACGCGGACTACAAGGCCCATCGGGAAGCGATGCCCGATGAACTCCAGTCACAGATCGGGCCGTTGCTGGAGATGGTCGCCGCGCTGGGGATCCCGCTGCTGCGGGAAACCGGCGTCGAAGCCGACGACGTCATCGGTACGCTCGCGGTCCAGGCGGGCAAGGCCGGCATCGCCACGCTGATTGCGACCAGTGACAAGGACATGGCGCAGCTGGTCAACGACCATGTCCAGCTCTATGACGGCATCAACAACCGCACCCTCGACCGGGATGCGGTCATCGCCAAGTTCGGCGTGCCGCCGGAACGGATCATTGACTACCTCGCCCTGGTCGGTGACACCTCGGACAACATCCCGGGTGTTCCCAGCGTCGGCCCCAAGACCGCCGCGAAATGGCTTGCCGAGTACGGCAGCCTGGACGAGATCGTGGCCCGGGCGGGCGAGATCAAGGGCAAGGTGGGCGAGAAACTGCGGGCGGCGCTGCCCCAGATTCCACTTTCCCGGCAACTCGCCACGATCCAGTGTGATGTGCCGCTGAAGGAAAGCCTCGACGACCTGGCGCCGCGCGCGCCGGACGTGGCCGAACTGAAGCGCCTCGGCGAGCGGCTGGAAATCCGCAGCCTGCTGCGCGCTGCCGAGGAAGCTGCCGGGACGGACCTTGCCGCAACAGACAACCCGGCGATCGGCGAGACGGCGACGGACACGGCGAAAGCGGCCACGGACGCGGTCGCCCGTCACTACGAAACCCTGCTCACGGAAGCGCAGCTCGCGCCGTGGCTGGCGCGCATCGAGGCCGCCGACCTGGTGGCCTTCGACACCGAGACCACCAGCCTCGACTACATGGTCGCCGAAGTGGTGGGACTCTCCTTTGGACTCGGCCCCGGCGACGCTGCCTACCTGCCGCTCGCCCATCGTTATGTGGGCGCCCCGGAGCAGCTGAACCGGGAAATCGTGCTGGCCCGGCTCAAGCCGTGGCTGGAGAACCCGGCGGCGGCCAAGGTCGGCCATCACCTGAAATACGACGCACACGTGCTGGCCAACCACGGCATCCGGCTCGCCGGGATGCGCTATGACTCGATGCTGGAATCCTATGTGCTGGACAGCACGGCCACGCGCCACGACCTGGACTCCGTCGCGAAGAAGTACCTGGGCGTGGACACCATCCATTTCGAGGATGTGGCCGGCAAGGGCGCGAGCCAGATCAGCTTCGACCAGGTGGCCGTGGACAAGGCAGCCGACTACGCGGCGGAGGATGCGGACATCACCCTGCGTCTCCACCGGGTGCTGTGGGCACGGCTGGCGGCCCTGCCGGCTCTCGTCGGGGTCTACGAGAACATCGAACAGCCCCTGGTGCCGGTCCTCACCCGCATGGAGGAAACCGGCGTGCTGGTGGACGCGAAGCTGCTGCGGGCGATGTCCGGCGAGTTCGCGGCGAAGATGGCCGCCATCGAAAAGGAGGCCCACCGCGAGGCGGGGCATCCCTTCAACCTGGGCTCGCCGAAGCAGCTCCAGGAAGTGCTGTACAACGAGCTGAAGATCCCGGTCACCCAGTACACGCCGACGAAGCAGCCCTCCACCAGCGAGGAAGTACTCGCGGAGCTGGCCCTCGAGCACCGCCTGCCGCAGCTGATCCTCGACTACCGCAGCCTGAGCAAGCTCAAGTCCACCTACACGGACAAGCTGCCGGGGCAGGTCTCGCCGCGCACGGGACGCATCCATACCTCCTACCACCAGGCTGTGGCGGCCACCGGCCGGCTGTCGTCGTCGGACCCGAACCTGCAGAACATCCCGATCCGCACGGCCGAGGGCCGGCGCATCCGTCAGGCCTTCATCGCCGCACCCGGCTGCCTGCTGCTGGCGGCCGATTACTCCCAGATCGAGCTGCGGATCATGGCGCACCTGTCGGGCGACGAGGGGCTGCTGGCAGCGTTCGCCGAGGACCGCGACGTGCACCAGGCGACGGCCGCGGAGGTGTTCGGTACCGCGCTGGATGCCGTCACGCCGGACCAGCGGCGCTCCGCCAAGGCCATCAATTTTGGCCTGATCTACGGCATGTCCGCCTTCGGCCTCGCCCGGCAGCTCGGCATCGGACGCGAGGAAGCCCAGCAGTATGTCTCGCTGTATTTCGCCCGCTATCCCGGCGTGAAGGACTACATGGATCGGACCCGGGTGCAGGCCCGCGAGCAGGGCTATGTCGAAACCGTGTTCGGGCGTCGCCTGTACCTGCCGGAGATCCAGGCCCGCCAGCAGGCGCGTCGCCAGTACGCGGAACGCAGTGCCATCAATGCCCCGATGCAGGGCACCGCCGCCGACATCATCAAGCGGGCGATGATCACGGTTGATCACTGGCTGGCCGCGAGTGACACCGGCGCCCGGCTGATCATGCAGGTGCACGATGAACTCGTACTGGAAGTGCCCGCCGGGGCGATCGGCGCGGTCCGCGAGGCCCTGGTGGAACAGATGGCGGCCGCCGCCGACCTCCGGGTGCCGCTGAAGGTCGAGGTCGGACAGGGCGCCAACTGGGACGAGGCGCACTAGGCCCAGGCGGGTCGTCGGCCAGCCGGTCAGGCGCCGGTCGCGGTCGCCGCTTCCCCCAGCAGTCGCGCCAGCGCCCCCCGGGCTTCCTCCAGGCCGGTCCGGGAGGGCGCCGAGAAAAGCTGCACCGTGGCATCCGCCGGGAGGGCGTCCCGCGCGGCGGCCAGAGCCCGGGCGCCCTCGGCCCGGTTGAGCTTGTCCGCCTTGGTAAGCAGCACATGCACCGGGCAGGACAGCGCCAGCGCAAATTCGTGCATCTGCCAGTCCCCCTCGGTGAGGCCCCGGCGGCTGTCCACCACCAGCATCAGTCCGGTCAGCGAACGGCGTGTGTCGAAGTAGCCGGTGAGCAATTCCCGCCAGTGCTCCCGCATGTCGTGGGAGACCCGGGCGAAGCCGTAGCCGGGCAGATCCACCAGCCGGCAGCGGTCATCCAGGGCAAAAAAGTTGATGAGCTGGGTGCGCCCGGGCGTCTTGCTGGTCCGCGCAAAATCCCGGCGGCCCAGGATGGTATTGATGGCGCTGGACTTGCCCGCATTGGACCGTCCGGCAAAGGCCACCTCGGCGCCGGTATCCGGGGGTACCTGCCGGGGACTGTTGGCACTGGTGATGAACCGGGCCGCGGGGTAGACGGAGCGACTGGCCGACGGATCGGGGGACATCGGCGTGGCTCGGTGCAAGGGCTGGTGTACAATCTCGCGCGGCCGCAGTCTAGCATGTGATGCCAACCGGATTTCCCTTGAAGAACAGCCCTATGCATAGCCCGATCAAGCCGCTTCTCGCCCGTTTTTCCGCTGCGTTCCGGCACCTGCCCACCCCGCTTTTCCTGATGCTGCTGGCGATCGCTGCCACCACCCCGGCGCTGGCCCAGATCGCCGGCTCCGCGGAAGCCGGCCAGGCCAAGGCCATCACCTGCGCCGCCTGTCACGGCACGGATGGCAACAGCGTGAACCCCGAGTGGCCGAGCCTTGCCGGCCAGCACGAGAGTTATTTGGCGAGTTCGCTGCAGACCTTTCGCAGCGGCGAGCGCCAGAACGTGCTGATGAGCGCCATGGCCACGACGCTCAGCGACCAGGACATTGCCGATCTCGCGGCCTTCTACGCGGCCCAGCAGCCGGCCCAGGCCCTGGCCGACCCGGACCTGGTCCACAGTGGTGAGCGCCTGTACCGCGGTGGCAACCGGGAAACCGGCGTGCCTGCCTGCATCGCCTGCCATGGACCGTCGGGGCGCGGCAATCCGTCCGCCGGCTGGCCCGTGATCAGCGGCCAGCACGCCACCTACGCCGCCGCCCAGCTCCGGGCCTATCGCGCCCGGGAGCGCGTCACCGACGGCGATGCGCAGATGATGCGCAACATCTCCGCAGCGCTGACCGATGACGAGATCCGGGCTGTCACAGCCTATATCCAGGGCCTGTACTGAGCACAGCGTCCGGGGAGCAATCATGATGATCAACCGCCGTCTGTCGCCCTTTCTCGCCGCTGTGCTTGTCCTGGTCGCCGGCTGCGGTGGCAATGCGCCGGAGGGCGCCGCTGCCCCGCCCACCGCTGCGGCCCCGACCGTCGCCGAGGCACCCGCCAACATAGCGGCACCGGCACCGGAGCCGGCGCCCGCGAGCGAATCCAGCCCGGTCGCCGGTGCGCAGCCCGTGGAAGAGTCTGCGGCCACCGATGACGGCGCGGCGCCAGCCAGCGACATCGTGCTGCCGCCGAGCAGCCCGGCCCCCGCCCGGCAAACCGAGTGGCAGTACCAGGAGGGCCAGCACTACAACGTATTGACCGCTGCGCAGGGCACCAGCAGCCCCGCCGGCAAGATCGAAGTGGCCGAGGTGTTCTGGTTCGGCTGCAACCACTGCTACAGCCTCGAGCCGGTGCTCAAGGACTGGGTGGGCAAGCTGCCACCGGATGTGAATTTCGTGCGCATCCCGGTGATCTGGAACCCGGTCAACGAGATCCACGCGCGGCTGTATTACACCGCCGAGGCGCTGGGCAAGGCGGATGTGATCGTGCCCGCCGTGTTCCGGGCCATCCATCTGGATGGCAAGCCAGTGACGGACGAGGGTGACATCCAGAAGCTCTTTGCCCAGCACGGCGTGTCGGCCGATGACTTCAACCGGACCTTCCGTTCCTTCTCCATCGACGGCCAGCTGAAGCGGGCGAAGGATCTCACCGTCAAGTACCGGGTGAAGGGCGTGCCCCTGCTCGTGATTGATGGCAAGTACACCACCGACGGGCCGCAGATCCGCAGCCACGCGGACCTCCTGGCTGTCAGCGAGGAGCTGATCCAGCGGGAGCGTCAGCGCTCCTAGGCGCAGGCGCCTCACCGGATGAGCCGGCCACTGTGCCGGCCGTCACCTCGCAGTTGATCCATCCCGAGTCGCCCTCGGCGTAGTGCTCTTTCTTCCAGATGGGCACCCGGGCCTTTACTTCGTCGATGATGTAGCGGCAGGCAGCGAAGGCCGCATCCCGGTGCGCGGCGGTCACGCCCACCCAGACGGCCAGGTCGCCGATCGCAAGCCTGCCCAGACGATGAATGCAGCGGGCACGGGCGATGGGAAAACGCGCGACGGCCTCGGCAACGATGCGTTCGCCCTCCTTCTCCCCCAGCGCCTCGTAGGCCTCGTACTCGAGCTCACGGACCTGGCGGCCCTCGTTGTGATTGCGCACCCAGCCTTCAAAGCTGGCATAGGCGCCGGCCACCGGATCGGTGATCTGGGCCTGCCAGGCACCGGGATCGAGGGGCTCCCGGCTGAAGGCGAAGGTCTTCACCCCCCCGCCACCGGCGGAATGAACACCACCAGGTCGCCGTCATGCAGCGCTGCACTCCAGTCGCGGAACTCGTCATTGACCGCGACCTTGACCTGGCCGAGGGCGGGAAACCGGTAGCGGTCGTGCAGCTCGGCGTAGAGCTCGCGGAGGGTGGTCGCACTGGTGGCAAGGTCCTCCCGCTGACGACCGGCGTGCTCGCGCAGGATCGCGAAATACTCGATGCGGACCTTAAGCATGGCTCATTGTGCCGGACCCGCTTCGAGGCGCGCCAGATCCGCCGGCGTATCCACGTCCAGCGCGGCATGCGGCATCGGCACGGTGATGAGTTCGGTATGCCACTGCAGCAGGCTGCGCGCCCCCTGGTCGCCGCGCAGCGCGGCGAGCTCCGGCCAGACAGAGCGGGGCAGGATCACCGGCGGTCCGGCGCGGTCACCATAATTTGCTGCGGTCACCAGCTGGGGCTCCACCTGCCAGGCCGCAACCAGGGTAGCGAGGTCCGCCCCGGTGACGGCCGGCGTGTCGGCAAGAAGAATCATCACCGCCTCAGCCTCTGGCGGCAGGGCCGCCACGCCGGCCCGCAGCGACGAAGACAGCCCCTCGGCCCAGCCCGGGTTGGGCACGCAGGTGGCCCCCGTGCCGTCCAGCACCGTGCGGATGGCCGCTTCCCCGTCACCGGTCACCACGAACACCCCGGCGGGACACAGCGGTGACAGCAAAAGGGCGGCGCGGCGGACCAGCGGCTCCCCCTGAAAGGGTGCCAAAACCTTCGGACTGCCAAAGCGGCTGGCGCCACCGGCGGCCAGGACGAGTCCTGCGAGTTGCATTTCTATCCTCCGGCCTTCACAGGGGCCACGGCGCTGACTATATCTGTTTGGATGAAATCAGAACCCTTGTACAGCAGCGGCAGACCTCGCACTTTGGCCAGCGCATAGCTGAACAGGTCGCCGAAGTTCAGGGCTGCCGGGTGACCGCTGCCCTTGCCGAAGGCCACGAAGGCCGAATAGGCGGCAGCCATTTCTGCCTCACCAGGGGCAACCAACTCGAAGACCGGCAGCCGCAGCAGATCGTCAACCAGCACCACGGCGCGCTGCCCGCGCCGGCCGTGGACCACCATGCGCGCTTCGAGCATCGACACTGTGCTGATCAAGGCCTTGTAGCAGCCCAAATGTGGGGCTGTGACTGCCAGGATTGACAAGGAAATTGTCCTTGCTAGAGTAAGGATATGCCCAAGGTCACCAGCAAGCTGCAGGTCACGCTGCCCAAGCGCATCGCCGACCAGCACGGCATCGCCCCGGGGGACGAGATCGAGTTCATCTCCGCCGGGGAGCTGATTCACATCGTGCCCGCCGGCGCCAGGCCTCAGGCGGGCTTCAGCGTAGCCGAACGCCTGCGCCTGTTTGACCAGGCCACCGACCGGTTGCGGCGCCGGGCCGCGAGTCTCCCGTTGCCCACGCAGCCGCGGCCGGAAAGGGACTGGCAGCGGGACGATCTGTACACCCGTGGCAAGCCTCGTTGACACCAACATCCTGGTCTATCGCGTCGATCCACGCGATCCGGTCAGGCAGCACCTTGCCGACACGCTGCTCCGCGAGGGCATAGCCGGCGACTCGCTGGTGCTGCCCCATCAGGCGCTGGTTGAATTCGTTGCCGCCGTCACACGACCGCGGGCCGAGCTGGGCGGCGAACCGCTGCTGCCACCGGCCGAGGCGCTGCTCGAGACCGAGTCGATGATGGCGCAGTTCCGCGTGCTCTATCCCGGACCCGAGGTGCTGCTGACCGCGATGCGCGGCATGGCGCTGTACGGCCTGTCCTGGTTCGACGCTCATCTGTGGGCCTACGCGGAGGCCGGCGGCATCGCCGAGTTGCTGTCCGAGGATTTCGAACACGGCCGGCACTATGGCCGGGTACGGGTGGTCAACCCGTTTCTGAAGACCGGCAGGCTGGTCCAGGAGCTGCCGCCGCTTTACGCGGACTGACCGTTTGCCTAAGCGTTCCCCTTGCGGGCTGGCTCGACCCAGTCACGGGAGCGTGCGACCGCTCGCGTCCAGTCGTGGGTCAGGCTGGCGGCCTGGTCGCGGCTGATGCCCGGCGCGAACACCCGTTCGACCTGCCATGTCGCGCCGATCTCGTCGAGGTCCTGCCAGTAGCCGACGGCCAGCCCGGCCAGATACGCAGCACCGAGCGCGGTAGTTTCGGTGACCTGCGGGCGCACCACCGGGACGCCGAGCAGATCTGCCTGAAACTGCATCAGCGCGTTGTTGGCCGCGGCGCCACCGTCCACCCGCAGCTCGCGGAACGCCAGCCCGCTGTCGCGCTGCATGGCGCCTATCAGGTCATTGCTCTGGAAGGCGATGGCCTCACAGGCGGCGCGCGCCAGATGTCCGGCGGTCGTGCCCCGCGTGAGGCCGAACATCGCCCCGCGCGCATACGGGTCCCAGTGCGGCGCACCGAGGCCGACGAAGGCCGGGACGAGGTACACGCCACCGTTGTCCGGCACGCTGGCCGCAAGCGCTTCGATGTCGCCCGCCGTGCGGATCAGCCCGAGCCCGTCCCGCAGCCACTGCACGACCGCGCCGCCAATAAAGACGCTGCCTTCGAGCGCGTAGCTTGCCTGCCCCCCGATGCGCCAGGCGGTCGTACTCAGGAGCTGATTGGCCGACAAGGTCGGTGTACTGCCCGTATTCATGAGCATGAAGCAGCCGGTGCCATAGGTGTTTTTTACCATGCCGGTTCGGGTACACGCCTGACCCAGTAGAGCCGCATGCTGGTCACCGGCCACACCGGTAACCTGGAGCGGCGAGCCACCGGTGATTGCTGTGGTTGTCGTGAACAGTCCGCTCGAATCACGCACCTCGGGCAGCAACGCCCGCGGAACCTTCAGGATCGCAAGCAGCTCATCGTCCCAGTCCTGGCGGTGGATGTCGTAGAGCAGCGTGCGCGAGGCGTTGGTCGCGTCGGTCGCGTGCAGGCTGCCGCCACTGAGTTTCCACAACAGCCAGCTGTCAATGGTGCCGAACGCGAGTTCACCCGCGTCGGCACGGCGGCGCGCGTCGGGCACGTTGTCCAGAATCCAGGCGAGCTTGGTGCCGGCGAGATAGGCATCAAGCACCAGCCCGGTCTTGTGCCGGATCGTCGCCGCGTGCCCCGCCTCGCGCAACGCATCACACAAGCCCGCGGTACGTCGATCCTGCCAGACGATGGCGTTGTGGATCGGAGCGCCCGTCGCGCGCTCCCACACAACGGTCGTCTCGCGCTGGTTGGTCAGGCCAACGGCGGCGATGTCTGACCCGCCAATACCGGCTTGATGCAACACCTCGCGCGCCACGTCACGCTGGCTCGTCCAGATTTCCTCGGGGTCGTGCTCGACCCAGCCAGGCTGCGGGAAGATCTGCCGGAACTCCCTCTGCGCCACGGCACAGACCCGCCCGGCATGGTCGAACACAATGGCACGCGAGCTGGTCGTTCCCTGATCGAGCGCGAGGATGAATGGCATGCGCGGACTCCCTTTTCGGAACGACACGTCAGCAGCGCTGATCTACGCACGCTCCCCAGCTAGATCCCCGCCGCCACCACCGACGCCTGCCGGATGGCCCGCTTTGCATCCAGCTCCGTGGCCACGTCGGCGCCACCGATCACGTGGGTCGTCATCCCGGCGGCCGTCAGCGGCGCGAGCAGATCGCGGAGCGGCTCCTGGCCTGTGCATAGCACCACGTTGTCCACGGCGAGCACGGAGGGCTCACCGCCCACGGTAATGTGCAGGCCGGCGTCATCGATGCGGTCGTAGCTCACGCCGGCAAGCATTTCCACGTGCTTCATCTTCAGTGCGGCCCGGTGGATCCAGCCGGTGGTCTTGCCGAGGCCGGCACCCGGCTTCCCTGTTCTTCGCTGGAGCAGATGAACCTGGCGTGCGGGTGGCGCAACGACTGACCGCACGCCCGCGACACCGCCCCGGGCCGTGTCCGGATCGGCGACACCCCATTCCGCCAGCCACGCTGCCAGATCAAGCGTCGGCGAATGGCCGTCGTGGACGAGGAACTCGGCCACGTCGAAGCCGATGCCGCCCGCGCCCACGATCGCAACCCGCTGGCCGACCGGCAGGCCGTGCAGGATCACATCCACGTAGGACAGCACGCTGGGATGGTCCTGGCCGGGAATCCCCGGGCTGCGCGGTGTCACGCCGGTAGCCAGAACCACCTCATCGAAGCCGCCCTGCGTGAGCTGCGCGGCCGTCACCCGGGTGTTCAGGTGCAGCGCAATGCCCAGGCTCGCCAGCCGCTGGCCGAAATAGCGCAGCGTCTCGTGGAACTCCTCCTTGCCCGGAATGCGCTTCGCCATGTTGAACTGGCCACCGATTTCCCCAGCCGACTCGTAGATCGCCACGGCGTGGCCCCGCCCGGCGAGGACGGTGGCCGCCGCCAGGCCTGCGGGGCCGGCCCCGACCACGGCGATCCGCTTCTTGGTGGTGGCTGGCAGGTAATTGAGCTCCGTCTCGTGGCAGGCGCGGGGATTCACCAGGCAGCTCGCCACCGCCTTGACAAATACGTGGTCCAGGCAGGCCTGGTTGCAGGCAATGCAGGTATTGATCTCTGCCGTCCGGCCGGCTGCCGCCTTGTTCACGAAATCCGGATCCGCCAGCAGCGGCCGCGCCATCGAAACCATGTCGGCGTCGCCGTCCGCCAGGATGCGCTCTGCCACCTCCGGGGTGTTGATGCGGTTGGTGGTGCACAGCGGGATCGACACCTCGCCCTTCAGCTTGCGGGTCACCCAGGCGAAGGCGGCGCGGGGCACCGAGGTGGCGATGGTCGGCACCCGCGCCTCGTGCCAGCCGATGCCGGTGTTGATGATCGTGGCCCCGGCCCGCTCGATGGCCTTCGCCAGCGTCACGACCTCTTCCCAGGTCTGGCCGTCGGGAATCAGGTCGAGCATGGACAGGCGGTAGATGATGATGAAGTCGCGGCCGACAGCTTCCCGGGTCCGGCTCACGATCTCGACCGGTAGCTGCATGCGCTGCGCAAAGCTGCCGCCCCACCGGTCGTCGCGCTGGTTGGTGTGGGTCACCAGGAACTGGTTGATGAAGTAGCCCTCGGAACCCATCACTTCGACACCGTCGTAGCCGGCCTCCCGGGCGAGTGCGGCACAGCGCACGAAGGCGCGGATCTGGCGCTCGACCCCACGGGTCGACAGGGCCCGCGGCCTGAATGGCGTGATGGGCGACTTGATCGCCGAGGCACCCACCGACAGCGGGTGGTAGCCGTAGCGGCCGGCGTGCAGGATCTGCAGCGCGATCTTGCCTTCACTGGCATGCACCGCATTGGTGAGTGGCCGGTGGGCACGGGCGGCAGCGCCCGACGCAAGGCGCGAGGCGAAAGGCAAGAGCCAGCCCTCGACGTTGGGTGCGAACCCGCCAGTCACGATCAGGCCGACGCCGCCGCGCGCGCGCTCGGCAAAATACGCCGCCAGGCGGGGGAAGCTGGCGACCCGGTCCTCGAGGCCGGTATGCATGGAGCCCATCAGCACGCGGTTGCGCAGGCGGGTGAAACCCAGGTCCAGCGGCGCCAGCAGGTGCGGGTAGGACGCCACGCTCAGCTGCCCAGGCGCCGGGGACGGAACGGCGGCGCACCGTGGTCGGCCTGGTCGGCACGGCGCGGCGCATTGCGCTGGACGGCGATGCGCTGGTTGCGGCCGCTGATCACACGACGCTGCCACCGGCGTTCGGCAGCCAGCGCCCCGGCCTCGCTGCCGTGCCAGGCGTCCTGCAGCAGGCACTTGGCGGCGGCGACCGCATCGGGCGAGCGGGTGGCGATGTCGGCGGCCAGCGCCTGCGCCTGCTCGAGTGGAGCGTCTGAAACGTGAGTGACAAGACCCAGGCGGTGAGCCTCAGACCCGGCGATTACCCGGCCGGTCATCGCCAGCTCCTTTGCCACGTCGATGCGGACCAGCTCGCGCAACAGGGCCGCGCCCCCCATGTCGGGGACGAGTCCCCAGCGGATCTCCATCACCGAGAGTTGCGCATCCGGCGTGGCGATGCGCAGGTCTGCCCCGAGTGCCAGCTGGAGACCCGCACCGAAACAGTTGCCGTGGATCGCGGCGATGACCGGGACCGGCACCTCCCGCCAGGCCATGCTCCACTCCTGGAATCGATTGCGCGTCGGCGACAGCAGCGCGGCGAAGCCCAGGGCGGCGGCAGCCGGTTTGCCCAGCACGCTTTTGACATCGAGACCGGCACAGAAGGACGGCCCCTCGCCGTGCAGGATCACGGCGCGCAGCTGCCGGTCCTTCCGCAGTCGACCGGCGGCCCGGCGCACCTCGTCCAGCATGCGCAGGTCCATGCCGTTGTGCTTGTCCGGACGGGTCAGGGCAACCAGCGCCACCGGTCCTTCCATCGTGATACGGACGCGGTCGCTCACGCCCTAGCCTCCCGCCTGCCGTGGCACCGGCTGCCAGTCGTACGGGTCCCACGCGACCGGGGCTGAGCCCAGCGCGGTCTCAAGTTCGAGCAGTAAGGTCTCCAGCGGGAGCGAGGAGTCGGAGCCATCGGGACGGTGCAGCCGGGGCGCGGTGCCGGTGGGATCCTCGGCCACCCAGCCGGGCGTGGTCTCCAGTTCGTTCAGCCGTCTGGCCAGCGGTTCGAGATGCACCCGCAACGGCACCCGCCGGGTGGCCAGCTGCACCCAGCTTTCGTAGCGGTACTCGAACTCGTAGTGGTTGCCCTGTACCCGGAGCAGGCGCGTGCAGGCGGTGGCCGAATTGATGGCAAAGGGATGCACCGTGGCCTGCTCGTCGCGAAGATAGCGGCGCACCAGCCGGCGGCGGAGATAGGGCGGGATGCGGATCACCGCCAGGTCCAGGTCACTGGATTCGACGATGGTGACCACCTGGTCGCGCAGCAGCGTCTCACTCGCCGTCAGGTGCTCGTCCTGCTGGGCCCACAGGTCGCCGAAGCGCGGCCAGCCGTCGCGCCGATCCCGCAGGATCGCGGGCAGCACTTCCAGCATCCCCTCGTACAGGGCCGCCACCCGGTCCGGCGCCGTGAAGACTTCGGCCGGCAACAGCGACACTTCGGGATCGGCGAGGTGCTCGATGAGAAAGCACAGCCGGGCGCCATCCCGGCTGGTGACCACGCCGAAATCGCCGGCGAAGGACGCGGCAACCAGCAGTTCCCGGTCGGCAAGCGCGGCCTCCGGCGCCGTCAGCGCATACATGCTGAAGAGGCCGTCCTCATCAAAATGGTTGTTGGTCACCCAGGCCAGGTCCTGGTGCAGATCCGGTGCATCCAGGTAGGCGAACACCGTGGCCGTCGAGGTGTCCCGGCGCAGCGGCGCTGGCGAGGTATTGTTGGGCCAGTGGGACAGGGTCAGCACCGTGGAGGGCAGCGGCGCACCATCGACGACGATATTCGGCAGGGTCCGCGCCGCGTCGTAGGGCGCGAAGCGTGCCGGGGAGGGCGTCAGCGGGCGCGGGCGATGCGACACCCGACCCAGGCCAGCACGCTCAACACGACCACGCCCAGCAGCAGGTACTGGGGCCCGGCGATGTACTCGGCGCCCGGCGCCACCGGATTGGGCACGAGTGCACGGTACAGGTACCAGACCGCGCCCAGCACGGCGGGAATCAGCGTCGGCCACAGGGCAATCCCCTGCCCCTTGCCGGCCCGCCGGGCACCGCGCAGCAGCAGCGCCGAAACCAGGCCGCCGATCAGCATCGGCACCAGGTTCAGGGCAAAGATGGACACCAGCGGAGACCGCTCGGTGCCGAACACGATGACGCCGGCCACGGTGGCGGCCACCGGGAGCAGCAGCATGCTGAGCAGGTTGATCTTGGCGTGACGGGTCATTCCGGAATTCCGCTTGCGGCGGCCTGCGCCGCAGGCCTACGTTAACCCCGTGCGGGCCGACGTGCCAGATGCGCGGCCGGTCGGGCTGCGTGTTGGTCCGGGACACGGCCGGCGGGAAGGGTCAGCGGCGCTGGATCCGGAACTGACCCTCGTCGGCGGGCCAGCCGCCCTGGAAGCAGAAAGCCTCGAGCACCGCGAGCCGGCCCTCCCGCAGCTGGAGCACGAACTCCGCGGCCTCCCCCAGGTGGGGGTGGGTGGCGTGGACCGGCGGCAGGCGAAGCGTCACGCCCGCCGGCACGGGCGCGGCCTGGTCGGGTACCTGGATGCGGGTGACAAAACCCACGCCGCTGTGGGTGCGGGACAGGGCGGTCGCACCGGCAAGCTGCGTCCGGAGGAGCGCGTGGGCCTCGTCCCCGCCGTGGAGGACGGCCTCGAGGATGCTGCGTTCGAGGCGGGTCAGGGGCCCGGGACCTTCAGTGGCTCCGGGACGGGGTGGCGAGGCTGGGGACATGCCTGCAGTCTAGCGCCGGGGCGGGGCGAGCCACCAGGCAAGGGCGACCAGCGCCCCGAAGACGCTGTAGACCAGCCCGAAGACCCAGTTCGGCGCCTGGTAGAAGAGCAGGGCGTAGAGCCAGTCCTGAACAAAGGACTGGGTATAGACCGACTGCCCTGCGCGGGCACGGAGCGCCGATTCCAGCGTTGTGAGAGGGCATTCCACCCCCAGCCAGGTCTGGAGCACGACGATGCCGATCGCGGCCAGGTGGGCGTAGCGGAACACGGGGTGCCGAATCCAGGCCCAGTGCCGCCAGATGCCGATCAGGATGAGCGCGAAGCCGAACACCACGAAGGCCACATAGAGCCCGTGCAGCAGGAGCACTCCGTCGGCCAGTACCTGCCAGGCCATCGCCATGTTCTCCGTTGAAGGACCCGTCAGTTATGTATAATTTACGCCTCAACCTCAGCAACCTGGCCTATATTCCGAGGATATAAAAACAACAACCGAAGTTTTCCGAGAGCATGAATACCCAGCGCGACAGCGGGGAAGGACGCCCCGCCCCAACCACTGACACCGAAGTGGACCTCACTGGCTACGATCCCTACATCGTGGCAATTACCGGTGGCGCACGCGAAGACAACCGCTCCGCCACAGACACTGAAGAACTCGCCGGGAGCCGCAAAGTCAAGCTGATGGCCTGGCTGCGGGATAACCGCAGCTGATGGCCTGCTGACCAGCCGGCTGCTGGACCTGGTGCAGGCCGCACCCACCCCAGTGGCGGGTACCACTAGCATCACATATCCGGATCTTCGGATTAGCCGGCCGCCAATGCCGCCAGCGGATCCCGCAGCACCTCGGGATGGATGCGGCGAGCCAGGGCCAGCCAGGCCGGCGGCAGGTCATCGACCCGGGCCACATGCTCACCACTGCCCCGCGCCAGGGTGTGCCCGGGGGTATCGCCGAAGCCCATCCAGGGCCGGTAGGTGATCAGGCTCTGGTACTGCACCTGGGTCGGCGCCATCGCGACGGCCGGGTCATCCAGCACCGACTTCCGGGCGTGGAAGGTGGTGAACTCGTTGTAGACAAAGGGTCGTGGGCCGGGCGGCCCGTCCACGTTGATCTGTTCCGTCACCCAGACGTTGTCGCCGACCACCACCGGCGGCTGGAAGCGGTGCTGCAGCTCAAGGCCTGCCGCCTCGCCGGAGGTGCGCGGCACGGTCAGGCCGTCGGCGGTCACGACAATCCGGGACGGCCCCATCCGGGTCACCGGCACGTCCACCGTCGCGCCGGTGACCGGATTCTTCCAGGTCTCCAGCAGCTCACCGGTGGCCAGATCCGTGAAGTAGGCCAGTTCCAGCGCCCGGGCCTCGAAAGCCTCGTCGCTGATCCGGCGGTACTGGCTGAAGGTCGCGGCCAGGATGCCCATCATCGGGATGGCCCGGTGCCCGGGTACGGCATGGCGGGCACCCACCACGTAGCCGATGACCAGCCGGTCGTCGGTGGCACCCCGGAGCTTGATCAGCGCCGTCAGCAGATCCCCGCGGCGGTTCAGGTCAAGGCCTGGCCGTGCCAGTGCGCTGCGTGCGGCCGCGGTCAGGGCCAGCGCACCGAATCCGGCGAGGAGTGCTCTGCGGTCGAACATGGGTGTCTCTCCGGGAGAGGAAACAAGTGTCGGGGTCGCAATCTTAGCCGCCGCCTGCCGCATTAAGTGCCATCAGTCACAGTCCTGGCCGGCTTGCGGCCTCTATAGTTCCGGCAGTTCGACATTCAATCAGGGTCACTGACCATGGCGCTTGCGACTGATACGGCCGTCACGGGTGACAGCGGGGTCCGACTGGACGCCGCGCAGATCGTCACGGGTCTTGCCCGGGACCTGAACAGCGACCGGATCGAGTTGCCGGGCTTTCCCGACATCGTGGCGCGCATTCACCGGGCACTGGGTGATGAGTCCACCACGGCCCGGGACCTGGTTCGTCTGGTGGCCAGCGAGCCGGTGCTCGCGGCAAAACTGATGCAGATCGCCAATTCGGCCGCCTTCAACAAGTCCGGTCGCGAAGTCAGCGACCTGAAGAATGCGATCAACGCCCTGGGTTTCAACCTGATCCGGGGCCAGGCCACGGCCTTTGCCATCCGTCAGATGGAACAGCTGGCCTGGCTGCGACCCATTCGCCCGGTGCTGGCCGATATCTGGAAGACCAGCAACGAGGTAGCCGCCATCTGCTTCGCCGTCGCGAAGCGGGTCCCGGGTGTGCAGCCCGACGAGTCGCTGACCACCGGCCTTTTTCACCTGATCGGCAAGCTTTACCTGTTGGCCCGGGCGCGCGAGGCCAGCCTGAATCCGGCCGAGATCGCCGACTGGGAGAAGACCCTCAACGACTGGCATCCCGCCATTGCCCGCACCCTGATGGACCACTGGAAAATCCCGGAGCGGGTGACCGTGGCCGTGGAAAACCAGAATGCGATCTTCGACGCCGACAACAAGGACCTGACGCCCCTGACCCGCATCCTGTGCGCGGCCAAGCTGCACTATCGCCTGCGCAAGCCGAATGCGCTCCCGGAGCCCGACGCAGAAGCCGCACTGGCTCGCATACAGATCAACGGCCAGTCCTTTGCGGCCCTCTACGAGGCGGCGCGGGCCGACCTCGAAGGCCTGCAGGGCACGCTCAGCTGAGGAATACCGACCCCCTTTGACCTGCGCAACGACCGGGCGTAGTGTCGGTGGCCGCTGCTACCACGGGGGGATTTCGCGATGACAGCCAGATTCCCGGCCTGCGCGGCCTGTCTTGCCCTGGTCACGTTCGCCGCCTGCGGCCAGTCACCGTCGGGCGGTCCGGCACCCGCTGCCGCTACTCCATCCCCAGCCCCGCTGCCGGCTACCGTGGCCGCCGCGCTGGCATCCCTGGCCGGACAATGCACCGAGGTGGGAGGCACGCCCCGGACGGAGGACGCGGTGCGCCGGGCTGATCTCAACGGGGACAGCCACCAGGACTTCGTGCTCTTTGCCGGCTGGGTCAACTGCGAGAACGCAGTAAGCATCTACGGCGACCGGCAAAAATCCCTGGCGGTCTTTGCGGGCGACGCCGGGGGCGGAGCGGCAGCAGCCTTTGGCGACTGGGTCTTCGACGCCGAACTGGAGGACACCTCCGGCAGCACGGTACTGTGGCTCACAACCATGGCTGAGCAGTGCGGCCGGCCACCGGCAGCCAGTTTTGCCAGTGAGTCCTTCTGCAGCCGGGCGATCACCTGGAACGGCGCCACGCAGCGCTTTGACTACGCGCCGGTCAGCACGGTGCGCATGATCGAGTAGGCGAGCCGTCGTTCAGGTGGCGCGCAG
>CAYOXI010000050.1:0-11131 GCA_964407855.1 uncultured Chromatiaceae bacterium
GCCCGACGAGGGGCCGTTGGTCCCGCTGTACACCGCGGCGGATGTGGAGCGCACCCTCCAGCAGTTTGAGTCGCTGCCCTACGACCAGCAGCAGGATATCCTGCCGGGCGTCACGCTGCGGTACGCGGAGGCCGGCCACATTCTCGGCTCGGCCAGCGTGGAACTCTGGCTGAAGAGCGGGAAGCTGGCACGGAAACTCGTCTTCAGCGGTGATCTCGGCCAGTACGACACCCCCATCCTGCGGGATCCCGCCACGCTCAGGAAGGCGGACCTGGTGCTGATGGAAAGCACCTACGGCAACCGCCAGCATCGCGGCCGGGAGGCGACGGTCGCGGAAATAGCCGCCGTGATCCGGGAGGCAGATCACCGCAAAGGCAACATCCTGATTCCCGCCTTTGCTGTCGGGCGTACCCAGGAACTGCTCCATCTCTTTGCGGAACACTACGCCGGGTGGGAGCTGCATCGCTGGCAGATTTTTCTCGACAGTCCCATGGCGATTCGTGCGTCCGATGTGTACTGGAGCCATCCGGAGCTCTACGACGAAGAAGCCGGTGCACTGCAGGCCGGCGCCCGCCGGATGACGGCACCGCCCAACCTGGTGCTGTCCGCATCGCCCGAGGATTCCCAGGCCATCAACCGGCTGCACAGCGGTGCCATCATCATTGCCGGCAGCGGCATGTGCGAAGGGGGCCGGATCATCCATCACCTCAAGCACAACGTCTGGCGGGAGGAGTGCGAGGTGCTGATCGTCGGCTACCAGGCCAGCGGCACGCTGGGCCGGCGCCTCGTGGATGGCGAGTCGACCGTGCGTATCCATCAGGATACGGTGCGGGTCAGGGCGCGGGTGCATACCATTGGCGGCCTGTCCGCCCATGGCGACCAGGACGACCTGGCGCGGTGGTACGGCAGCTTCTCACCCCCGCCGCCAGTCTGGCTGGTGCATGGCGAGGCCGAGGCTGCCGAGGGCCTTGCCAACCGGCTGCTGGCTGACGGTGCACCTGCTGCCACCGTGGCGGAACGCGGCATGCGCATTGATCTCGCAACTCTGGAGGGCTAGCCGACCATGGATGACTACGAGAAACTCGGTGCCTTCTACCTGGGCCGGCGCTGGGACCAGGAGGCGCAGACCCTGCAGGACGACCTGGTGCTCTACGACTCGCCGGACCTCACGACGCATGCCGTGATCATTGGCATGACCGGCAGCGGCAAGACGGGCCTCGGCATTGCGCTGCTTGAGGAAGCGGCGATTGACCGGGTGCCGGTCATCGCGATCGACCCGAAGGGTGACCTCGGCAACCTGCTGCTCAGCTTTCCCGACCTGGCACCGGCGGACTTCGAACCCTGGGTGGATGCCCAGGCCGCGGCGGCCGCCGGCCAGACCGTGGCGGAGTTCGCGGCTGCCCAGGCCAACCTCTGGCGCGAGGGGCTCGCCAGCTGGGGGCAGACGCCGGAGCGCATTGCGCGCTTGCGCGCGGCCGCCGATTTCGCGCTGTACACGCCGGGCAGTTCGGCGGGCCTGCCACTGTCGGTGCTCGGCTGCTTTCACGCGCCGGCGCCGGCCTTGATGGCCGATGCTGACCTGTACCGGCAGCATATCCAGGGCGTCGCCACCGGACTGCTCACGCTGGTCGGCATCGAGGCCGACCCGATCACCAGCCGGGAGCACATCCTGCTGTCCGCCATCCTCGACAGCCGGTGGCAAAGCGGCAGTGACCTCGACCTGCCGGGGCTCATCACCGCGATCCAGAGTCCCGGGCTCACCAGGGTGGGCGTCCTCGACCTGGACACCTTCTATCCCGCAAAAGAGCGCTTCGCGCTCGCGATGCGCCTCAACAACCTGCTTGCCTCGCCGGGCTTCCAGGCATGGACCGATGGCGAAGCGCTGGATGCGGGCAGGCTGCTGTTCACGGCAGCCGGACAGCCCCGCGTGTCGGTGCTGTCGATTGCGCACCTGAGCGACGCGGAGCGGATGTTCTTCGTCACCCTGCTGCTCAACGAGATCATCGCGTGGATGCGCGCCCAGCCGGGGACCTCATCCCTGCGCGCCATCCTCTATATGGACGAGGTCTTTGGCTACCTGCCGCCGGTGGCCAACCCGCCGTCGAAGATCCTGTTGCTGACCCTGCTGAAGCAGGCCCGCGCCTTCGGGCTCGGCGTTGTGCTGTCTACCCAGAATCCCGTTGACCTGGACTACAAGGCCCTGTCGAATGCGGGCACCTGGTTCATCGGCCGGCTGCAGACCGAACAGGACCGTAACCGCGTCCGGGACGGGCTACTGGCGGCCGCGCCCGCCGACGGACTGGATGCCCCGGGCCTCGACCGGATGATTGCCGCGCTCGGCAAGCGCACGTTCCTGCTCCACAACGTCCATGAGCGGGCACCGGTGGTCTTCCAGACCCGCTGGGCAATGTCCTACCTGCGTGGACCGCTGACCCGGGAAGACATCCGGCGGCTGGTCGCCGCGCAGCCCGCGACCGCGGCCTTGCCGTCACCCGACCGGGGCGCGCGACCGGTGGCGCGGGCAGCCGGCAGCCATCGCCCCGTCGCACCGCCGGGAATCCCCGTGCTCTATGGCGACCCGGGCGCCCTGCCCGGACCTGACGAGCGGCTGGTCTACCACCCCCGGCTGCTGGCGGCGGCCCGGGTGGCCTACCTGGACAAGCGCCACCAGATCGATCTGCAGCGGGATCTGGTCATGGCCCTGGAGCCCGGTGACGGCCCGCCGGACTGGCGGCAGGCCGAGCAGCTGGCCATCGACCTCGGCATGCTGTCGAAGGAGGCCGAACCGGATGCCGGCTTCGTGGACCTGCCCGCCCAGCTGGTGGATCCCCGGGCAATCAAGGCAGGACAGGACCAGTTCCGCACCTGGCTGCGCACCGAGGTACCGGTCCGCCTGCTCCACAGTCCGGCACTCAAGGCCACTTCCGGGCCCGACGAGGATCCGGGCCAGTTCCGGATCCGGCTCCAGCAGCTTGCCCGGGAAGCGCGCGACCGGGCCGCCGGGGCGCTCCGGCAGAAATATGCCGCACGGGCAGAGAGCCTGCAGGAGCGCCTGCGGCGCGCCGAGCAGTCGCAGGAACGCAAGGAGCAGCAGGCGGCCAGCGCGAAGGTGGACACCGCGCTCGCGTTGGGCACATCAGTGCTGGGAGCCCTGTTTGGGCGCAAGGCCCGGGGTGTGTCCACAGCGGTACGCAAGGCGGGAACCATGCAGCGGCAGGCAGGCGATGTACAGCGGGCCGCTGACAACGTGGAGGCGCTGCGGGCCCAGCTCGCGGAGATCGAGGCCGCCGCAGAGGCGGAGCTCGAATTGCTGGCTGTGACCTGGGAGAACGCGGCAGAGTCGCTGGAGGAAGTCGCGATCCGGGCCAAGGCCACGGACATCACGGTGCAGTTCTGCGGTATCGGCTGGCTGCCCTACATTGAAGATGCCCAGGGCAACCTGCGGCGGGCCTGAGCTTCAGCGTCCGAAAGGTATCGCGTAGATGATCGACGCCGATAGCGTCCACCACGAGTCGGCAAAGTCGATGTCCAAAAACTCCCCCTCAATGCGGACATGGAAAGGCCCGGTGCCCCGGTAGGTGGTGCCGACGCTCCAGATCAGGTCATTTCCGTCTTCGTCCTGGATCACTTCGCCGGCTGCCCGGAGGTCGGTGTCCCAGTTGATCACCCCGACCTTGGCGAACAGCGAGAGATCCCGGTTCACGGGGTAAATGCCCAGCACTGCGGCCTCGTAGCCGATGGTCCGGATGCCGACGCGGACACTGGGTTCGCCTGCCTCGACGGCCACCTGGTCGGTCGCCGTGCCGAAGCGGTGAAAGCCCCCCTCAAGACCCAGCCAGGAACCGAGGCGCACGCCCAGGAAGACACGGGTGGAGGTCGAGGAACCCTCGAAGTCCAGGTCCTTGACCTCAAACGAGGTATAGCCGATGCCGATGCCGCCGTAGCCCTCGTTGTCGGCGTTGACGGCCTGGGCAAAGGGCAGCGCGATCAGCACGGGCAACAGACGCTTCATTCGGGGACCTCCAGGGCCGCACCAAGGTTCAGGCTCTTAGTCTAGCGGCAGCCCATCCGGAACGTTCCGCTTTATCGCCGGTCAGCAGCCCGGCAACTCCAGCACGGCCCGCAGACCCGGCTGGTTATCTTCCAGCCGCAGTTGCCCCCCATGCAGGCGGGCCACCGCAGCCGCCAGGCTGAGGCCCAGGCCGGAGCCCGCCTGCGCCTGCGCATCGGCAAGGCGTACGAAGGGCTCGACGGCCTGGCCGCGCTCGCTGGCCGGGATCCCCGGACCGGAGTCGGCCACGCTGAGGGCAATGCGCGCGCCCGCGAGACGGGCCTCCATGCGCACCTGCCCACCACCCGGCGTGAACTTGAGCGCGTTGTCGATGAGGTTGGCAATGGCCTGGGCCAGCAACTGGCGGTGGCCCCGGACGCAAAGACCGGGCTCACTGGCGACGGTGAGGGTGATGCCCTGCTCCTCGGCCTGCGGCAGATAGAGCTCGGCAAGTTCGTTGACCATGATGTCCACCGGTACATTTTCCGTTATGGCACCCACGGTGCCGCTTTCGGCCTCGGCGATCTGCAGCAGCGCCGTCAGCACCCGTTGCATGTGGTCGAGATCGCGCACCAGGGCCTCGACCGTGTCGCGCTCGCCGGAGAAGCCGGAATCAGCGATGGTCTGCTCCAGACGCAGCCGCATCCGGTGCATGGGACTGCGCAGATCGTGCGCTGCACTGTGCAGGGACGCCCTGAGAATCTCGGTAGTCCGGGCCAGGCGTTCCAGCAGGCTGTTGACCTCGACGGACAGGGTATCGAACTCGTCATCGCCATCCACCGGCAGGCGGCGGGACAGGTTGCCGCCCACGATCTCCGCGCAGCTGCGACTGACGCCGGCGACGCGCGCCAGGATCCGCTGGCTCTGCCGGTAGCCAATCCCGAGTGCCAGCAGGGTGACCAGCAGGCTGCCGGCGCCGGCCGCAACCGCAAAGCGCTGGCCGAGATTCCGGCGGTCGCTGAGGTCGGTGCCCACCAGCAGCCGGAGGCCCGGCGCGGGCTCCAGCACCATCGCACGCACCGGCCGGCGCGTCTCCCGGCCGGCTGCCCGTTGCTCGATCTCGAACTCCACCCAGCTCCTGCCGCCACCCTGCATGACAGGCCACGCGGGGAGATTGCCGGCAATGACGAAGCCCTCGTTGTCGGCCAGCAGGTAGACCGCATTGATCCGGCTGAAGGTCCCGGCCCGCAGGTCGAGCTCCCGGATGATCTCCCGGGTGCCACCGCGGCCGAAGGCATCAAGCATCGCGGCCGCGTCCCGCTCGATCACCGCATCCACCTCGGCATCGATGAAACGTGCCGTCAGCAGGTAGATGAAAAATACCAGCACCACCAGGGCCGCGGCGAAGATCGCTGCGTAGACAATGGACAGCCGGAGCGCCGACGTCCGCAAGCTCAGTCCGTCCGCAGCGTGTAGCCGGCTCCGCGGACGGTATGGATCAGCGGCCGGTCGAAGCCCTTGTCCACCGCCTGGCGCAGGCGACTCAGGTGCACATCGATCACGTTGGTCTGGGGGTCAAAGTGCAGGTCCCAGACACCCTCGAGCAGCATCGTGCGGGTCACCACCTGGCCCGCCCGGCGCAGCAGGAATTCCAGCAGCTTGAACTCGCGGGCTGTCAGCTCGATCCGCCGGCCGGCCCGTGTGACGGTGCGACTCAGGATATCCATCTCCAGGTCGGCAAGTCGCAGCCTGGTGTCGGGCGCAGGGCCCACGCTGCCCCGGCGCAGCAGGGCCTCGATGCGTGCCAGCAGTTCCGACAGCGCGAAGGGTTTGGTGAGGTAGTCGTCGCCGCCGGCGCGGAGCCCCTCGACGCGATGGTCCACTGACCCCAGTGCCGACAGGATCAGCACCGGCGTCGTGTTGCCCTGCTTGCGCAGCACCTCGATGATGGTCAGGCCGTCGAGGTAGGGCAGCATCCGGTCCGCGACAATGCAGTCGTACTGATGCTCGGTGGCCTGAAACAGGCCATCCCGCCCGTCGGCGGCGTGGTCGACCTGATAGCCGGCCTCGGTGAGTGCCTTTAGCAGGTAGCCAGCAGCGTCCCGGTCGTCTTCGATCAGCAGCAAAAGCATGGCGGCATCCTAGCAGTCCCGTCCGTTGACAGGAGGAGGCCTGCCGCCCGTGAGTCTCAGCCCGGGATGGTCAGTGGTACGAAGATCCGCTGGCTGTTGCGCTGGACCAGCAGGGCCACCGGTTTGTCCCGCGGCAGATTCCGGGCCAGCGCGGCCAGGGAATCCGGGCCATCCGTCAACTTGTCGCCTATCTTCAGGATGATGTCCCCGGCACGAATGCCGGCCCTCGCAGCCGGTCCGGCCGTTACGCCGACGACCAGCACGCCGCCGGCTTCCAGCCCGGCATCTTCGCGCTGCTCCGGAGTGAGGGCAGCCACCTGCATGTTGAGGATCGCCGGGGGCTGGTCGGCGGACTTTGCGGCCACGACCGCAGGCTCGTCACTCTTCAGCCGGGCCACCGTGACCTTGACCGTCCGGGCCTTCCCGTCGCGCCACACCTTGAGCCTGACGGGCGTTCCCGGCGCGGTTTCGCCTACCAGCGGCGGCAGGTCGGCCGACTGACGGATGGGCGTGCCGTTGAACTCGAGGATGACATCACCCGGCTGCAGCCCGCCGCGGCTGGCCGGGCCGGACTTGTCGACCTGGCCGATGAGCGCGCCGGCCGGCTTGTCGAGGCCAAAGGAACTGGCCAGTTCCTGATTCAGGGACTGGATGCCGATACCGAGCCAGCCGCGATCCACCCGCCCGGTAGCCGCGAGCTGTCCGGAAACGTTCTTCGCCACGTTGATCGGGATTGCGAAGGAGAGGCCCATGTAGCCGCCACTGCGGCTGTAGATCTGGGAATTGATGCCCACCACCTCGCCATCGAGGTTGAAGAGTGGCCCGCCTGAGTTGCCGGGATTTACGGCGACGTCCGTCTGGATGAAGGGCACGTAGTTGCCATCCGGCAGGCTGCGGCCCAGCGCGCTGACAATGCCCTGGGTGGCCGTGTGCTCCAGACCAAAGGGCGAGCCGATCGCAATCACCCAGTCACCCACCTCCAGAGCCGCAGAATCCCCCAGCCGGACAGCGGGCAGGCCGTCGGCCTCAATGCGGAGCAACGCGACGTCGGTGGCCTTGTCCAGTCCCACCAGGGTAGCGACCTTCTCCGTATTGTCCGCCAGCTTCACGATGATCTGGTCCGCCCCTTCAACCACGTGGGCGTTGGTCAGAATTTCGCCATCGGCTGAAATGATGAAACCGGAGCCCAGCGAGCGTGCGCCGCGCGGCTGCGGATTCATCCGCGGCCCGGGGCCAAAGCCAGGATTTCCGCGGAAGGGCCGGAGGAACTCCTCAAGCCCCGGTGGCATACCCCGGGGCAGTTCAGCTGCGCTACTCCGGTCCACGCTCTGCGTGGTGCTGATGTTCACCACGCTGGCCTGGTTGTTGCGGATGATGGTCTTGAACTCGGGCAGTGCCGCCCGGACGGGCTGGACAAGCAGCAGCGGAAGCAGGATGAGGGGGGCCAGAAGGTAGCCACGGAGGATGGTGGACATGGGCGAAACTCCGGAATCTGAGGGGGGTTGGTTCATTCAGCCATCGAAAGGGCAGCCATTAAAAAGGGGGCTCACCACGTGGTGAGCCCCCTGCGCTGCGCGTCGCAACAACAGTCGAATCAAGAGATGACAGATCAGGCAGGGCTGCCCGACGGGGCACCAGGCTCCCTGGTGGCTCGTGGGAGGACATGAGGGGATGGACCCACCAGGTCTCACTATTCATGCCGTCGTCAGTTACAGCCCTGCCTTCCTTGCCGACGGGCTTCCGGGGTTCGTGACACCGGCGGGCGGCTGGTCCCGCGTCGCCTGGTCAGGGGGGGCAGAATCCAGACTGCGCTGGGGTTTGCCGCCCGCCGATGCCACTACGTCAAACGCCGAATAAGCCCGTAACGCCTGTGCCCGTCGAAGGGGGTGACTCGTTGGGGCACGGGTCCATACTGGGGGCCGGCCCCTCGCGGCAGCCTTGCGTTCAACTTAAGATTTCTTAATTGTCGGACTGATCGCGGCGTTGGTTATCGGGGCGCAGACGGGCGAGATCGGAACGCCAGTTGCCCGGCGGGATGGCCGCATCATTGACCAGTTCGAAGGTCGCGTTGCGGGCGGCCGGATTACGCAGCGCTTCGACCAGCACCTGCGCCAGGTCGGCCCGCGACAGCGTGCTCCGGAGCAGCGGCTGCCAGCGATCTCCCTGCTCGATGCGCAAACCCTTCTGGCCGGCGGGTTCATTCACCAGGCCACCCGGACGCACGATGGTGTAGCTGAGCCCGCTGGCGCGCAGGTAGTCCTCACCTTTCAGTCTCCAGCCCAGCGCCCCCCGCGTGGCCTTGTTGAAAGGATGGTCCGGATCGGTGACGCCGATGGCAGTGAGCAGGACAAAGTGGCGGACGTCGTCGCGGACCGCGGCATCGACCAGGTTTTTCACGGCACCGTAATCGACAAACTCGGCGCTGTTGTCCCCACTCACCTGGTTGGCGCCGATCACGCTGATCACCTGGTCCACATTGCGCATCGCGCCGGCAGCCTGGGCGGGATCCCGGAGGTCCGCTTCGATCCAATCAACCGCGGCGAACTGTGGCCCGAGGCGGGCGATGGCTTCTTCCCGGCTGCGGGTCGTGGCGCGAAATCGCAGCCCCTCGGCCTGCAGGTGCTCCAGCACGTAACGACCCGCGCGGCCTGAGCCGCCGGCCACCAGGATGACCGGCTCCCGGACACCGGCGCTGTCCGACACCTGTTCGCTGACCGCCGCGCCGGCGCAACCGGCCATTGCCCAACCGATCAGGGTCCAGCCGGTCAGGGCCAGCAACAACTCCCTTCCGCGCCTGGCGGTCTTCCCGGCCTTGTCCCGGTGCCCGACTGGCGGCTGCAAGTTTGACGACATGCTTCCCTTCGACCCCGAATACCGGACAATGAGCCTTGATGGTACTGAATCCCGCTACCCCTCGCCGGGCGTACACCCGGCCTGAGCCACCGTTCGGAGCGTCCGTCGATGTACATCAATTTCTGGTATCCGGTTACCCGCAGCAATGATCTCGTGGACAAGCCGGTCCGCGCCCGGATCATGGGCCTGCCCTTCGTGGCCTTCCGGGATGCGGACGGCGCGGCCCACGTGCTCGCCGATACCTGCGTGCACCGGGGTGGCTCACTCAGCCGGGGCTGGGTCAAGGACAGCCACCTGGTGTGCCCCTACCATGGGTGGCGATACAGCGCCGATGGCCACTGCACGCACATCCCGTCCCTGGGCGACGGGGCCCGCATCCCGGCCCGGGCCAAGGTGGACAGCTACCCGGTGGAGGAAAAATACGGGATCGTCTTTGCCTTCCTCGGCGACCTGCCCGCCGAGGAACGCCCTCCGGTCTACGCGATCCCCGAGTGGGAGCAGGACGGCTGGCGGGCCAACGAGCTCGTCATCCTCGAACTCGACGCGTATTTCGAGCGCTCCATGGAGAACGGCCTGGACCCGGCCCACAACGAGTTCGTGCATCCCTCCCAGGGTGCCCCGGGCATGGAGCCTGACTACCTGCGCCACGGGCTGAACCTGCAGGATGCGGCCTGGGGTACGCGCTTCATGGTGTCCTTCGACGAGACCCTGACCCAGAAATCCGACCTGGCGGCCGTCCGCACCACCACGAAGGGCATCCGCGCCGGCTCCGGGCACCACGGCCCCAATCACCTGCAGACCTGGATCAACTTCAGCGCCACCAACGCCTTCCACCAGTACTTTTTCGAGGCACCGGTGGACGAGACCCACACGCGGATCTTCTTCATCAACACGCGCAACTGCATGCTCGACGCCAAGATGGATGAGCGGGCCAACACGGCCAACCTGAAGGTGGCCAACGAGGACATCGGCATACTGGTGAACCTGAACCCGGTGCGTACCCCGGAAAGCAACATGAAGGAAATCCTGCTGCCCACAGACCAGGCCATTGCCCGTTATCGCGAATACCTCGGCCAGTGGGAATCGCGGGGCTGGCGCATCGACCTGAGGAAACTCCGCGACGAGCAGGGCGACGTGGCCTACGCGATCCCCTGCCCCGACCGGCGCACCAGCGGCAACTGGGTGCTCGACCCCGTACCACTGCTGCCGGCCAATCCGGCGGCGGTCAGCGCCGCGCCGGCGGTCCGCTCGACCTGAGGGGCACCACGTCGAAGGCGATGCTGAGGCGCTCGCCCGGTGCGGCGTGTGGCATTGTCCGGTGATGGAAATACGACGGGAAGAGTACGAGCCCGCCCTCCGCTGGCATCACCCGGCGTAGCGGCGCCGCGACCCGGCCCCGCAGCCGCTCGGGTGGCTGACCGAACTCCAGCGCGCCGGCCGCCGGATCCGCACTGCCCATCCCGGGCGGCAGCGCCACGTAGTAGACCCCGCTCAGCCAGGCCAGCGGATGGATGTGGGGCAGCTGGTAGCCGCCGGGCGCGAGCACGGTCGACCAGATGCGCAGCGTGTAGCCCCCCGTCTCCCAGGCCAGCGCCGGATGCCCGGCGAAGCCGTCCCGGCGCCAGTCAGCCGTCACGTCTTTCACGGCCACCCGCAGCGCGTCCCGGAACGGCGTCAGCGCCGGATCCCGGTCGGGACTGAACTCCCCCGTCTGTCGCCCCCCGCGCGTCGCCTTGCTCCGCGGCGCGGCGGCCAGTGACGGGTCGGCGAGGATCGCGCCTGCCAGCCCCGCGTTGAATGCTCCGCCATCCACCAGGCCGCGCACCGGCAGCTCCCGGATCCGGACCAGTCGCTCCAGATCCACCAGCCCGTCGGCGGCATCGCACTGCCCGGCCTCACGCAGCGCAAAGCCCTGGGCGGCGAGCACCAGCCGCTCGCCGGGATGCCGGGCGAGGAAGTCGGCACACAGGGCCACCGCCGCGTCGGCCTGACCCTCCGACAGGCAAAGCCCCGCCAGATCTGCGGTCGCCCGGGCGTTGTCCGGGTTGGCGCGCAGCGCCGCTTGCAAGGCGCGTCGGGCACCGGCCCCGTCGCCGGTGAACTGGCGGGCAAGGGCGAGGTTGATCAGCAGCAGGTCGTCCCGGGGTGCGGCCTG
>CAYOXI010000050.1:11231-18004 GCA_964407855.1 uncultured Chromatiaceae bacterium
GGATCCCGGGACAGCGCGCGTCGGAAAGCCCCCTCCGCCAGTTGCAGGTAGCCTGCCGCCAGATAGCTCAGGCCGAGCTCTGCTGCTGACTCCCCATCCCCCGGCGCGGCCTCGACCGCCGTGCGCAGCAGCCTCAGTGAACGCTCGCTGTCGCCCTGCTCCCGGGCCAGGATGCCCCGTAGCCGCAGCGCACGGGCGTTGCGCGGCTCCCGGTCCAGCACCGCGCCGTAGGCCGCATCCGCCTCGGACAGGTGGCCGGCGCGGTGGAGGGTGATGGCCTCGTGGAGGGAATCTGACGTCATCGTCGATGCAGACAGGAGGTAATAACGGTTGTTATAATCACGCTCCGGAGGCACCCATGAAAATCAAGATCACCACCATCGGCAATTCTGCCGGCGTCGTGCTGCCCAAGGACCTACTCGCCCGACTCCGGCTCGGCAAGGGTGACGAACTGTTCGTCACCGAGCTGCCCGACGGCATCAAGCTTAGCCCCTTCGACCCGGAATTCGAGCGGCAGATGGCCGTGGCGGAAAAAGTCATGCGCAAGCGCCGAAGCCTGCTGCGCAAGCTGGCCGACAGCTGAGGTGAGCCGATGATCATCTGGCTGGAAAAAGCCCTGGTGCTGGCCCTCCACGATCGGCAGATTGCCGAGCACGGGGGCAGCACCGGCGTGCGGGATGTGGGCCTGCTGGAGTCTGCGCTCGGTCGCCCCCAGCAGTTGTATGCCTACGGGGATCCCCCGCCGGATCTTGCGGACCTGGCGGCGACCCTGGCCTTCGGCCTGGCACGGAATCACCCGTTTGTGGACGGCAACAAACGGACCGCCGCGGTCTGCTGCGAGTCTTTTCTCGAACTGAACGGCGCCACCCTGGTTGCGGAAGACGCTGACCTGTACGTCCAGTTCATGGCGCTGGCCACCGGCAAGCTCCCCGAAGCCGACTTCGCCGCCTGGCTGCGGGAGCGCCTGACAGCCACCCCACCGCCGAAGGTGCACGAGCTCCGTTCAAACTACTCCACTGCCCGCCGCCGGCTTTCCCAGAAGCGATAGAGAAACGCACCGAAGACGGCCGTGGTGCTGCGGTCGGTGAACAGCGGGCTGTCGTCGTTGCGGGCGCCGCCGTACAGGCCCTGACGGATGCCGCCCCAGACTTCGAGGCGCTTTGTTACGGGCTGGCGGAGCGACAGCGTGATGTCGGTGCCCACGTAGCCGCTGGCGGCCTCGTAGGCCGGCCGGTCCGGCGTCGCAAAGGCCGGTGCCACGCTGTAGTAGTACTCCATGTACTCATCGGTGGCGAAGGCCGGCGTGATGCGCAGGCGCAATTGCTGGCGCGGCCGGCCGAGATCGCGGATGAACTTGAGCTCGGGCGAGAACACCAGGCCCCGGTAGCTTGGGTCGAGCCCGTCGAAGGACAGTGCCGCGCGCAGCTGCAGGCTCATGAAGGCCGTCGCGGGTAGCCAGTCCCGCTCGACGAACTGAAGCTCCAGCTCAGGCCCGAGCTGCATCAGGAAATCCAGGTCGGGCATGCCTTCGCGGGCGGGGATATCGTCGCTTTCGGCACCGAAGTTCAGGTCAAAGTCGATGTCCAGGCGCACCCGGTCGGTGCGGAACACCCGGCCACGCAGCGGGGAATCGTTATCCTCGCCGAGCCGCAGGAACTTGCCCCGGTAGACCGGAAAGGGCAGCGGCACCACGTCGGTCTGGGTGTCCTCCGAGGCCGGGTAGGAGGGCCCGAAACGGGCAAAGGTCGCGAGGTTGAGTTCCCACAGCGCACCGGTCGCGGTGTCTTCGGCCACAGCCGGCGCAGAGCAGGCCAGCAGGGCCAGTAATAGCGCCGCCGGCATGCGCCGCATCACGCCGCGCCGCGCTCCCAGCGCTGCTTGGCATGGAAGCCAAGCTTCCAGAGCCAGGTCTCGGTATAGAGGATCTTGTCGGGAACAATCTTCACGACCTGGCGCTCAAAGGGTTTGCTCGTGTCCATGCCGAGATCATGCATCCACTCGTACCAGCGGAACACGGCCATGCCCCGATCCCAGCCCGCAGCGTGGGGCTCGATGATGGTGGCCTTGCCGAAGAACTGCGCGCCGCGGGCGCTGTGCCAGCCGTGGTAGGCGCCGTGCACGGCGACCGACACCCGCGGGTCACGCTGCATCGCTTTCAGCTTCGGCGTGCCCGGGTCCGGCAGCATGTAGAGGTCGAGCCCGTCGGCGTAGAATTCGATGGGACTCGCGATCGGATGACCCTTGCTATTGGCGGTGGCGACCACGCACATGTTGGTGGAACCCAGCAGTTGCTGGATGCGGTCTTCCAGCTGGTCACGGGGCAGGACGACATCGGGCCAGGGCGGCTCAACCCAGCGGTAAGCGGTGCTCATCATTGGTCTCCGTTGGTTATTATCCAGGTCGTATTCTTGTAGCACGATTCAAGGGAGTTGCAGACATGCGGATAGCAGGGATCATCGCCGCGATCATTTTCGGGGCCGGGGTGCAGGTCGCGATGCAGACGGCACTGGCGGCCGGCAAGCACGAACACGGCAAGGCGAACCTCAACGTGGCCGTGGACGGCGACCGGCTGCTCATCGAGCTCGACAGCCCGGCCGACAACCTGGTCGGCTTTGAATTCAAACCCCGCACCGACGAACAGAAGGCCCGCCTGGCTGCGGCCCTCGAGACCCTGCGGGATGGTGCTGCCCTGTTTGCGATGTCGCCGGGTGCCGACTGCCGTCTCCAGTCGGCCGCCGTTTCCCCGCCCCGTTATCCCTCCGACCATGATCACGCCCATGGTCACGCGCATGATCGCACGAAGGACGAGGACAGCCACGCGGATCTCGAAGCTTCCTGGGCGTTCCGCTGCAGCAACATGGCCGCGCTGATGTGGCTGGAGACCAGTCTGTTCACCCGCTTTCCCGGCACCCGTCAGCTCGCCACCAGCATTCTCGCGCCGGCGGGCCAGACGGCCGTCGTGCTGACCCCCGGCACCAACCGCGCCCTGTTGCCCCGTTGAACACGGTTGAACTGGCCGAAGTGACGTTCGGCTGGACACCGGGACCACCCCTGCTGCAAATCGCGGCGCTGACGCTGGCGCCCGGCGAGAGCCTGTTCGTCAGCGGCCCCAGCGGCTGCGGCAAGAGCACTCTGCTTGGCCTGATCGGCGGCGTGCTGACGGCCCGTACCGGCCACGTGCGCATCCTGGACCAGGACCTGGGCCAGCTGTCCGCCGCCCGCCGGGACCGGCTGCGCGCTGATCACATCGGCTTCATCTTCCAGATGTTCAACCTGCTGCCCTACCTTTCGGTACTCGACAACGTGGCTCTGTCCTGCCGCTTCTCGGCTCGCCGCCGCAGCCGGATCACGGCCGCCGGCAACGACGTGGGTAGTGAGGCGCAGCGCCTGCTTGGCCGCCTCGGCCTGACTGACCCGGCGCTGCTGGCACGCCCGGTGACGGCGCTCAGCATCGGGCAGCAGCAGCGGGTGGCCGCGGCCCGGGCCCTGATCGGCCAGCCGGACCTGGTGATTGCCGACGAACCCACCTCCGCCCTGGATGCCGACGCCCGGCGGGATTTCCTCGAGCTCCTCATCAGTGAGTGCCAGGCGGCAGGCAGTGCGATCATCTTTGTCAGTCACGACCAGACGCTGGCCGCGCGCTTCGACCGGCGCATCAGCCTCGCGATGCTCAACACCGCGGCGCGGACCGAGATCGCATGAGCGGCGGCACCATCCTCAGCCTGGCTGCGCGCAGCCTGTGGAACCGCCGGGGCACGGCGCTGCTGACGATCCTCGCCATTGCCGTCAGCGTTACGCTGTTGCTCGGCGTGGAACGGATCCGCAGCGAGGCCCGCTCGGGCTTTGCCAGCACGATCTCTGGCACCGACCTGATCGTCGGCGCCCGCAGCGGCGATCTCAACCTGCTGCTCTACGCGGTGTTCCGCATCGGCAACGCCACCAACAACATCAGCTGGTCCACCTACCAGGAAATCGCCGCCCGCCGCGAAGTGGCCTGGACCATCCCGATCTCGCTCGGCGATTCGCACCGGGGTTTTCGCGTGATGGGCACCTCGACCGACTACTTCGAGCACTACCGCTTCGCCCGCACACGCAACCTCGAATTTGCCGACGGCGGACCCTTCAGCGATGTCTTCGATGCGGTGATCGGCGCCGACGTGGCCCGGCAGCTGGGTTACTCCGTGGGCCAGAGCGTGGTGCTGGCGCATGGGCTCGGCGCCACCAGCTTCATGCAGCACGACGACAAGCCCTTCGTGGTCACCGGCATCCTGAAGCGCACCGGCACGCCGGTGGATCGCACCGTGCACGTGAGCCTGGAAGGCATCGAAGCGATCCACGTGGACTGGCAGAGCGGCACCCGGGTGCGCGGCGCGGAGCTGACGCCAGAGCAGGTGCGCCAGGTGGACCTCACCCCGAAGTCGATCACCGCCTTTCTGGTCGGACTCAAGTCCCGGGGCGTCGCCTTCCGGCTGCAGCGAAGCATCAACGAGTTTCCGGGGGAGCCGCTGTCGGCCGTGCTGCCCGGAGTCGCGTTGCAGCAGCTGTGGGACCTCGTGAGCGTCGTGGAAATCGCGCTGCTCACCGTCAGTGCCTTTGTCGCCCTGGGAGGTCTGCTGGGCATGCTTGCCGCGATCCTCACCAGCCTGAACGAGCGCCGGCGGGAGATGGCCATCCTCCGCTCGGTGGGTGCCCGTCCCTGGCAGATCTTCAGCCTGCTGGTCAGCGAGGCGGGCCTGCTGGCGGCCCTGGGCGTGGCGCTCGGCACCGCAACCCTATATCTTCTGCTCGCGGTCAGCGCGCCGCTGATCGGCGACCGCTTCGGCATCTTCATCGCGCTCCGGCCGCCGGGACTCTTTGACCTGATCGTCGCCGGTGCGGTCATCGGCACCGCACTGCTGATGGGTCTGCTGCCGGCCTGGCGGGCCTATCGGCATGCGCTGGCAGACGGCCTCACCATCCGCGTCTGAGCACGACCTACGGGAGTCCTATGAACAAGCTGGCAGCCATCGTCTTGCTTTCCCTGGCCCTGGTCGCCGGCCTGCCCGCGGCGGCGGCCGACAAGCCCCGGGAGCTGTCCTGGGATGACCTGATGCCCGAGTACATGGCCCCGCCGCCACCGGCCTTTCCCGGTGCCGGCATTCCAGGCCAGAGCGCAGGCCCCACGGTCACGCCCTATGTGCCGATGTATTCCTTCAATCCCGTCAAGGAGCTGGACGGCCAGTACGTGAAGCTGCCGGGCTATGTGGTGCCGCTGGAATCCGACGAGGGCGGGCTGCTCGACGAATTCCTGCTGGTGCCCTACTTCGGTGCCTGCATCCACGTGCCGCCACCACCGCCCAACCAGATCGTCTACGTGAAGCTGAAGAAGCCCTTCAACCTGCGCTCGATGGCCGACCCCTACTGGATCACCGGTCGGATCAACACGCAGGCCTGGTCCAGCGACATCGCGGACTCGGACTACGTACTGACCGCCGACAAGGTCGAAATCTTCGAGTGGGATGACTAGTTCGAGTGGGCAGGCTGCTCAGGCTGCGTCGCACTGGCGCAGCGGCATGCCGCCCTGCTCGATGACGGCGCGGCGCCGCTCCGCGTAGGCCACGTCCTCGACCCACAGGCGCTGAGCGCGGCGCTCGACCCAGGGCCGCATCCAGCGGGCCAGCGGCAGCACATAGCGGAACTGGGGGCGATCCGAACTCGCCAGCGTTGCCTCGATCACCGCGCAATGGGTGTCGTTGATCGGCGTGGCGTGGGTCTCCACGATCGAACCCGCCCCGTCGCCCTCGACGATCGTCATCACGATGGTGCGCGGCTCCGGGCAGTGAAAGCGGGCGTCCACCTCGACGGCGAAACGCCCCGCCACCTTGAAGGCCACGCGCACCGTGATCTCGTCGTCGCGGCGCTCGACCACCCGCAGCCGGCGGAAGGTGTGGGGATGAAAATGCACGCCGTGCCACGGATCGAGGCGATTGGCCAGCAGGTCCTCGGGCCGGCAGCGGGCTTCGAGCCGCACCACCGCGTCGATGAACTGCGCCGGCCGGACGGGCATCACCGGCTTGTCGAGCGGCGCTTCGCCACAGTCATCCAGCCGCACCCAGACCAGCACGCCGTCGTCATGTACCGGCACCGTCCGCCAGGAACCCATCGGCCGGTCGCCCAGCTCCAGCCCGTGCCAGGGGCACACCACCTGGCCACCGCGCACGCAGCCATCGCCCAGCGACGCGCCGAGGTGCGGGCAGGCATCGGGCGCCGCCCTGATGCCGTCGGGGCCCGGCCAGAACACCAGCTCCCGGTCATCAATGCGATAGCGGCGGGGCTGCTCGCCAAAATTCCGGCGCGCGTCCACCACGAACCAGCCACCACCGGGCTTCGCCAGTGCCGACTGCAGCGCGCGGTCGATCCAGCGCGGGTCCGCCTGCTGCCAGTCGGGCAGCGACGAGACCAGGGGCCGCTCCGGCAGCGGCCGGCCAAAGATGATGAGTTCACTCACGCAATTGCTACCCGGTTGCTTCCCGTCGCGCGATGGGTCCCCGCGCTGCCACCGACCAGAGCGGCTCCGGTACCACGCCGAAACCGTCGAGCACGTGGCTTGCGGCCAGCATGCCGGCCGCCGCGGCCCGCTCCATCAGCGCCGACGGAAAAGGCAGTTTCACAAAATCGCCGGCCAGCGCGAGGCCCTTCCAGGGCGTGGCCACTTCAGGGCGCAGCGCGTAGCTGCCCGGCGCAAAAGCCGGGCAATCCTGCCGCAGCAGCCAGCGCTCTTCAATAAGGGTTGC
>CAYOXI010000051.1:0-17773 GCA_964407855.1 uncultured Chromatiaceae bacterium
GATGTGCACGCGATTTTCGGACATATCGTGATGCAGCGCCTGTGCGCGGGATATGCAACATAACTTCTTCAATCTTCATCTGGATGTTCTGAGCTGGTGCCAAAGTCACGGGTGCATCTGACGAGGTATCGCGGGGTGTTCGCCCCGCACAGCCGGTGGCGGGCTGCGGTGACGCCGGCGGGGCGGGGCAAGCCCACGGTAATCCCCCCTTTTCTTAGCTCTCGGCAGAAGTGGAGCTAGGCGGCCATCGCCAGTTTCTGTATTGGGGTGATGCCGCCGATGGCCATGTTCCGACGCTCGTGGTTGTAAGTCCAGAGCCAGCGGGTCGCTGATTCCTGCACCTTAGTGATCGACTCGAACAGGGTCTGGGTCAGCCCGTCGTAATGCACGGTGCGGTTCCAGCGCTCGACGTAGGCGTTCTGCTGGGGTTTCCCGGGCTGGATGTGTTCCAGGCGGATCCCACGGCTCCTGGCCCAGTCCCGAACGGCCTCGCTGATATATTCAGGACCGTAGTACATACGGAACAGTAGCCAGCCACCACCGGCGACGACATCCTGAGGTTGTTCAAGGAACTTGGGAGGACACCGACGATGGCTAGCAGTGAGCATCCTAGCGCGCCCCACACCTGGGTCGCCATTGACGTGGCAAAGGGCTGGAACGTGGCCTTGGTGGAACACGCCGACGGGAAGCGAGAGCGGTTTCGTTTCGCCCACCAACGCGATGACTACGACCGCCTGGTTGGCTACCTCCGGGCGGCATCTGCCCCGTGCCGGGTTGCGCTGGAACCCACGGCTGACTACCACCGTACCTTGGCCTATCGGCTGCTGACGGAGGGCTTCGAGGTCGTCCTCGTCTCGTCGGTGGCTGGCGCGCGCCTGCGGGAAGCGATCTTCAACTCCTGGGACAAGAACGACCCCAAAGATGCCGGCGTGATCCTGCGGCTCCTGCAGCAAGGGATGACCCAGCGGTACTGCGATCCGGTGGTGATGCAGACCCACGATCTGCAGGAGATCGCCAAGACCTACCACCATATTGCCCTCGCTCGGGCTCGCCTGCAATATCCGCTGCTCAACCACTACTTGACGCTGTACTGGCCCGAGTTCGAGCGGTCCTGTTCAAGCCAGCGCAACGATTGGTTTATCCGCTTGCTGCTGCGGTTTCCGACCCCGCGGTCGGTAGTTGCTCAGTCGCTGGTGGCCTTCGTGGCCGCAACCTGGACTCTGATCGGGCGCCGGGTCAACCAGCGGGCCAAGCTCGAGGAGATCTATGCGCTGGCGACCCCGAGTATTGCGCTACCGTTGGACGAAGCGTCCCCGGCCGTGGCCACGTTCCGGCTCCAGCTGGACCGCTACCTGCAGCTGTGCCAGGTCCGCCAGCAACTGGAAAGCCAAGCCGATTCCCTGCTTACCACCCGACCTGACTACCAACGGCTGCGGACGTTGCCGGGACTCGGCCCGGTGATCGCCCTGGTGATCCTCGCCGAAGCCGGTGACCTCCGCCGTTTCAGCCACCACCAGCAGTTTCTGAAGTTCTGCGGTCTGGACCTGGCAAAGAGTCAATCCGGCGCCTCTCGTTCCCGCGAGCAGCTCTCCAAGCGGGGTAACGCCCGGCTGCGCTATGCCCTGTGGATGGCGGCTGTGAGCGCGGTGCGCATGCGGGAGAACTCGTTCCGGGACAAGTACCAGCGCTATATCGCGCGGGCACCGGAGGATGCCGACCTGAAGCGGAAGGCGCGCACCGACCCCGGCCACAGGAACACCTTTTCGTGCAGCCTCGACAGCTCGGACGCACCGACCTTGTGATTACTCCAGTGGTGTTCGGCACCATGGCCCGACGGCAAGCCGACGATGCCAGCCGCGAGCAGCTGATCCGCGCGGCCGTGGATCGGGGACTAACCGCACTGGACACCGCACCGCTGTATAACTTCGGGCGCTGCGAAGCCCAGATCGGCCGGGCGCTGCGCGGTGTGCCCCGCGATCGCGTCCAGTTGCTGACCAGGGTGGGGCTACGCTGGCACGGCGAGTCGCATGGACGTGTGCTGTTTACCTTCGATGATGCGCAGGGCCGACGGGTGGAGGTGCGCAAGGATGCCCGGCCCGAGTCGGTGCGCTGGGAAGTCGAACAAAGCCTGCAACGCCTGCAGGTGGAGTGCCTCGACCTGGTGCGGCGCATCATCCCGATGTCGATACACCGATTGCCGAGACCATGGGCGAACTGCTGGCGCTCAAGGCGCAAGGCAAGCTGCGGTATATCGGTGTGTCCAACTTCAGCGCCGAGCAGGTGCTGGGGGCCCAGGCTGCATTGGGCGATGAGCCACTGTGTTCATTGCAATCTGATTACAGCCTGCTGCGACGCGAGATCGAGGCCGAACTGTTGCCGCTATGCCGCCCGCGCAGGCTGGCAGGGCACACTTTGCGTGGCGTCGGCATCGACCCGCGCAAAAGTCTCAAGTGGACACACAGGCTTCGCAAGTGACACACTAACGCCACGTTTGATCTAGATACTGTCCCTGTTGTCCATCGCGCGCTTCAGGAGCTTACAGATTCCGACGCATCGAGGGGTTGGGGGCTCTCGAATTAAGGGCCTTTTCCATGTCATCGCGATCCTCTACTCCATCTCACCTCCTTCACTTCGCCACAGCAGCGTGCATCGCATTGTTACTGGCGGGTTGCGGCGGTGGGTCAGACAGCTCGGAGCCACCGCCTGGCGGTGAGGAGCCTCCACCAAGCCAGGTGTCGGGTCTGGACGAGCGGCCATCGAACACCACATGCCTGGCACCGCCGCGACCCAACCTTGGTACTGGCGCCCGGTTAGAGGAATCGTTCGGTAGCTTGCGTTTTAATCGACCTGTTTTCGCGATACAGGCGCCCGGTGACAATTCAAGGTGGTACGTTGTCGAGAATGATGGTCGTATCGTGACGTTTACGCAGGGCGCGAGCGCATCCACAGTGGCGTTTGATATATCCGCTCGGGTGGACCCTTCACTGGAAGGCGGGCTTTTCGGTTTGGCGCTTGCGCCGGACTTTGCATCCAGTGGTCACGCCTACATCTCTTACACCGACCTCTCTGCCAGTGCCGGATTCCAGAGCAGATCGGTCATATCGCGCATTCGAAGCACGGACGGAGGCCGTACGTTCTCTTCCACCTCAGAACAAGTGCTCTTGACGATCAATCAGCCGCGTGACTTCCACAATGGCGGGGGTATCGCCTTCGGACCTGACGGGAATCTCTACGTCGGATTCGGCGATGGCGGGGTTGAGGAATCCAGTCAGGACAATAGCAACCTGCTGGGGACATTTATCCGTATCGATGTGTCTGGCGGTGGTACGAGCTACGCCATTCCTGGCAGCAACCCCTTCGCTGGAAACCCAACGTGCAGCCAGGGAATATCGAGCAATGGGGACTGCCCGGAAATTTTTGCATGGGGATTCAGGAACCCTTGGCGATGGAGCTTCGACAGCCTGACAGGAAGCCTTTGGGCGGCAGATGTCGGCTCGAATATTAGAGAAGAGGTGAATGTCGTTGAGCTCGGCGGAAATTATGGATGGCCAATACGCGAGGGCTCCGAATGTCGGGTGGCTGGGTCAAACTGTTCGAGCACAGGATTTATCGATCCTGTGTTCGACTACCCACACACCGACGGCAACAGAGCCATTACCGGTGGATACGTTTATCGTGGCACCGCATTGCCCTCACTCCACGGTCGCTACATATTCGGAGATTATGTGAGTGGTCGAATCTGGGCTCTCGTTCCGAATGCTGACGGTGTGTACGAAAGCGCGCTCGTCGCTGAGTCGACATTCAGAATACCCTCTTTCGCTGAGGCGGCGGATCGCGAACTTTACGTTGCCACTTTTTTCGGCCCCGTATACCAGTTGATGCCCGATGGGAGCGATTCAAGCGATACGGTCCCCACGCTTCTCAGTGCGACCGGCTGCGTTGATGAGCAGGACTCTACTTTGCCCGCAGGCGGACTTATTCCGTATCGTCCGGACGCTCCGTTCTGGTCCGATGGCGCGCTGAAAGACCGCTGGATGGCATTGCCGGATGGAGCGGAGATATCACTGCAATCAGATGGAGGTTTCGAGTTCCCTGCCGGGTCCGTGCTTGTCAAAAACTTCCGGCGGCAACAGCAACTGATCGAAACGCGTCTGTTCATGCGCCATCCGGATGGTGTATGGGCCGGCTACACCTATCGCTGGAACCAGGCGCAGACGGATGCGCAGCGTGTAGTTGGAGGCGCCACCCTGCCGGCAGGCGGCTCGGACTGGGTATATCCCTCTGAGGCACAGTGCCTGCAATGCCACACGGCTTCAGCCGGACGCGCTCTGGGACTTGAGATCGCGCAGCTCAATAACGCGGTCACCTACACCCAGACCGGACGAACGGCGAACCAGCTGACCACGCTGGAAGCCATCGATATGTTCGCTCAACTCCTGCCTGGCGAGCCCGAAACGTTACCATCTCTGCCCGATCCGTTTGGCAGCGCTCCGCCTTCCGAACGGGCGCGCGCTTACCTGCATACCAATTGTGCCAATTGCCATCGGCTTGATGGGCCAACGCCTTCAAGCATGGACTGGCGTTTCGATACCCCACTGGCAAATACCGGCAGCTGCGATATGCCCGCCAGCTCCGGAAGTTCACTGGGAATTGCTGACGCCCGGTTGCTGGCGCCAGGAGATCCTGGGCGCTCCCTCATCTGGGCGCGCATGGGTCGTCGGGATGTGCACGCCATGCCACCCGTCGGCAGCCTGGACATTGACACTGCCGGCCTGTCGCTGATCCAGGACTGGATCAGCGCGATGACCGACTGTAGCTAGAACGAAGCTGGGGCACGATTAGACCAGGGACGCCCCCAACGGCAAGCGGCGTAAGCGTTCGCCAGTCGCTGCGAACAATGCGTTGCCCAGCGCTGGTGCAACAGGCGGCACGGCGACTTCGCCGACGCCACCCGGCTCTTCGCCATTGCGAATAAGGTCCACTGTGATGATCGGTGAATCTGCCAGCTGGAGCAAACGATAGTCATCAAAATTACCGCCCTGGATCTCGCCGTCGCGGATTCGCAGACGACCGTACAGAGCGGCGGTCAGGCCGAAGACAATCCCGCCCTCGAGCTGTGCTACGACAGTGTCGGGATGGACGAGTACACCGCAATCGGCCACGCACCAGACTTGCGCCACGCTCAAGCCACCCTGCGGGCTTTCACGCAGCTCCACCACCTGTGCGACATAGCCCTATTCCCCGGCTGGGTTGCCGTCCAGACTCCAGTCCCTCTGGGCATCTGGCGGTCGGTCGGGCATTCCTATACCGCGTTTGCGATCGAGGGCTTCGTCGATAACATGGCTGATAAAGCCGGCGCCGATCCGATAGCATACCGCCTGAGGCTGCTGCCGGCCGCTTCGCGGCTACGCGACTGCCTCAGTCGCGTAGCCGCCATGAGTCGATGGGCCGGGCAGCGGGTGCACAGGCTGCCGTTGGTCGAAGTCACGGGCTAGGCAAGTTGGCGAGTATTTTTGCGCCGCACTTTTCAGCGATAGATCTCCTGTTTCCATCACGAAGAGACTGCGGGTTTGGAGAGGAGCACAAGGATGCAGGAACGAGCCGAATTCATCGATCGCTTGCGGTGCATAGCCTGCCGCAGCGAACTGCTGGAGACGCTTTCCGGCGGCGGGTTCGGTGACGAACCGTTGCGCGGCATCATCGCCAACGAAGCATGGGGTGACCATCCCCTGCCCTACATTGAACATGAGTGCTGGTGCTACGTCCGCTGTCGTAGCTGCGGGCAGGAGTTCCATCGTCGGATCCTCGCACCGTCTTGGATGCACCGCCTTTATAGTGAGTGGGAAACGCAGGCGGCGATGGAGGCGTTCGTTAAGAAGCAGTCCTCGCTTGACGGGCATCGGCGACGAGGCGAGCACTTCTTCGCTCATGCGCTCAGGTTGTATCGTATGGCTGCTGTTTCCGCACGCCAGCCACGGCTGCTCGACTTCGGTTGCGGGCACGGCGAGTTTGTTGCAGTGGCACGTGCAGTCGGGATCGATGCGATCGGCATCGATTTCGCCCCCGATCGGGCTCGTCATGGTCTGGTGGCGATGTACTCCTCGATCGAAGACATGCGTGCCTCGGGTGCAGGACAGGAACCCTTCGACGTCGTAACGCTGTTCGAGGTGCTTGAGCATCTGATTGATCCCAGAAGCACCCTTGAGTCATTGGCCCCGATGATGCGCACAGGCGCCGTGTTGGTGCTTGAGACACCGGACACGACTGGGATCACTGATCTGCGTTCCTACCGCGACTATTTGGCAATCGGGCCGCTGGGCCACATCAACGGATTTACGCCAGAATCGCTACGCCGCATGGCGGAGCGCTGCGGATTCCGTGCCGTGACTGCGCCGCCGTACTGGGTCACCACATCCTGGTTCACTGCGTTAAAAAGTTCCGCGCGTAACGCTCTTGCACTACTGAGGAGGCGCACTACGCAGCAGTATTTCCTCCGAAACTGAAGTCACTGGTGTAAGCGGCTGGCAAGGGGGTGCGGACAAGAACTTGGACTACCTGGAGGTAGTTCATGTACTTGTACGAAGACAGGATCCGCGCGGTTGAGCTCTACATCAAGCTGGGCAAGCGCGTGAGGGCGACCATTCGGCAATTGGGTTATCCGACCAAGAACGCGTTGAAGGGCTGGCACCGGGAACACGAGCCGCGAGGCGACCTTGCGAAGGGATTTCACCGCGCACCGAAGTACTCGATGGCGCAGCAGGAGACTGCTGTGGATCATTTTCTCCACCATGGACGCTGCATCGATTTCACCCGGAAAGCGCTGGGCTATCTATGCCGGTCCTTGCTGCGGAGCTGGATTGACGAACGGCATCCGGAACTCTGTCAGCGCAGTGTCGGGCGCAGTCGCGCAGTGCCGAGCCCCCTGGAGGTAAAGCAAGAAGCCGTGATTGCCCTGTGTACGCGGCAGGGGAAGGCGCGGGCCATCGCGCATGATCTAGGCGTCTCGAGGGAAACCTCGTACAACTGGAAGAATCAGCTACTCGGTCGAGAGGCGCCTGCATCGATGAAGCGCCAAAGCAAACTGCCGGCCGACCCGGACAAGGCCCAGGTGGAGCAACAACTGGAAGCACTGAAAGGCGAGCTGCGACGACTTCAGCTCGAACACGACTTGCTGAAAAAGGCCAACGAAATCATAAAAAAAGACCTGGGCGTCAACCTGCGGCTCCTGACCAATCGGGAGAAGACGATGCTGGTTGACGCCCTGAGACCGGCTCATGCCGTCAAGGAACTGCTGGCGGCGCTGGACCTGGCGCGCAGCTCCTATTTCTACCACCGTGGCCAGATTCGCCTCGGGGACCGGTATGTCGACGTGCGCCGCACACTCTGCAAGATCTTCGAGAGGAATCGTCGCTGCTACGGCTACCGCAGGATGCACGCGTCGTTGCGACGGATGTGCATCTCCCTCTCGGAGAAGGTTGTGCGGCGCCTGATGAAGCAGGAGAACTTAATCGCTGCCACTCCAAAGCGGTGCCGGTACGGCTCGTGCCTGGGCGAGATCAGTCCTGCGCCGGAAAATCTTATCAATCGCGACTTCCGGTCGGCCGCGCCAAATCAGAAGTGGCTCACCGACATTACGGAGTTCCAGATCCCGGCCGGTAAGGTGTACCTGTCACCGATCATCGACTGCTTCGACGGTCTGGTCGTCAGCTGGTCGCTGGGTACAAATCCAGACGCTGCGCTCGTGAACACCATGCTCGACACGGCCATCGAGACGGTTGCCAACGGCCCTGACCGACCCATCGTGCACTCCGATCGCGGCGCCCACTATCGATGGCCGGGCTGGCTGTCTCGAATTGATGGTGCACGCCTGATTCGCTCGATGTCCCGCAAGGCCTGCTCCCCAGACAATGCTGCATGTGAGGGCTTCTTGGGCCGTTTGAAGAATGAGCTGTTCTACCCAGGGAGCTGGCAGGCCACGACCATCGAGCACTTCATCGCTGAGGTTGACTCGTACATTCGCTGGCACAACGAAGAGCGGATCAAAATCTCACTGGGTTCACGCAGTCCCATGGAGTACCGCGCGAACCTCGGATATGCAACCTAAACCAGTCCAAGGTTCTGTCCGCACCCCCCACGCGTCAGATTTGCACAGCGCAGCTGGACAATGCGGGAACGATGCAGCCACGCAACTGCTTTGCACGCGGCGAAGGGGGGAAGACGCCTTCTCTCCAATGAGGCAGAGGCGGCCCCGTGTACCTGGACAGTTTCCCTGGTCGGGAAGAATGGAGCCCCGCAAGCAGGCTACCGCCTCGAACGGGACAAGTCCAGCAGGTCGACCTACCGGACCACAACGAGTTCATAGTCCCGGCTGATCATCTGCCAGGAGGTCTCCGGCGCTGCCGTCGAAAGCCACGGCGGCTCTCTCCAGCAGCTATTTCCTCCAGTATCACGCCGAACCCGGTGTCCTGAAATGTCCGGGATACTCAGCTATTTCATGTCCTGGGCCCTGACACATCGGTCGCGGCGTCGCACGCCTTGTGAGTTCTGTCATATCATTCGTCCCGCTGTCTTATAGTCACTCCCCTGTCATACATCAGCATGGTATCGCTAAACCCCAAGTTGCCACTTTGCGTAGATCTGGATGGCACCTTGATCAGTGCCGACCTGTCGATCGAGAGCCTGTTCGGCGGGTTGCGCAAAGCTCCCTGGATAGTGTTTCTGCTGCCGTTCTGGTTGCTGCGGGGCAAGTGCTTCTTCAAGGAGGCCTTGGCCCGGCTTGCGGACATCGATGCCAGCGTGTTGCCGTATCACCATGGCGTGCTCTCGCTCGTTGAGAAGGCCCGCAGTGAAGGACGACTCACCGTGCTCGTCACCGGGAGCCACCACAAATATGCAGAGAGGGTGAATGCGCACCTCGGCCTTTTTGATGAGTTCATGGCAACCACGGCAGGATGCAATCTCACCGGCCGAACCAAGGCGGGTCGACTCCGGGAACGTTTCGGCGAGGGCGGGTTCGAGTACGTTGCTAACGCGAAGGTTGATCTCGACGTGTGGCGAATGGCGGCCTCCGCGGTCACGGTCAATGCACCCCGTCGTGTCCTGCGCGAAGTGGAATCATTTGGCCGGCCTCATTTCCATCTTCCTGACACTCCAGTCCCTTTCAGGTCATGGCTGAAAGCCGTCAGGATTCATCAGTGGACGAAGAACGCGCTGTTATTCATTCCACTGATCATGGCGCACCGGATTCTCGACCCGTCGGCCCTTTTCTCAGTCTCACTGGCCTTTGTCGCTTTCGGTCTCGCCGCGTCCGCCACATACATCGTCAATGACCTGTTCGACCTGCAATCGGACCGGCTCCACGCAAAGAAAAAACACCGGCCTTTTGCCGCTGGAGTAATTTCGGCCAAGGCTGGCGCCATCGTTGCGGCCCTTTTGCTCGGTGCCGGCGTGGTGCTTGCCTTGTTCCTGCCCGGCCCTTTCCAAGTGGCGCTGGGTGTGTATGTCGTCTCGACGCTGCTTTATTCCTTCCGCCTCAAGGAAATTGCGAGTCTCGACGTCATCATCCTGGCGAGTCTTTACACGCTGAGAATAATCGCCGGGGCTTTTGCGGCGGGGCTCGCGCTTTCGTTCTGGCTGCTGGCATTCTCGATGTTCATGTTCCTTTGCCTCGCTCTGGTCAAGCGCGTTGCGGAACTGATTGAATTGAGGAACCGCGAGTCCAGGACCGAACGTATCCAGGTCCGCGGCCGCGAGTACAGCACCGAGGATATACCGATCCTGCAGATCATGGGTGCTTCCAGCGGCTATCTGGCGGTACTCATCCTGGCCTTGTACATCAACAGCTCCGAAGTTCTGGCGCTCTATAGATTGCCAGAAGCACTCTGGTTGATAGCTCCCGTGCTCCTGCTGTGGGTTACGAGGCTCTGGGTTGTGACGACGCGAGGCTACATGGATGAGGATCCGATTTTCTTCGCGATCAAGGATCCCGAGACCTGGATTACCGCCGGGGTCACCGGCATGATCCTTGTGACGGCGACCATGCTTGAACTGTAAACAGACGCTTCGGCTGGCTCTCACTGAAGCACCAAGGAACCGGCTAATGCCTGACGGACTGCTGCCCTGGGGGCGCTTCCCAAACCATCCGCAAGCGTCCGTCAGCGTACCCTGGCGGCAAGATCTACCGGGTGCATTGGCGGATCTGACACACACCGCGAACACCACGCTCCCTTTCGGTAATGGACGGAGTTACGGCGACAGTTGTCTCGCTGCCTCCGACCGTGTGCTCTTCATGCGCCCACTCGACAGGGTCATCCAAGCCGACTGGACACGTGGAGTCGTTGTTGTCGAGCCTGGGATGATCCTCGGTGAGCTCCTCGCGGTGACTATTCCGAACGGCTGGTTCCTGCGGGTAGTACCCGGGACCCAGTTCGCCACGGTGGGCGGGGCCATCGCCAACGACGTTCACGGGAAGAACCACCATCGGCAGGGAACCTTCGGCTGCCACGTCTCCAAGCTGGGACTGCTCCGCTCAGACGAGGGGTTCCTCAGTTGTTCGCCGAACACTAATCAGGCGCTGTTCGCCGCCACGATCGGCGGGCTCGGACTGACTGGCGTCATCTGCTGGGCAGAACTCCAGCTCCAGAGCATCCGCGCCACGAAGATCAAGTCAATAACACAACGTTTCGACAACATCGACGAGTTCTTCGCTCTCGCCGATGAACTGGACCCCCTCCATGAATTCAGCGTTGCCTGGGTCGACTGCGCCGCGAAGGGCGCCTCAACGGGTCGGGGAGTCTATATGGCCGGCGATTTTGCCGAGGAAGGAGGCCTGGTCTTGTCCAAGCGCTCAACGCTTTCTGTTCCCTTCATGCCCCCATTTTCCCTGGTCAATCGCGTTTCCCTGCGTGCGTTCAACGAGGCGTACTGGCGCAGCTTCCCGCGGCCGCAGAAACGCCATCTTTCCACTTTCGAATCGTTCTTTTTCCCCCTCGATCGCATACTAAACTGGAATCTCATGTACGGCCCGCACGGCTTTCAGCAATATCAGTGCGTGGTGCCACCCGATGTCGCTGTGTCGAGTGTAAAGGCGCTCCTGGGGGCTATTTCGGATTCGGGTGCCGGATCTTTCCTGGCGGTGCTTAAGCAATTCGGCGAATACAGATCGCCAGGCTTGCTTTCCTTCCCGCGACCCGGTGTGACGCTTGCTCTCGATTTCCCAAATCAACGCCACCGAACCGAAGGACTGTTTCAGCGCCTGGACGCTATCGTTCGCGAAGCCGATGGCCGAATATATCCGGCCAAGGATGCCCACATGAACGCGGCTGACTTCCGGCGAGCTTACCCGCAATGGGAGGAGCTGGATTCGCTGCGCGATCCTGGCCTGAACTCCCGATTCTGGCAGAGGGTAACTCGATGACGCGATACCTGGTTATTGGCGCAACCTCTGCGATCGCCCAGGCATGTTGCCGTGAATGGCTTTCAGCCGCGTCTGTTGCCGAGACTACTGATTCGTCCGTTTTCTTTCTTATTGGAAGGGACGCAGAGAAGCTTGAGAATACTGCCAGCGATCTTCGTGCCCGTGGGGCGCAGGTGGCAAACTGGCGGGCGGCCGATCTGTCAGATATCGAGGCGCATCCGCTTGTTTTGGAGGAGGCGGCCGGCGCACTGGGCGGTGTCGATGTGGTTTTGATTGCCCATGGTACCCTGCCAGACCAACTGCAGTGTGAGTCTGATGCCCGCCTGGCAGTCCGCGAATTTTCTCTTAATGCGACGGCGACCATTTCCTTGCTGACGCTGCTTGCGCAAAGTATGGCCGAACGTGGCGGTGGGGTAATTGCAGTTATTACCTCCGTGGCAGGGGATCGCGGCAGGCCCTCGAACTATGTCTACGGCAGCGCCAAGGCAGCGGTATCAGTGTTTTGCGAAGGTTTACGTGCACGGGTCTTCGGGAAGGGCGTCCACGTAATCGACATTCGCCCCGGCTTCGTTGATTCACCGATGACCCGGAACCTGAAGCTGCCCCGTCTGCTGGTTTCGACACCCGCCGCTGTCGCACGCCGCATTGTACGGGGTATTCGACACCGGAAAGATGTGTTGTATGTTCCTGGATTCTGGGCGGTCATCCTCTGGGTGATCCGAAACATCCCGGCACCGTTGTTCAAGCGCATGTCGCTGTAAGGGCTCCGTGTCTGCACGTATTGGTGGGAAGTTTCGCCCGGCGTCGGCTGACGCATCAGCTTGAAATGGACTTTCGTTTTGCAGCACGATAAAACTCGATTCTGGGGCGCAGTGGGGCTTCTATGCGTTTCAACCCTGGCGGGCCTGGCGTTGATCGAGTTAGTTTTCGCGCCGTGGTACGTATTTCGCGGTACTGATCGGGATCTTGGATTAATGGGATTCTACGCGCCGCCAGGCATGGTCGTCGACGATACGCGAATCAACTCCGACGGCTTTACCGGGCATCAGCTGTCTCGAATCGACGATGCGGCGGGCACAGTGCGGATCCTGACCTTGGGTGGTTCCACGATGTTCAATCGCCGTATGACGGAACGCATGATCGAGTCCTGGAGTGATTTGTTGCCCACCGCACCAGTGATCGTCGGTGCTGCCCTTCGAACTCATACGACCCGCGCCAGCGTGATCAAGTACAAGTACCATTTTTCCAAACATCGATTCGACTATGTACTCATCTATCATGGCATCAACGACCTATGGGCCAACAATGTCCCCCCCGATGAGTTCAGAGCTGACTACTCACACCAGAATCCCTGGGGCCGTCGCAATCTCCTGCTGGACAATTCCGTTGTGGCGAGGTGGGTCTATAACTCGCGCCACAGCGCCCAAGGAGCGTTCCCTGCAGTTAGTAACCAGGCCAATTTCATGGCCGAGAAGTCTTTCGAAACTAACCTCAGGGCGCTGGTGCAGGCCGTCAGATCGACTGGCGGGACGCCCGTCCTCATGACTTTCGCCTCGTTTATTCCGGAGGACTATTCCCTAGACAGGTTCAAGGCAGGCGATCTCCCGTACAACAACCCGAGCCGATATGACTATTGCGCGGTCGAACTGTGGGGCGATACGGCCTATGTCAAGGAAGGGTTGGAGAGGCACAACGCGATTATCTTCAGACTTGCCAACGAGCTTGGTGTCGATCTGATCGACCAAGATGAGCGCCTTAGCGGTGATCCGGGAAACTTCGGCGACCCTGTACATTTCAGCGAAGCTGGAACTGACCGTTTCATCGCCAACCTGACCGAATACCTGGCTCGGGAACTGGGACGCTCGCAGTGATCCATGTGTGATCGAGTCGGGGCTCACCTGAAGGACCAGTACTTGTGCCCCAGGTAACTGGTGAAGACCGGGAATGTCACCCCTACGGCGTGCGCGATTTCCTCCGCATACCGAGTTACACCCAGGCCGGGCAAGACATATAGCGCCAGTGCCATGCTGATGCACCACACCTGGATCACGGCGAGCACATTGATGATCGTAAAGTAGGCAAAGGAGCGATGCAGGCTACGCTGCGTGCCGGTGAAGACCACCGCTCTCGCCAGGATGAATGCGGTGATCATTCCGGTGATGTAGGCCGTAATAATGGCGTTTGAGTAAGACAGCCATTCGCTGTAGAGGATCCGGCTGCCAAAGTTGACGACCGCGGCTAGTCCGCCAGTCAGCAGGAACAGCAGGAATTGGCGAGAGAAAAACGCGCGCATCAGCCGCAGGCCATCACGCCTATTCTGCGACCGAGTTCGATGCTCTCCGAGATTCCCCTGTCCTCAGGATAGTAGTACGAGGTATCCGCGACCCACAGGCCCTTGACGGGTAGCGCGATGGGTGGCAATTGCCGCAAGAAGCCCGGCGGGCAAATGGGCTGCGCAAACCTGTACCGACTTGCCCGCATGTCCAGGATGTCCGCGTCATTGATCACCGGATTGATCCTCTTCATGTACGTTCGTACCCTTGCCAGAAAGACTGAGTCGTCCTCCGAGTACTTGGGGTTTTCGGCTGGCATGTAAAAGGGCACGTAGACGATGCTGCTTTCAAGAGGGCGCAAGTTCGTGTATTCAACCAGCCCCGGTATGTCCATCTCGCGATCGTTGATATTCAACCAGAAATTCTCGCTGAGCGGTCGCTTGAGCTTGGCAATGACGCACACCACGGCGATGTTTTGCACCGAGCGATAGGCATCGAGCATGTCGCTTGGCAGATCAGGGATCAGCCTGGGAACAAAGGGCAAAGGCACGGTGCTGATAACCTTTCCAAACGCCTCGCGCTGTCCGCTGGCCAACTGAACACCCCATACAGAGCCATCTTCCAGGATGACCTTCGCGACCGGGCAAGACAGACGGACCTCTCCACCCTTCTGTTCGATCGCAGACTTGAGTTCACGAAGCAGGGTGTCCGAACCACCCTCGAGATAACCCAGTTTCTCGTGAAACAGGTTGTAACGGGAGCGTCCTATGCGTCTGATGCGACTCCAGATCCAGGCGGCTGACAGGTTCTCGCTGTAATGATAGAACTTGTATTCGAACAGGCGGCGCCAAAGCACTTCATAGGCCTCTGTTCCGACCCAGCGCTTGATCCATCCAGTAGCTTCGACGTTATCGAGACGCCTCCAGTCAGACCGCTTTGTCGCGAGGTACGCATGCAGTCCGTAGCGGAGTTTTGCCACCAGCCCGAGCCCGCGAAAACGCAGCAAGGCAATGGGATTTCCCCACGGCTGGAGACGTCCCTGGTACCAATACCCCATCTTGGTCTTGGTCCAGCGCATCTTGTCAGCGATACCGAGCTCCTCCAGCATGTCGAGGAACGCCTTATCGGACGTGCAGTGGAAATGGTAGTAGCGCTCTATTTGAAGGCCTGAGAAATCAAAGCTGGCGGTCATGCCGCCCACCCGATCATCGGCCTCGAAGACGATCGGCTGGTGGCCCGCCTGCGCCAGCTGATAGGCGACAGCCAGGCCCATGGGGCCCGCACCTAGTACTGCGATACGCTCAGCCATGTCTCAAAAGTCCAGCGTGATTCCAGAGTACCGGGGGTCATTGAAGGTTTCGCGGACTGCGTCCCTGAACGGCGTGTAACGAACGTCGAAGATGGTCGGCCAGTCAATCACCTCGAACTCGTCTTTCGCGACCAGTGCCTCGAGTTGCTGTGTCGTAAAGGGTGGCGCCTTGTCGAAGCAAGCCCATAACCAGAGCAGGGAATAGAACAGGAAATAGGGGATGTGGATGATCGCGGTACGTGCGGCGATCGCCGAGCGAATCTCGCGGATCATGTCGACGTAGTCAATGCTTTCATGGCCCGAAATATTGAACACGCCCGTCACAGTTCGTCGTTCGAGACAACTGATAATGATTTCGCAGAAGTCCCCGACGTAGAGCGGTTGACGCATATAACGACCATGCCCAGGAATTGGAAACACCGGGACCTTCCTCATGAAGCGCGACAGCCAGCCGAGATGCTTGCGGTCAAACCATCCGAACATGAGTGTCGGGCGCAGGATGATATGCGGAATCGTCGACTCCCGCACGATCCCTTCCTGCGCACGCTTGGTGGTCGTATAGAAATCATTCGCAACCGACTCGATTACCGACGAACTGACGTGCACCAGGTACGGCACCTCATATCGCTCCATAGCTCGCAGAGCGAGCCGCGTCGAGTCCGCGTTGTTCCGGACGAACTCTTCGAGAAACAGGCCCCCGATCTGCGCCTGTAGCATGACAACCGCACTGGCCCCGTCGAAATGACGCTCCCAGGCGCCGCGCTCGGCGAGATCCGCGTACTCGGCAACAACCCATGGCTGAACCTTTCGGAGTACATCCAGATTCGCTCGATGCTTGTCCAGGACCACGATGTCAGAGTAGCCTCGTGCCGCCAGACGAGCGACCAGGTTCTGTCCAACCAACCCAGCACCACCCGCGAGGACAATTCGTCGCATCTTCATTCTCTGTATGACTTGAATCACCTGCAAAGCTCCGGCAGCGCCTTGTCAGCGTTGACAGAGCCGCGGACCGTGCCATATTGTCGAGCCCGGCATTAGCACCGCTGCGCAGCCGATCCCGTCCAAAACTAGCATCTTTTCGGGTTCCCAGAATGGGCATTCAGTCACTAAAGACCGGTCTCGCACCTTGAATCCCAACGCCCGGGGTGTGCAGACTCGCAACGCACTGCTGCTCGCTATCCTCCTTGGGATAGTGGTGTTCTATCTGCTCTACCAGCTTCTTCTCGACTTTTCGCTCGGAGGCAACAACTGGAAGCAGGGCGACTGGTTGATCAACGAGCTGGCCGGGCCCATCCGTCGCGGACTGTTCGGATCTATGCTGCTGCGGACCTCGGATTTCATCGAAGTGAATCCACTGCTGCTCCTGATCTTCCTACAGGCGGCGATCGTCATCCTGATTTTCGCAGTTGTAGGTATGGCCGCCTTCAGGCTCGGTGTGCCTGACAAGCTGCTGCTCTTGTTGCTCTCCCCGGGCTTCGTGATGTTTTTCTGGTTCAACGATCCTCAGGGATCCGTGCGAAAGGAGATTCTCTCGTATCTCGCGTTTCTGCCCCTGATCGTCGCGGCGCTTAGAGGACGCGGCAGCCTGCTTGCCTGTGCGCTGTCAATCACTGCCTATGCAATCGCGATGGCAGCGCACGAGGCAAATGTATTCTTCCTGCCCTTTCTGCTGCTCGCCATGTGGCTGGTGTTCCCTCCGAATGCCACGGTGACGCTGCGCATTGTAGTGATGGCCATTCCAATCCTGCTGGCCTTAGCGGGTGGGCTGTATGCTTCGGCCAATACGCACGTCCCCGATCCGGGCGTGATATGCATGCAAGTTATCCAGCGAGGACTCGATCCGCAAATATGCGACGGTGCAATAGAATACCTGGAGCGCGCCCCGGCGGACGCCCGCATGCACCCGAGCCGACTCGTCTCCACGCACTTCAGAAACTTCCTGCTTGTTTATGCCGTCTGCCTCATCGGCTTCCGCGTGTTGCTCCAGGGGAGCGCACATCTGGAGCGATGGCTTTGGGCCATTATGGCGTCGGGCTTGGCCTTTTTCCCAATATATATTCTGGCGGGCGATTACGGACGCTGGCTCAACTTCCACGTCACTTCGCTTGTTTTGCTTTCCCTCGTATTTCTGCTCAAGTTCCGTCCTGCATGGCTCTATGAGAAGCCTCGCCGCGTGGATTTTGCATGTGTCCTCGCATTCAGCCTGGTTATCGGGGTATCACATTCGCCCGGTGAATTGATCGACGGTTTCCTGGTGAAGATCGCTCACGGCATCTACGACGCAATCGGATGACCGTCGCCCAGCCCGCCGCCCGGACTCGCCGGCGCTAGAAGAACACTTTGGCCAGGCGCAGGATACCCTGGCTCCATGGCACCCGGTGGGACACCCCGCTGGCGTTGTGAAACTTGTCAAGGCTGGCCAGGTACCAGCGGTAGTTGCGCACCAGCGCATCCCTGTTCGAGTATCGTGCCTCGTAGCCGAGGATACGCTCGGCTTTTTCGGTGCTGACAAACGAAACGTTGCTGGCCGTCTCATAAACCCACTTATAGGGCCGGTTGTCGCTCACCGCTCAGGGTCAGGTGCGCTACACGTTAAAGACGCCCTACCGGGACGACACCACCCACGTGGTCTTCGAGCCGCTGGAGTTGATGGCGCACATCCCTGTGCGCCACCCTGCGGGCGACCTACGGTCGTCCAAATCGGCAATCCTGCCGATTTGTCATGGCGCGCCTGGCGGCGCTGGTGCCGAGGCCGCGGGCCCACCTGACGAGGTA
>CAYOXI010000052.1:0-17497 GCA_964407855.1 uncultured Chromatiaceae bacterium
GACCGGCTGACTTGACCCTGCCTCCCGCAGATACCAGAATGGTATCGAAATGGTTGCTACCGGCGAGGCGACAAAATGCCCATGACGGTCACGCTCAAGAACATTCCTGACGACATCTATGCCCAGTTGCGGCAGTCGGCCGATCGGCATCACCGCAGCCTGAACAGCGAAGTCATTGCCTGTCTTGAACGGGTGCTGATGCCGGTCGTCGTTGAACCGGCGGAGCGGCTGGCCCGCATCCGACGCCTGCGCTCCTCCCGGGCCATCAGCGCCAGCGCGATCGACAAGGCCAGGCGCAGTGGCCGGCCGTGATCGTCGTTGACACCAATGTCATCGCGTATCTGTTTCTTTCCTGCGAGCTGACCGCCCGGGCCGAGTCACTGTTGCGCCGGGAGCCCAGCTGGGCTGCGCCCCTGCTCTGGCGCAGCGAATTTCGCAATGTGCTCGCGACTCAGGTCCGCCGAAAGTCCCTGACGCTGGAACTGGCCGGCGCACTCCAGGCAGAGGCCGAGGATCTCCTGGCCGGCCGGGAGTACCACGTACCATCGGGCGAGGTATTGCGCCTGGCGGCCGGGAGTCAGTGCTCCGCCTACGATTGTGAGTTCGTGTGTCTCGCCCGGCAGCTGCAGGTGCCGCTGGTCACCAGTGATCGGGCTCTGCTCACGGGTTTTCCGGACACCGCGATCGCGCTGGCATGATCATGGCCTGGTCGTGGCCTGATCCGCGCTACACCCGCTCCCGCAGTCGCACGCCGGGGCTGACCCGGTCGCCGGGCTGGAGCACCACCTGCTCGCCGCCGGCGAGGCCGCTGGTGATCTCGGCCTCCAGGCCGTTCTCGAGGCCGAGCTCGACGGTGCGCAGCGCCGCGCGGCCGCCGTCGTTGATGAACACCGACCACTGGCCGCCTTCCCGGAACAGCGCGGCGCGGGGTACCTTGATCACGTTCCCGGCCTCGGCGAGCACGATGCGCGGTTCAACGCGGTAGCCGTGGCCCAGCCGCTGCCAGGTGGCCGGATCGCCGGTGAGATCCACCAGCACGTTCACCCGCTGCTCCTCGATGCCGAGTGCCGAGACCTTGGTGAAGCCGAAGGGCTCGATGCGCCGGACCACACCGGTCAGCGGCGGGCCGCCACCCCAGGCCTCGACCAGCACCCGCTGGCCCGGTTCCACCCGCACCGCGTCCCGCGACAGCAGATCGACGACGATCTCCAGCTCACCGGGGTTGCCGATCTCGATCAGCGGCGTGCCCGGGGCCACCACCGCCTCGCTCTCCTGCAGCACCCGGAGCACGCTGCCACTGACCGGCGAGAACACGTCCACGCAGTCGCAGTCGTCGGTCGTGCTGCGGGCGAGCGTCGGGGTGAGGACGCGGGCGCGGGCCTGCTCCAGTTCGAACTCCCGCACCTTGAGACCGGCACGCGCTTCCTCGGTGGCGGCCTCGGCTGTGCGGCTGCGGCGCTCGGCTGAGTCCAGGTCGTTGGCCGAGATCGTGCTCGCGGCGGCGAGGCCGCGGAAGCGGTTGAGCTCGGCCGTTGCGAAGTCCCGTTCGGCTTCAGCCCGGCGGAGACCCGCCCGTGCCAGCGTCAGCGCCGCTTCGGCGGCCCGGACTGCGGCCCGGCCCTCGCTCGCGCTGCGCCGGTCGAGGATGGCCGGATCGCTGGGGGCAATCCGCGCGACCACGGTGTCGCCCGCGGTGACCAGGTCGCCAGCCTTCAGCGATACCCGGCGCATCAGTCCGGGCACCGGTGCGGAGACCACGAACACATCCTTCACGCGGGTCTCGCCCTCGTCGCTGATGGTCATCGCGATGTCACCGCGGGCGACGGTCGCGAGATCCACCGGCACCGGCTGGGGCCGGAACAGGAAGAAGAGGGCGACGACGCCCAGCAGGATGATCGGCGCCCAGAACGCCATGCGTCGCTGCGGGGCTGTCAGGTTCAGTGGGGTCAGGTTCAGTTCTGCCATGCGTCTCTCGCTGTCATTCCCGCGTCTTCAAAACGCCGATCAGGTCCAGCCGGTCCAGGCGCCGGCGCACGATAAAGGCCGAGACGGCCGTGGCCCCGAGGGCAATCACCACCGCCAGGCCATAGGTATTGAGCTCGATGGCCATCGGGATCCGGTAGAGCTCGGTCTCGAAGCCCAGCAGCATCAGGGAGGTGAGCCAGTAGCCCGCGAGGCAGCCGAGCGGCAGTGCGAGCCAGGTGAGCAGGCCGATCTCGCCCAGCAGGATGTAGGAAATCTCCGCGCGGGTGAAGCCCAGCACCCGCAGCGTTGCCAGCTCCCGTCCGCGCTCCGAGAGCGCGATGCGGCTCGCGTTGTAGGTAACGCCGAAGGCGAGCGTGCAGGAGAAGACGATGAAGAAGGAGACGAAGATCAGGATGGTCTGGGCCAGCGTGTCGTGAAAGGTCTGCACCGCCGCTTCCTTCAGGGTCACCGAGCTGACGCGGGGCACATTTTTCATGGCCCGGTAGAACGCGGCCTGCTGGTCCCGGTCCAGGCGCAGGTGCACCGCCGAGACCGTGTCGCCTTCGTTCATCAGCCGGTTCAGCTCGCGGATGTCCAGGTAGGCCGGGCTGCCGATGAAGGTCTCGAAGGTGCCGGCCACCGGCACGTCGAAGACCGGCCGGCGTCCCTCCAGTACCTGCACCGTGATCACATCGCCCGGCTTCACGGCCAGCATCTTCGCCAGCATGGTCGAGATCACGAGGCCCCGGGGCGGCAGCACGATCGACCTGCCGCTGGCATCGTAGACATGGTTCAGTTCCTGCTCGGCCGGCACGCCCCGCAGCGACTCGCGCTCCTCCCGCGCCCCGTGGCGGAGCTTCGCGGGCACCACGCGCATCGGCTCGGTGGTGACCACGCCGGGCAGCCGCGCCAGGCCCTGCAGGACCTCTGACGAGCGAGGCTCGCCAAAGCCCACCGTCACGTCCTGCCCCTGCGCCTGCAGAAAATAGACATCCACCAGATGATTGATCGAGTCGAGCCACTGCATCGAGCTGATCATCACCGCGACCGCCATGCCGATGCCGAGCGAGGTCACCGAGGAGCGGAGCGGGTAGCGGGCGATCTGGCGCAGCAGGATGCGTGTGGGCTGGTCCAGCGCACGCAGCAGTGGCACCCGCGCCAGACGCGTGCGGCGAAAGAGCGGCGGGGAGGGTGGCCGCATCGACTCGGCCGGCGGCATGCCGGCCACCGAGCGCACCGCGCCGATCACGCTGAGCACCGCCGCCACCAGGCTGGCGCCCGCGGCGATCAGGAAGGGCTTCGGGCCCGGATTGAAGAGCAGGAACGGGAACTTGTAGAACTCCGCATACATCCGCGTGTTGAGCAGTCCCAGGTAGTAGCCGAGGACGCAGCCGATCACGATACCCACCGCGGCAATGCCCAGCACGAACTTGATGTAGTGCCAGGCGATGTCCCGGTCGCGGTAGCCGAAGGCCTTGAACAGGCCGATCTCGCTGCGCTCCACCGTGATCAGCCGGGCGAGCACCATGTTGGTGAGAAACGCGGCCACGGCGAGGAAGATGGTCGGCAGGATCGCGGCCAGGGTCTCCAGCTGCTGGATCTCGTTCATCAGGAACCAGTTCGAGATCTGGTCGGCCCGGGCATAGGCGCCGACGCCGCCGTAGCGGGCCAGCAGTTCGTCGAGCCGGTCGATCACCGCGTCCGGATCCGTGCCCCGCAGCAGCGTCATGCTCACGTCGTTGAAGGCGCCCTTGAGGTCGAAGGCCGCCTGCATCGCTTCCTGGCCCAGCCAGATCACGCCGAAGCGCTGGTCATCGGGCATCAGCGCGCCGGGACCGATGGTGTAGACGTACTCCGGCGACAGCGCGAGCCCGACGATGCGCAGTTGCCGCCAGTTGCCGTTGATCACCGCCTTCAGCGTGTCGCCCGGCACGAGGCCGTGGGCCTCGGCAAAGGGCTCGCCGAGCACGGCCTCGTCCGGCGCACCCAGCCGGGGCAGGCGCCCGGTGCGCAGCGCCAGGCGGTTGAGTTCGGCGGCCTGGCGTTCCGGCACCGACACCAGCTGGCCGATCACCGGTTCCTCGAAGCCGTCGATGTCGAGCACCGCGCTCTTCACCACCCGGGTCTCGACGGTCTGTACGCCGGGGATCAGCCGGATGCGCTCGGCCAGGTGCTCCGGGGCCCGCTCGACCTGGGCGAACACCTGGCCGAAGCGGTAGCGGTCGTAGTAGGCCGTGGCCGTCTCGGTGAGCGCTTCCATCGAGGTGAGCGACATGCCGAGCAGCGCGATTCCGGAGGCGATCACCAGCGCAATGGCCACCACCTGGCCGCGCAGGCGCCAGAGATCCCGGACCAGCTTGCGGTTCAGCGCGCGCATTGCCAGGCCAGCTTCATCACGAGAGCTTCACCACGAGAGTTCGCGCGCCGGACGTCGCGTCGGGTTCCGGCGCTCTTCGATGATCCGCCCGTCGCCCATGACCAGCACCCGGTCGGTCATCTCCGCGATGATCGCGTTGTGGGTGATCAGGATGGTCGTGGTGCCGAGCTCCGCGTGGATGCGCTCGATGGCCTCCAGCACCAGGATGCCGGTCTGGCTGTCGAGCGCGCCGGTGGGCTCGTCGCAGAGCAGGATGTCCGGGCGCTTGGCAATGGCCCGGGCGATCGCGACGCGCTGCTGTTCGCCGCCGGAGAGCTGGGCCGGGAAGTGATTCAGCCGCTCGCCGAGGCCGACCAGGCGCAGCGCCTGTTCCGGCGGCATCGGGTTGCTGGCAATCTCGGTGACCAGCGCGACATTCTCGAGCGCGGTGAGGCTCGGGATCAGGTTGTAGAACTGGAAGACGAAACCCACGTGGCCACGCCGGTACTGGGTAAGCCCGCGGTCATCGAGCCCCGTGAGCTCCTGGTCCTGGAACCAGGCTTCGCCGCTGCTCGCACTGTCGAGCCCGCCGAGGATGTTGAGCAGCGTCGACTTGCCGCTGCCCGAGGGGCCGAGCAGCACCACGAGGTCGCCGGCATAGAGCTGCAGGCTCACACCGCGCAGCGCATGCACCTCCACCTCGCCACTGCCGTAGACCTTGCTCAGGTTGCGGGTCGCGAGGGTGGGCCGGGGGGTGGCGGCGCTGGCGGGTTCGGCTGGGGGCATGGCTGCAGATCGGGGCGGGGCGCGGTGGGATCCGGATCGACTCAACTCAACAGTTTAGACAGCGGCGCCCCCCGACGCGATCGATTCTGGTCCCGCCAACCCTGCAGTGCCGCAATGCTTGTGGCTGGAATAGTAATGTTATAAAGTAACCATCTGGTCAGGCGCTCCAGCCCGACCCCGAAGAACGGAGAACAATCATGCAGCGACTACCCATACTCATGGCAACTGCGGCCCTGGCACTCAGCCCGGCGGTTGCGCTGGCGGCGCCCACCTACCTTTACACCTCGGGTCATGGTGACCTGGCAATTGCCTACGAGGACGGGGCCTTCGACCCCCACATCCATTCGGATGATGCGGTCATCAACGGTATTGTCCAGCCGGATGAGGAGTTTCCACTGGACGATACCTGGCTGGTGACGGCTGCACAGTTCACCCGCCCGATGGCCGACTTGGGCTTTTTCGCCGGTCTCGGCGTGGCGCCGGGTGAAAGCGTCTACTGGCTGCCCCAGGGCAATGCAGATGCCGCTTTCTTCAATGCGCCCTTCTTCGGTATCGAGTTCGAGGCTGACGAGGGCGTGTTCGTCGGCAACAGCATCATGCTGTCCCTGGTGTCGGTGGACTCCCCGTCTGGAACTGGCGTGTTCTCCCTGTGGAAGGACGGCTTCCCGCCGAACTTCATCATGTCCAGCGCTGACGGCATCGACGGGAGCGACCAGTTGCAGCTCTTCCTTGGCCACGATCACTACAACATGGGGTTCACCGAGGCGGGGCTCTGGGGGATCAACCTGCAGGCCATCGGCGACCTGGTGGCTGGTGGGCAGGCTTCCAGCGACTTCACGCTATTCGTGAATGCGGGTGCCACGGTAGTCCCGCTGCCGGCGGCGGGCTGGCTGCTCCTGAGCGGGCTGGCCATGCTGGCGCGGCTCCGCCGGCGCTCACTGGCCACGGTCTGAGCGTGTTCGACCAACGCGGGGCCGCAGCCGGCTGAACCGGGAACGCCTTCGCCACTGACTCCCCGGGGGCCCTGCGTTTGCCTTTCGAACGCCTGGTCCCCGGCTTTCCGCTTCCTCGCAGAAGGCAACGCTGGCCTTGGATCGTGTGACTCTGCGCCGGTCTGCGCGCCCAGTTCTGCTGGCGGCTGTAATGAGCTGCCTGTTTGACGCAACCATGGCTGACTCGGCCGGCACCGAGCCCTCCCCCGGCAAGCGGGCGCCTGACCCGGAGCTGGATACGGTGATTGTCACGGCCGAGCGCCAGTCGTCACCCGCTCCCGAGGCCACCATGGACGGGGATGAGCTGCGCCGCAAGTCTGCCGCCACGCTGGGCGAAACCCTTGGGGAGGAACCCGGTGTGCATAACGCTTCCTTTGGTCCGGGCGTCGGCCTGCCCGTGATCCGTGGGTTCAGCGGTTCCCGCGTGCGACTGATGCAGGGTGGTATCGGCGCCCATGATGTCTCGTCCATGAGTCCTGACCACGCGACCAGCATTGAGGCAGCCCTGGCGGACCGCATCACCGTAGTCCGGGGTCCCGCCACGCTCCGCTATGGCGGCAATGCCATTGGTGGCGCGGTCGATGTGGCGGACAACCGCATACCATCCAGGCTGCCCCCGGCGCCACTGACCGGTTCGGCAGAACTTCGGGGTGGCACCAACGGCTGGCCAGTGGGCACCGCCGGGCGGCTGGATGCCGGCCAGGGCAGCGTGGCCACCCATATCCACGGCTTTGCCCGCCAGCGGAACGATGTAGAGATTCCAGGCCAGGCGCTCGACGAAGCCGCACTGACCGCGCGATTCGGCCCGGACGAGAGAGCCAACTCCGACGGGGTCATCCTGAATTCGGACAGCCGGGCGTGGGGCGGAACGGCCGGCGCATCGCGCGTGGGATCCCGGGGTCACGCGGGCCTGGCAATCAGCACGCTGAGCAATGACTACGGGGTGCCGGCCGGCAGCCACTCCCACGGTGGCGGCCAGGCACTGGATGTACGCATTGAGATTGACCAGCTGCGCCTGGATTTCGGTTCTGCCCTCGACTTCCAGACTGGACCCGTGTCAAGCATGGAGCTGCGTGTCGGGTACGTGGACTTCCAGCTGGACGAGCGCGAGGCTGATCGCGCGGGAACCCGCTTCAGCAATGAGGCTGTGGAGGCACGCCTGGAACTGAACCAGGCCCCGGGTCGCTGGCTGACGGGTAGTGCGGGATTCCAGTGGGTCAGCAGGGACTTTTCCGCGCTGGGCGCCGAAGCGTTCGTGCCACCGTCGGAGCTTGAATCCATCGGAGCCTATCTCCTCGAGTCAGCAACCTGGGAGGCCTGGGAGCTTGAACTGGCCGTGCGTGGCGACTGGCAAACGGTGCGCCAGCTTGAGCCAATAGCCTGCCAGGGGCTGGGTCTCACGCTTCAGCGGAGCGACAGCGAGCACCGTAACCTGAGCTATGCCGGCGCACTGGAACGTAGCGTCAGTGGCGGCGTGTGGCGGCTCGCACTGACCCGCGCCCAGCGTGCCCCGGACATCCAGGAACTCCTGTCCTGTGGCGCACACCTGGGTACCAAGTCCTACGATCTGGCCTTTTCTTTCGACGGGACCGGCACCGGGTTGAGCCAGGAGACCTTCCGCACGGCGGATGCCGGGTTCAGCTGGTCCGCAGGCCGGCAGAGCGGTGAGTTCACGGTGTTCTACAGCGACATCCGCAACTACATCTATCAACGCAATGTATCGGACCCTGAGACGGGACCGTTTTTCAACCCGGAGCGGGGCGCCTTCCAGGGTCGGTGCACCACCGGCGATGAGTGTTTCTCCATCTACCAGTACACCCAGGAAGACGCGCGCTTCCTCGGCCTTGAAGCACAGGCGGACGTGCTGCTGCTGGAGGATGGTGCGCGCTCACTGTCGCTGGGGATCTTCGGCGACCTGGTCAGGGCCGAACTAGACGGTGGCGACGAGGTGCCGCGCATCCCGCCCTTGCGTGTCGGCGTCCGGGTGGACTTCGACCAGGGGCCCTGGAGTGCCGAGGCCAGGCTCAGCTACGGGGCGAAGCAGGACCGCGTCGGCCGCAATGAACAGCCGACCGACGCCTATTTCCTCCTCAATGGCAGTGTCGGGTACCGGTTGCGCAGGGAGCGGTACGCCGGCTCGGTACTGCTGAAGGGGCGCAACCTGCTCAACGAGGAGATCCGGAATGCCACCTCCTTTCTCCGCGACTACGCACCGGAACCCGGTCGCGCGCTGGAGCTTGCGGTAGGGGTGGAGTGGTGAGGCGGGTGAGCAGGTCAGCAAGGCCAGTGAGTGGACGCCCGGGTCTGGCCCTCCTGGCTGCATGGCTGGTGCTGCTGGTGACCACTGTTCTGGCAGCCACCGATCCCCTCGACGACCCGACCCACTTCGACCTGCGGGTGACCACTGATCCTCCTGGCCAGGCAGGGGCGCGCCTCCGGGTTGATCCGGATGACCGCTACCCGGTGGCCTATCTGAGCGGCCACAAAGTGGTGCCCGCGGACTTCAGTGATCTGGCCGGCGGTCCCTATACCACTGACGATCCCGGCTGGCTCGCGGATCCCGGGGCCTTTCTGCCGGGCGAGGATCTGCGCTTCCGGCCACGGGGCGCATTGCGCTACTGGGATCCGGTGGCGCGCCAGTGGACCGGGCAGGTACCTGGCCAGGAGGGGGTGCGGATCTTTCCGGGAATCCCTCCCGAGATTTTCGCCGAGATCCTGCTCACCAACGACACGGCCAGGCGATTCCAGTGGCTGGCCGGTTTTGTCTGGACCACGGCAGGTATTTCAGGACCGCCGGAGATGGAGGGTGTGCTGGCGATCGCGGCGCCAAATGGCGGCTTTCACTCCCATCTGGATTTCTGCCTGCAGGGGGCCAGCGGCTTTTGTCCGCCGCCGGCCTCGGATGCGCCGGCGGCCGGGGCCTACCTGATCGAGATCCAGCTGTTCTCCACCGCGACCGTCAACGGCGTCCGCAAGTACAGCGACTCCCAGCCCATCCTGCTGGTGCTGGCCAGTGGCCTGTCGGCCGAGCAGCAGCAGCAGGCGGTTGCGGCGCTGCTTGCCCCGCCCGGCGACCCCGGCGACACGCTTGAGGAGCTACCCGCAGCCGGCGTACTGATCCTCGCTGGCGGAGCACAGCCATGAGACACCAGGGGGTCTTCCTGGCGATCTGGGCGGCGATGTCCTGCCTGACCGGCTGCGGCGGCTCCAGCGGAGGTGAGGAGACCGTTGTGGTGGCGGGTGCTCCGCCGGCCGGCGGAGAGCCGCAGCCGGCTGTCCTGCGGGTGGACCAGGGCACGGGTGATGACAGTCTGGGTCGGGATGCGGTCAGTCGGGGTGCCGCATGGCGCACCATCCAGCGGGCCCTCGATCTGGCCCGGCCGGGCGACACTATCCGGGTGCTGGCCGGCGCGGATGCGTACAGCGGGTTGACGACGGGGATCGGCCGGGACCCGCCAGGAATCATTCTGCGGACCAGTGGCCGGCCCGGCGCCCCGCTGCGCCTCGAGGGGCTGGCGAATGCCCAGGGGCGCCGGCCCGTCATTGACCAGGGCGCGACGGCCGATGCCGATGGCCCGCTGGCAGCCGGACTGGTGCTTGAGTGCGTCAGTCACGTGGAGGTCCGCGGCTTCGAGATCCGGAACGTGCGCGAAGCTGGCATCACAACCTCACTCAGTGGTTGTGTCCACGCGTCGCTGGTTATCGAGCAGAACGTGATCCACCAGGTCCGGGGTTCGGGCTACGTGGCGGGCATTCGCCTGGCCCATGCCAGCGGCGCCATGATCCGGGACAATGCGATCAGCCATGTGGTGCGGACTGGCCCCCCGGTGCCCGATCCGCTGCTCCGCTCCGGAATGGTCGCGGGGAGTGGCAATACCGTGACCCGGAATTCCTTTGAGGATATGGCGGTCGCCGTGCACCTACATCACCGGGGCACTGCCCCGCTGACTGGTCAGGTCATTACCGCAAACACCATCCAAGGGGTCAGCACCGGTCTCCTGCTGTCCGGCAGTGGCGATCACGGACCCATCGACCAGACCAGTTTCAGCGACAACCTGCTGCGCAATATCCGGCTGCCGGGTGAGGATGGTCAGGCCGTGGCGGTTCAGCTGGGCTCCGCCAGGCTGCAGTCCACGGGGCTTGTCGTGGCGCGGAACACGCTGGCCGGCGTGGACCAGCCCTTCGTCGTGACGGGCATGCACAACGTCACGCTCATGGACAACGTGATCGCCGGTGTTCGTCGGGAGGTGCTGACCCTGGTTTCACCGCCATCGCCCGGGATCGGCAACAGCATCGCCCGGATGAATCACAACCTGTACGTCAGCGGCGAGCCACTGGCCTGGGCGGTGGGCCGGGGAAGTCCGGCCGAACTCAATTTCAGTTCCCTTGCATCCTGGCGGACGGCACTGAGCGTCTCCGGGGCCTGGGAACTGCTGGTTGATCCGGACGGTCAGGCCGGGATCGGGGCGGCGCCATTCAGGGACGAAGCCGGCGGCGATTTCCGGCTGAGGCCGGACTCCATTGGCGCGACCCTGGGCAGCACAGGCGGCGAAGTCGGGGCCTTCGCAGGCGATTCAATCCCCGGTCCAGTCGGACCCTGAGACAGCCAGCCACGCGGCACGGATATCAGCGGCCGAAGCTGACCAGACCGTGGAACCGGCAGACAGCAGGGCCAGCACTTCGCGCAGCGCCCTGATCCGGAATGGCAGGCCCATGATGTAGGGTGTCAGGGGCAGGCACAGGATCCGGCCCGGGCCCCGCGCGGCTTCGGACTGCAGCCACGCGAACTGGTCCCGGATCTGTTCCACGTACTCCGCCTCGGTGTGGTGATTTTCCACCAGCAGCTGCCGGTCAGCGAGCTCGAGCGTATAGGGCATCGCCGTGAGCGTACCGCTGCGGGTGCTGAAACTGTAGGGCAGTTCGTCATTGATGAAATCGCAGAAGTACTCGATGCCCCGCTCCTGAAGCAGGTCGACGGTCGCGGGCGACTGGCATTGAGCCGGTGACAGCCAGCCGGTGACCGGCTGGCCAGAGATCCCCCGGAGCGTTGCCAGGCAGCTGTCAATCAGCTCCGCCTCGACAGCCGGGTCCATCCCGGCGTGATGCAGGTGATCCATGTCCAGCCCGTGCGCCACGATCTCGTGGCCGCGTGCCACGATGTCCTCTACCAGTGCCGGGTAGCGGCGGGCGACGGCAGCGTTGACCGGTACCGATGCGCGGATGCCGTACTCATCGAGCAGAGCGAGAATCCGGTAGATGCCGACGCGATTGCCGTAGTCCCGCGTGGTGTAGTGCCGCAGGTCAGGATAAGGCGTCACCATGCTGCCCGGCGCACGAAACGGCATGCCAGCCGGATTGAGCGGGAAGAATTCGAGGACCGGAGATACCCACAGGGCGATCCCGGCCCCGCCTGGCCAGCGAAAATCCGGCACCCTGAAGTGATGTCGCCACGCATACCAGTCGTGGTCCATGCCATGGTGGCGCCGGGGGTACTGGAGGTAGTCGGGAGGCAGGGTCACTCGCCATTCCTCCGTGGGGCGCCATTCAAGGCTGCCGCCACCACATCGTAGTGGTGCGCATAGTAGTAGGCGGCGATTTCCCGGGCAGTAGTCACCCAGACCTCCGGGTGACCCGTGATGTAGCGCAGCGCATCCCGGAAAGGCCCGATCCGGTGCGGATGCCCGATCAGGTAGGCATGCAGTGGAATGCACATCACCGTCCCGGAGTCGGCGCCCTCTGCATAGAGGGTATCGAACTGCCGGCAGATCAGGTCTGCATAGGCACGGGGCGTTGTGCGGAGCGAGCCAAAGGCAATCACATCGTTGATCTCGAGGGAGTAGGGCATGCTGATGAGGCGACCCGTACGCACCTTGAGGGGCTGGGGCTGGTCATCCTGAAACAGGTCGCAGCTGTACTGGATGCCGTATTCCGCCAGCAGGTCCATGGTGCGTTCGGTATGGGTCAGCGCCGGCGCCAGCCAGCCGGCAAGTTCCTGACCGGTCGCGTCCCGGATCGTTTTCCGGGCGTCCTCGATGAGTGCCCGCTCCTGGGCCTCGTCCATGCCATAGCAGTAGCGCGTGTTGTAGACGCCGTGGGAGAAGAACTCCCAGTTTCGCGCCACACAGGCTGCAATGATCTCCGGGTGGTGCTGGCACATGGCAACTGACAGCGAGACACTGCCCCGGATCCCGTACTCATCCAGCGCGTCCATCAATCGCCAGTGCCCGACGCGATTGCCGTAGTCACGGTGGGAGTAACTCTGGACGTCCGGGTAAGGCCGCGACCACGCACGTCTGGCCGGGTTCTCTGGCGGGGCCAGTTCATAGAACTCGATGTTGGGCGCTACCCAGAAAGCGATCCGGGCGCCGCCGGGCCAGGTGATGCGTGGTCGCCGGATATAGGGCCAGTAGGCGTAGAGGCCCGGATCGCTCTTCACGATGGTTGCACCCGCGCGCGCTGGCGGAGTTCTGCCTCCAGGTCGGCCACCGTCATCACATCGGCGTACTTGAGCATCAGGTCCGTAAGGTTGGCGTAGTGAAAGCTCTCATGTTTGTCGGCCACGCACTCTTCCGGCACGATCGTCCGATAGCCGTGGCTGAGGCTGTCCACCGCCGTGGCCCGCACGCAGCCGGAGGTGGATCCACCCGTCAGGACTACCGTGTCGCAGCGGTGCCAGACGAGCAGGGACGCCAGGTTGGTCTCAAAAAACGCCGAGGGCATCCGTTTCAGGATGACAGCGTCGCGCGAGGTATCCACGCTGAGTCGTTCATCCAGCCTGGCCCGGTCCGAACCTGGCCGGATGTTCTGCAGCGAATCCTCCGTATTGGTGCGCGTACCCCAGACGCCCGCATCGGCCGCCGATTCCATGTAGGCCACACAGGTCCACACCACCGGCCAATCCGCCGCCCTGAACAGGGTCGCCAGCTGGTTGACGTAGGTCAGCTGCTGCGGATCGGTCTCGTAGGCGGTCCGGTACAGGTCGGTCCGGGTATAGGCCTTCTGCAGATCAATGTTCACGAGGGCTGGTCGATCGCCAAGTCCGAAACGTGCACGCTCGGGCCTGCGGCGCAGTTCCAGATAAAGCTCCCGCGCGGACTGGGTACTCGTTTGCATGGAGCTTGGCACGGTTCGGGGCAGGAAAGTGATAATATAACATTCCATTTGGTCGAGGTGAGCCGGTGGTTCTGGAGCCGCAGCGATGGCGTAGTGCCCGGACATGTCAGGTATCGCCGGTGCGCGCCTCGGATATGGCGGCAGCCGGGCCGGAGGTTGGCCACTGGCTCACCACCGACTCGCCAGACCAGTGTGCCGGCGACGCCGCGCTGGTCCGGCAACTCGCCGCTGCCCACGAATGGGCTCCGGACTATACGCGTGCGCTGCTGGAGCGCCTGTGGGCACTCCGGCGTGTACCGTCACTGGCCCGGCGCTGCCGTGACGTGCCGCTGCCCCTGCTGATTGCGGCAGCAGCCTGCAGCCCCCTTGGCGAGGGCGAGGACTTTGAGGTTGCGGGCCTGCTGGAGCTGGCCCGGAAGCTTGGCCAGTCGCTTGGTATCGCCAGCGGTGGCCTGCAGTAATCCGCCTGTATCGACTGCAATGCTGAGGAGACACTATCGTGACAGCTGAGACCCGGGTCGACACCCGGCTGCCGGTGACCGTCCTGTCCGGCTTTCTCGGGGCCGGCAAGACCACCCTGCTCAATCATGTGCTGCGGAACCGGGCGGGCCTGCGGGTTGCCGTCATCGTCAACGACATGAGCGACATCAACATTGATGCTGCCTTGATCCGGGAGGGTGGTGCCGAACTGTCCCGGACCGAGGAGAAGCTGGTGGAGTTCTCCAACGGCTGTATCTGCTGCACCCTGCGGGATGATCTGCTCAAGGAGGTGCAGAAGCTGGCAGCGGAGGGCCGTTTCGATCACCTGTTGATCGAGTCCACCGGCATCTCCGAGCCGATGCCGGTGGCCGCGACCTTTGCGGTGAGGGATGAGCAGGGCTTCTCGCTCAGCGACGTGGCCCGACTTGATGCCATGGTGACCGTGGCCGATGCAAAGACGCTTGTCCGGGACTTCTGCTCCACCGAGCTGTTGCGGGATCGGGGCGAGGTGGCCGGCGAGGATGACGAGCGCAACGTTGTGGACCTGATGACAGAACAGCTGGAGTTCGCCGATGTGGTCGTCCTCAACAAGCTGGATCGGGTGACGGCTGCCGAGCGACATGAGGCCGAGGCCATCATCCGGGCACTGAATCCCACCGTACGCATCGTGGCCAGTCGCTTCGGGCGTGTGGCGCCCGACCGCCTCCTGGGGCTTGGACTGTTCGACTTTGAACAGGCGCAACTCGCACCGGGCTGGGCACGGGAAATGCGGGGCGAGCATACCCCGGAGACTGAGGCCTATGGCATCAGCAGCTTCACGTACCGGGTCTGGCGGCCCTTCCATCCCGCAAGGCTGATGGCCATGTTCAATGCCGACTGGCCCGGAGTGGTACGGAGCAAGGGCTATTTCTGGCTGGCCAGCCGCATGGACTGGGCGGCCAGCCTCTCGGTGGCAGGTGGCGCCCTGGTGCATGAGGCGGCCGGACTCTGGTGGGCAGCCGCGCCCCGGGAGGCCTGGCCACAGGACGCAGGCTTCACGGCCGGCCTGGAGGAACTCTGGCGCCAGCCACACGGCGACCGGCGTCAGGAACTGGTGCTCATCGGCATCGGGATGCAGGAGGTCCAGATGCGCGCCCGCCTGGACGCCTGCCTGCTGACCGACGAGGAGTACGCGCTGGGTCCCGAAGGCTGGGCGGGCTTCCCGGACCCCTTTCCGCCCTGGCGGCTGGTCGCGGCGGAGGAGGTGGCCGGGCAGGCCTGATCGGCCGGCCAACGCTCTGGGTGGGGTCCCGGTCCCGGCCCTACAGGGGATCCAGGGTGGCCATTATCCGCGCCCGGCCCGGTGGTACCGGCGGGGAACGGTGCACGGCACCGGTACCGGTGCAACCCGGCCAGCTCTCGCCCTTCAGGAACACGACCTCACCCGGGGCGGACTGGTGAACGAGCCCACCCTGCAGCAGCGGATCCCAGGCCGTGGGCGATACGCCCGCCGGCGGTACGCCCAGCCGGTTCCGGTCAACCGCTGCATTGTCCAGCCACTCGGTGCCGGGCCCCAGCCAGGTGCAGACCACACGCAGGGTGGTGCGATCCACATGGAAGCGGGGGCAGGTCTGGCGCCGCGTGGCGGCCAGCCGCAGGCCGATCCGTTCGCTACCCGTCAGGTCGGCCAGCACCTCGCCCAGCAGGCCCAGCTGACTGCCCAGGAACTCCCGGACTGGTATCAGCCACGACGGCAGTCGCCCGGATGCCCGGTGAAAGGGATCGTTCCCCGCGGCGAACTCCCATCGTTCCAGCTGCTCAGTGCCATCGGCCAGCGACAGCAGGGCCGCGCGGCAGTCCGGCGTCATTGTCCGGGACCAGACCAGCACGTTGAGTGGCGCTTCAAGGATCGCAGCGCAGTCGGCCGGGTTCGCGACCCGAAGCCAGGAAGCGTCGGCCCTGGTTGCTGCCTTGCCGGCCTCCGGCGAAGTGGTTACTGTGCCCTGCATGGTAGCTACAACATCCCGATCAACGGTGAAAGCCAGTCGGACGCGGCCGCGGGACAGCCGCCACAACCACCGGCGTTGTGTTGCTGATGCACTGGCCATTGCCGAGCAGATCTGTACCGAGCGGAGCCTGCGGCTGACGCCTCTGCGGCGCCGGGTCCTGGAGCTCGTCTGGCGCCAGCATGATCCTGTGAGCGCCTACGAGTTGCTGGCCGAGCTTGCCAGGGACGGCCGGGGAGCGGCTCCACCCACGGTCTACAGGGCGCTGGAATTCCTGCTGGACGCGGGCCTGGTCCACCGGATCGATTCGCTCAACGCCTTCATCGGTTGCGACCGGGCCAACCTCCGGCACTTCGCCCAGTTCCTCGTCTGTCGCCAGTGCCAGAACGTCACCGAGATCGATGACCCGGAAATTGCTGCCGCCCTTGGTCGCGGAGTTGCGCACAGTCAGTTTCAACTGGATCCCGTAATCGAAATGAAGGGCCTGTGTCAGGCCTGCCGGACCAGTCCCGACTGAACGGGCAACACTATAACATTACCGGGTACGCCGCCCGGCGACTGTGGGTCGGCGCAGCAGTGGCAGCGGGTGCCGGGCTGCTGATCGTCCTGGCGCTGACCCTTGCTCCTCCCGTGCCCCAGGACCCCACCTACCACGCGCTTGCCGACAGCCGCCCGCTGGCCGGCATGCCCAACGCCCAGAACGTGCTGTCCAACCTGCCCTTCGTGCTGATAGGCGTCTGGGCGCTGATGCAACGCGGCCGGTGGCAGCAGGACCAGGCCCGCGGGTTCCCGTCCTGGGAAATCTTTGCGGTGTGCCTGATGCTGACCGGGCTCGGCTCCGCGTACTACCACTGGGCGCCGGACAACCACACACTGGTCTGGGACCGCCTGCCGATTGCGCTGATGACCATGGCGGTGACCACCGCGGTGCTCAGCGAACACCTGCGCCGCGGTCTCGAGAAGGTCCTGCTGTGGCCGCTGCTCGGCGTCGCCGCGGCCAGCGTCTGGTACTGGTGGTTCACCGAGGAGGCGGGCCGCGGCGACCTGCGGGCCTATGCGCTGGTGCAGTTCCTGCCGCTGCTGATCGTGCCGGTCGTGGTATTGGCGCTGCGCTCGCGCTTTACCCGCGCCACCGACCTGCTGGTGCTGCTCGGCTTCTATGTGCTCGCGCGGGCAGCCGAGCTGCAGGACCACGCGGTGATGAACCTCACCGGCGGCCTCACCAGCGGCCACACGCTGAAGCACCTGTTCGCCGCCGTCGGTGCCTGGTGGGTCGCGCGGATGCTCTGTATCCGGCACCCGGTCTGAGCGTCCGGCGCCCCGGCTGACATGCATATCCTGCATCTGGAAGCCGGCCGGCACCTCTACGGCGGTCCCCGCCAGGTGCTGGCGCTGCTCACCGGCCTGCAGGGCGAGGGCGTCCGCGTGACGCTCGCCTGTCCCACGGGTAGCGCGATCGCCGCCGCCGCGACGACGGCGGGCCTGCCGGTGGTGACGCGCGACATCGGGGGCGATCTGGATGTAGCCGCGGTGGGCTTGCTCACCGGCCTGCTGCGGGAACTGCGCCCCGACCTCCTGCATGTGCACAGCCGGCGCGGCGCGGATTTCTTCGGCGGGCTGGCCGCGTCGCTGGCGGGCATCCCCGCGATCCTGACCCGGCGGGTCGACAATCCTGATACACCGGTCGTGGGCACCCTCAAGTACCGCGCCTACGACCGCGTGGTCGCGATCTCGGAAGCGATCCGCCGCCAGCTGCTCGCCGACGGCGTGCCGGCCGCAAAGCTGCGCCTGATCAAGAGCTGCGTGGATGCCGATGACTG
>CAYOXI010000053.1:0-17417 GCA_964407855.1 uncultured Chromatiaceae bacterium
CTGCCAGAGCCGCAGCGCCAGCAACTGGAGGCACAGATCCCGCTCCAGCGCCTGGGTGAGGTGGCGGATGTGGCCGGCGCAGTCCTTTATCTGGCCTCACCGGCTGCGGGTTACGTCACCGGCGAATCGCTGCACGTCAATGGCGGCATGCTGATGGGATGACGGGACGAGACAGTGCTAGATTGCCCCGAGGGCTTAACTTAGAATACGGGCCGGTCAGGGGCCAGGACGCTGCATTCTGCAGGTCGGTCTGTCTGGCCAGTCGGACTCATGATAGGGGATGTATCAGACATGAGCAGCATTGAGGAACAGGTCAAGGCCATCGTCGCCGAACAGCTCGGCGTCAAGGAAGAAGAGGTCACCAACCAGGCCTCCTTCGTGGATGACCTTGGCGCAGATTCCCTGGATACCGTCGAGCTGGTCATGGCTCTCGAGGAAGAATTCGAGACTGAGATCCCTGACGAGGACGCCGAGAAGATCAAGACGGTTCAGCAGGCCATCGACTACATCAGTCAGCGGGCGAAAGCGTCCTGAGCGGGGCGTCCCGCCTGGCGACCGCGCGCCGCAGGAACACCTAAGCCAGGATGACCGCCAGGAGAGTCGTCGTCACCGGCATGGGGATCATCTCCCCGGTGGGAAACGATCTGCCAACGGCCTGGGACAATGTCGTCCAGGGCCGCAGCGGCATTGGTCCCATCACCGAATTCGATGTCAGCCTGTTCTCGACACGGTTCGGGGGCAGCATCCGTGACTTTGATGCCAGTCAGTACATTCCCGCCAAAGAACTGAAGAAGATGGACCCCTTCATCCACTTCGGCATTGCAGCCGCGTCCCAGGCCGTGGCCCACGCCGGGCTCACCGGCAGCAGCCATGCACCTGATCGCATCGGCGTGGCCATGGGTTCGGGAATCGGCGGCGTGGGTACCATCGAAGGCAATCATGAACGCTACCGGGAAGGGGGGCCCCGGAAGATCTCGCCTTTCTTTGTACCGGCCAGCATCATCAACATGATCTCGGGTCATGTTTCCATCCAGTACGGTTACCGCGGGCCAAACATTGCACTGGTGACCGCCTGCACGACCTCCACCCACTCCATCGGCATGGCGGCCCGCCTGATCGCGTACGGTGATGCCGATGTGATGCTCGCCGGTGGCGCGGAGCACGGCATCACCCCTCTGGGCCTGGGTGGATTCTGCTCAGCCCGGGCACTTTCCCAGCGCAATGATGATCCCACCACGGCCAGCCGCCCCTGGGACAGGGAACGTGACGGCTTCGTGCTGAGTGACGGCGCGGCCTGCCTGGTTCTCGAGGAGCTGGAATCCGCTCGCGCCCGTGGCGCAACCCTGTTTGCCGAGGTAGTCGGCTTCGGGATGAGTGCCGATGCACACCACATCACGGCGCCACCGGACAACGGTGAGGGCGCCCAGGCCTGCATGAAGGCCGCTCTCCGCGACGCGCGCATGGACCCCGGTGAAATCGGGTACGTCAACGCCCACGGCACGTCGACGCCCCTGGGGGATGCCGCCGAGAGCCGGGCACTGCGCGCGGTCTTCGGCTCACATGCAGACCGCCTGGCCGTGAGTTCCACGAAGTCGGTGACCGGCCACCTGCTGGGAGCGGCTGGTGCGGTGGAAGCCGTATTCTGTGTGATGGCGCTCCGTGATCAGGTGGTCCCGCCGACCATGAACCTGAACACACCGGATCCGGAATGCGACCTCGACTACGTGCCCAATGCTGCACGCCGGATGGAGATCAACGCCACGATCAGCAACTCCTTTGGCTTCGGGGGCACCAACGGGAGCCTCGTCTTTCGGCGGGTCTGACCTGCCTCCCAACCCGGGCGCCTCCTTGTTCCACCGGGATCTCTGACGGCCATGGCATCTGGTGGCCCCTCAACCGCAATGCCAATTGCCCTGCCGGCCGGGTTCGACCTGCTGGCAATGCATCAGGCATGGCCGCAGCGCTACCCGTTTCTCCTCGAAACGGTGGCCAAGCCCGACGACCGGACGCCGGCCGACTTTGACATCCTGTTTGCCTGTCCGGGGGAAACCCTCCGGCTCACTGACAGCTTCGCACTGGACGGTGCGCCGCAGTTCCATCGGGCGGGATTCCTCGAATCCCTCAATGCCTGGTATGAATCCATCCGGCTTCCCGCCCGGACTGTAGGAGGCCTGCCATTTCATGGCGGATGGTTTCTTTTCCTCGGCTACGAACTGGTGCGGGAAATCGAGCCTGTCATTGCTCTGCCAGCGCTGCCCGGATTCCCCGTGGCCTTTGCCACTCGCATCCCGGTGGCGATCGTGCGCGCCCGGCAGACTGCGGCGGCCTGGATCGTCGCGGAACATGACCAGGATCTGGCTGTGCGGGAAGTCCATCAAGATGTTCTTGCGCTTGCCGGTCACCCGGCGCGACCTGCCCTCGCGCCGGTAACAATGACCACGACACCGGTCGAACCCGCGCCGGCGGAATTCCTCGAGTCGGTTGCACGGGTCCGCAACCTGATCGCCGCCGGCGACGTCTTTCAGGTCAACCTTTCCCGCGAATGGCAGGCGGAGTTGCTGCCGGGACGCAGTCCTGCCGACCTCTATCGGCAGCTTCGGATTTCGAACCCGGCGCCCTTCGCCGGTCTCGCCGTTCTCGGCAATTGTGGCATCGTCAGCTCTTCGCCGGAGCGCCTGGTCCGCTCGCGACACGGCAGTGTGGAAACACGACCGATCGCGGGGACAAGACCCCGCGCAAGCCCCTTCCACCTGGAAGAGAACCAGCGCCGGGACCTGCTGGCCCATCCAAAGGAAAGGGCAGAGCACATCATGCTCATCGACCTGGAGCGCAATGACCTCGGGCGAATCTGCGCGGCGGGATCGGTGGAGGTCGATGACTTCATGAAGGTAGAGTCCTACGCGCACGTACACCACATCGTCTCGAACATTCGCGGCCGCCTGCGCCCGGACGTTCTGCCCGGCGGCGTGATCAGGGCAGTTTTCCCCGGAGGTACGATTACCGGGTGCCCCAAGGTCCGCTGCATGGAAATCATCCGTACTCTGGAAGCCCGGCCCCGGGGGCCCTATACCGGCGCAATGGGCTACCTGAACCGGGATGGCAGCTGTGACTTCAACATCCTGATCCGGACACTGGTGGTTCAGGACCGGAAACTGAGCTTTGCCGCAGGTAGCGGCATCGTCGCCGACTCTGACCCCGGGCGCGAACTCGAGGAGACCCGCGCCAAGGCCAAGGGCATGCGACTGGCGCTTGGAGCCTGACGATCATGCAGACCTGGTGGATCAACGGCACGCCGTGCAGGACAGTGGATGTCACTGACCGGGGCCTGACCTACGGGGACGGATTGTTTGAGACCATCGCCGTTCGCCACGGGCACCTGCGCTTTCTCGGCCAGCATCTGGAACGCCTGCGGTCGAGTGCCAGCCGGCTGGCAATCAGCCTGCCGCAGGCAGCAGCGTTGGTTCAGACGCTGGCTGCGGCCGCTGCGCCGGTGGAGCATGGCGTGCTGAAACTCATCGTCTCCAGGGGGCCGGGGCCCCGGGGCTATCAGATCCCTGCCGATCCGGTCACCACGGTGGCCTTTGGCATTGCCACGACCGAGCCCCGGCCTTCAGTCCCCGTAGCCGTCCGCTGGTGTGAGACGATGGCCTCATTGTCGCCAGCCCTCGCCGGGATGAAGACCCTGGGACGCCTCGAGCAGGTACTGGCCCGGGCCGAGTGGTCCGACCCGGCCGTGGCGGAGGGCCTGATGTGTGCGGCAGATGGCACGCTGGTGGGTGGTACCTCGAGCAATGTGTTTGTCGTGCGGGATGGCGTACTTCTCACACCACAGGTTCGGACTGCCGGGGTGGCGGGTGTGATGCGCGGCGTTGTACTGGCCGAAGCGAGCCGCGCGGGCATTCCCTGCAAGGAAGCCGATTTGCAGCGGGCCGACGTGGAAGCCGCTGACGAGCTGTTCCTGACCAATGCGCTGACCGGCCTCCGGCCCGTCGCGCGGCTGGCAGGACGAAGCCTGCCAGCCGGCACCCTGACGGGCCGGATCGTTGCGGGACTGCTACAGATTGGGATTAAAGAGTGCTCACCAGACTACTGATTTACATAGTTATTATCCTGGCAGTCGCAGGCGGCGGCTACCTGCTTATGGAGCGCTACCTGGATACTCCCCTGGCCATTGCCGGGGAGGGTTATCAACTGGAGATCGCGCCGGGCACCTCCTTTGCCGCGCTCACCCGCCGGCTGGTTGACGAGGAAGTGGCGAAGTTCGGCCCGGTGCTGGCGGCTCATGCCCGCTTCACCGGTGACGCCCGCCGGATCAAGGCGGGAGAGTACCTTCTGCCAGCGGGTACCACGCCAAGGACCCTGCTCTCGCAGCTGGTCAGCGGGCGCGTGGTCCTGCACCGGCTTACCCTGGTCGAGGGATGGACGATCAAGGATATTCTCGGTGCACTTCGGGCCCAGCCTGCCCTGCAGTCGACGCTGACTGGCACTGATCCGGGTGAGGTCGCGCGGGAACTGGCGCTGCCCTACGACAGCGCGGAGGGTGCCTTCCTGCCGGAAACCTACCTCTTTCCACGCGGAACCACCGACCGGGAACTGCTCCTTCGCGCTCACGCGGCCCTGGAGCAGGAACTCGACCGGGCCTGGAGCGGACGGGCACCAGACCTGCCCCTGCAATCACCCTACGAACTGCTGATCCTCGCGTCCATTGTCGAGCGCGAAAGCGCCCTGGCCAGCGAGCGGCCGCTGATCGCCGGGGTTTTCGTCCGGCGCCTCAGAATCGGCATGCGCCTGCAGACGGATCCCACTGTCATCTACGGCCTTGGAGAACGCTTCGACGGCAACCTTCGCCGGGTCGACCTTGCGACGGATACGCCGTGGAACACCTACACACGGGGCGGACTACCGCCCACTCCGATCGCCGCCGCCAGCAAGGAAGCACTCGAGGCTGCGGCCAACCCGGCGGACGGGACAGCGCTGTACTTCGTGGCTACCGGCAGGGGTGACGGCAGCCACCAGTTCTCGGACAACCTTGTCCAGCACCAGGCTGCGGTGCGCGACTACCTGGCGGCGCTGCGGCGCCAGGCCGGGAACCGGGAGTAGGCAGCAGTGACCGCCGATGTGCACGAGACCCTGGCCGGCCGCTTCCTGACGGTGGAAGGCGTGGAGGGTGTCGGCAAGTCCACCAACATCAGCTTTGTTGCCGATGAACTGCGCAGGGCCGGTCTTACCGTGCTGCAGACCCGGGAGCCCGGCGGGACGGCTCTCGGCGAGCAAATCCGCCACCTGCTCCTCGAACCCGCGCAGGAAGTAGCGCCACTACCGGAACTCCTGCTGATGTTCGCGGCGCGGTCGGCCCATGTGGACACGGTGATCCGTCCGGCGCTGGTGGCCGGAACGTGGGTCGTCTGCGACCGTTTCAGTGATGCAAGCTTTGCCTACCAGGGCGGTGGACGTGGCCTTGCGGCGGCCACTATCGATCGGCTGGTGGAGATTGTCCACGGCGATCTGCAGCCTGACCTCACACTGTTGCTGGACGCACCCCCGTCTGTCACCGATGCCCGCCAGGCGGCTCGATCCCACCGTGACCGCTTCGAGCGGGAATCAGATGCATTTTTCAGCCGGGTACGTGCCACTTATCTGGACAGGGCGAAAACGGAGCCCCGCCGCCTGCACGTGATTGATGCCAGTCAACCGCTGGCCGGCGTTCAAGCCGCGATACGCGAGGCGCTGAAGGGCCTCCTGGCCCGAACCCCGTCAGCCAGACGCCCATGAGCAGCCACCCCTGAAGTGGAAGCAGACGGCGTCATGAAGCTACCCTGGCTGGCGGAGCCTCTGGCCCGGCTGGATCACAGACTGGCCCGCGATCGTGCACCCCAGGCCCTCCTGATCCACGGCCCTCCCGGCGTCGGGCGGCGCTCGCTCGCCCTGCATTTTGCAGCCCGCCTCCTGGGTCTTGAGCTGGAAACACCGGTGCCGGACGACCTCGACTCGCTGCCGCGCATTCTCCACCCCGACTACTGGCCGCTGACCATCCCGGAGGACAGCGACCGGAAGCAGATCATCGTCGAGCAGGTGCGGGAGCTGATCGAGTCCCTCGGCTTGACCAGCCTGCGGGGACAGCGCCGGGTGGCCGTCGTGTTCCCCGCGGAGGTCCTCAATCCGGCGGCAGCCAATGCGCTGCTGAAGACGCTGGAGGAGCCCCCCCCGGCGCTGACCCTGATACTGGTGAGCAGCAGCACCGCGCGGCTGCCGGCGACCATGGTCAGCCGCTGTGAGCAGATTCGCCTGTCACCTCCGGAGCGGGCGGTTGCGCTGGCCTGGCTGGCGGGCTTCCACCCCGACCCTGCGGCCTGTGGGCGGGCACTGAGCTTCGCCGGCGGAGCACCACTGGCGGCGCGGGAGCTGCTGACTGGCGACACGCTGGCACTGCTGGCGACCATTACAGGTGACCTTCAACTGCTCTGTGCCGGCGATACACCGCCCACCGCGGTTGCCCGGCAGTGGGCCAAGTCTGCCCATGACCCGGATCTTTACCTGCGCTCCCTTTACCTGCATACAGCCCGGCTCCTGCGCAGCTGCCTCACTGGAGCCGTGGCGCAAACGGTGGGTGAGGATCAGGCCATCTGGATTCCGCCCTTGAAAAATCCGGCTTCGCCACGGAACATGGCGGATTGCTGCGCCTATCTTGACCAGCTGGGTAGCGCCCGTCGGCTGAAGGATCGGGCGCTCAATTTGGAAGCCATGTTTGCCGAACTACTATTCTGGTGGTATGGCGGCGCAGGAAATGTGAGGTCTTGATGTCAAAGCCCGGATTGCTGACGCTGACCATCAGGGACAAGAGTGCCCTGTACCTCGCGTACATGCCGTTCGTGCGCAATGGTGGTCTCTTCATCCCCACCAGCAGCTCCTACAAGATCGGGGATGAAGTCTTCATGCTGCTCAACGTCATGGGCGAGGATGAGAAGATCCCGGTTGCGGGGCGGGTCATCTGGGTAACGCCGAAGGGTGCCCAGGGCAAGCGAACTGCAGGAATTGGCGTGCAGTTCAGTGATCAGGACGGGGGAGCGACCCAGAAGAAAATCGAGAACTACCTGGCGGGGGCGCTCGGCGGCGACAAACCGACCCACACGATGTAAGCCGTCGGGGTCAGCCGGTAGCCAGGTTAAGGCCACCCCGGAGTACCCGGGTATCGAATCCCCGTTCATTGAGCACGAAGGCGCCTGCCGAACTGCGTCGGCCCGTATCACAGCAGACGACATAGGTCGTGGCCGGGTCAAGGGTGTTGAGCTTGAGGCGGATGAAATACAGCGGGATATTGATCGCACCGGGCTCGTGATAGGTATCGAACTCGCTGGGCAACCTTACATCCAGCCATTTGCCACCGGCAGCAACGATCCGTCGGGCTTCTTCCTGCTCCACCCAGTTGACCATGGGCTCGTTAAGCAGCTTATTGAAATCGTCCTTGCGCAGACGCATGAGGACCCCGTCGTCCAGCATTGTCACCGTGGCATTGCGCCGGTTCAGCGAGATCAGGGCCTCCTCGCCAAAGGTGTCACCAACACCCAGTTCGGCCAGCTTGATGCCTTCCTTGTTGAGCGGGGTCTCCCGGGTCACGGTGCAACGACCGCGGGTAATCACGTAGAAGAAGTCCCCTTCATCGCCCTGCTTGATGATCACATCCCCGGCGCTGTAGTGGACCTTCTGCATCCGCATGAAGATGGCCTGGATGTTTCCGGGCGGAATGCGGTGGAAGGCTCTGGTCTGGAGCAGGGTGGTCATCCAGTCGTCGGAGTTACCGCGCTCATCGCTGCGCAGTTCGTTAACCTCGTAACTGCCGGTCTGGTCCCAGGTCAGCATGACATCGAGTAGTTCGGTGTCCACTGACACATACTCGACCCGATCCACTCCCCGCACGGTGTGCCGGCGGGGCAATAGCGCGCTGACGGGGTTGCGGGCTTCGTCGCTGCCCGCCCGCAGCAGCCTGATCTGGCCGTGGCGGTCAGCCAGCTCGAGAGTTCCGCTCAGCAGGTAGTAGGTGCGCTTGTCGGTGTCACCTTCCCGGAACAGCACCTTGCCGTTTTCCAGGGTCCGGACGTCCATTTTCTTGGCCATGGCGGCCACGTTTTCCCGCTTCAGGCCATCCAGCGGGGAAAAGCGGCGCAACAGGTCCGTGCTTATCGTTGTCTCGGTCATTCGAATTGCATTGTAACCCTAAGATTTTAAAAGACGAAAGTGGCTGCTTGCCAATTCTGTGAGGTCAGTTCCGGAGCCTGGACCAGCCGGCCGAGGGATTAAAGCGGGCGCCATGCCGTCCGGCAAGCTCCCGCAGACGGCCTTCAACCGCGTCGATCCCGAGGTCCCGCGCGTGCTGTAGCGGTCCGCCGCGGAATGGTGCAAACCCGGTACCGAAGATCACTCCCGCATCGACCAGATCCGCGTCGCTGACGATGCCTTCGTGGAGACAGGCAGCGGCCTCGTTGAGCAGCGCGTAGACCAGGCGATCCCGGACTGCCGGACTCGAACTGCCGGGCTCCAGCCGGGGCCGGACTGGCTTCCGGTCCCGGTAGGTATAGAAACCCTGGCCGGACTTCACCCCGAGGTGGCCGGCCTGCACCAGCCCGGCGAGCTCCGGCGCCGGCTCGCGATGCAGGACGGGTGCCAGGATTCTTGCCACATGGTCAGCCACATCCAGACCGACCGAATCGGCCAGTTCAACCGGTCCGACCGGCATGCCAAAGTCGGTTGCAGCCAGGTCGATCTCGGCGAGGGGCACACCTTCGCGCACCAGTTCCATGGCTTCGCCCATGTAGGGGGCCAGGATACGATTGACGAGAAAACCCGGATTGCTGCGACAGGGTACCGGCAACTTGCCGATGCGGCGGGCGAAGGCCGAGGCAGCGAGCAAGGCCTCCGGCGAACTCAGCCGCGCGGCGACGACCTCCACCAGAGGCAGCTTTGCCACCGGGTTGAAGAAGTGCAAACCCACGAGCCGGCCGGGGTCCTTCAGGCACTCACCGAGGTCTTCCAGCGGGATGCTGGAGGTGTTGGTGGCAAGAATTGCCGCGGGTCGAAGGGCGGGTTCCAGCCGCGCGTAAACCGCCTGCTTGACTGCCAGATCCTCGAATACTGCCTCGATCACGAGGTCCGCCCCGGCGACACCAGTACCCTCCGGGTCGGGCCGGAGGCGACCGACTGCTGCCTCGACCATTTCAGGCAGGCGCAGCCGGCGCTCGAACAGGGTCCGCGCGCGGATGAGCGCCGGCTCGATGTAGCGCATCTCCCGGTCCTGAAGCGTTACCTCCAGGCCCCTCAGGGCACACCAGGTGGCAATGTCGCCACCCATGACACCTGCTCCCACTACATGTACCCGGGCGACTGCGGACTTTACGCCCGTGACTTTCTTGAGCCGTTCCTGGAGAAAGTAGACCCGGACCAGGTTGCGGGAGGTCGGCGTCATGACGAGTTCCGCGAAGGATCGGGCTTCGGCTTCTGAAGCCCCGGTCGCGGTGTCCCCGCCGTGGTCCTGCCAGAGGTCAATCAGGGCGAAGGGCGCCGGATAGTGCTCCGGTGAGGCCTGCTCGCTGGCGCGCTCGCGAAGCTTGCGGGCCAGCAGGGGGCGCAGCAGATTGCTGCCGAGGAGCCGATCCGGCCATGGGGGGCTACGCCGCCGGCCGGGGTCCGGCTCGATCAATTGCCGAACGGCAACTTCGCGCCAGGTCTCACTGGTGCAGAGTTCGTCCACGAGGCCGGCGCCAAGCGCGTCACGGGGGCGAAGGGACCGGCCAGTGAGCATCAGCTCCATGGCTTTTCGAACCCCGATCAGCCGCGGAAGCCGGACCGTACCACCAAAGCCCGGATGAACACCAAGCTGCACCTCCGGCAGGCCGAAGACAGGTTCCGTGCCCTCAAATGCGATGCGACGCGTGCAGGCAAGGGCCAGTTCGAGTCCGCCGCCAAGGGCAAAGCCATTCAGTACGGCCACCGTGGGGTAGGGCAGGGCCTCAAGGCGCTCGAACACCTGCTGGCCCTGGCGTGTCGCCGTGTAGGCCAGTTCGGTGGAGGCCAACTGGGGAAATTCATTCACATCGGCTCCGGCGATGAAGCCTGTCGCCTTGCCGGAATGAACTACTAGTCCCCTCAGGGGCTTGCTGGCCAGCGATGCCAGAATACCGGCCAGCTCGACCATTGTCGCGGTCGACAGCGTATTGGCACTGGCTCCCTCCCGGTCAAAACAGAGCCAGCCCGTGCCCGCCTCATCCTGCTCGAATTGCCAGTGCCTGGCATCGGCAATCGGCGCATCCGGTGACGACATGGAAGTTACCTCAGTTGAAAGTCGCAGATAAGGGGCAGGTGATCTGAATGAATCACCCGGGGAACCTCGAAGGACTGGACCTCTATACCGTCGCCGTAGAGCACGAAGTCCAGCTCGAGACGGGGAAGCCGGCTGGGATAGGAAGGCAACCTGTTTTCGTTGGCACTGCGCAGGCCCGCAGCCTTCATGAACAGGAACATCTCAGTCTCGCCCCAGAAGGTATTGAAGTCCCCGGCCACGATCACCGGCTTCTGCGCCCGGGAAATGAGCTCATACAGGTGGCGCAACTGGAACTGGCGGTGCCGGTATTTCAGGGAAAGATGCACGAGGAAGATCACCAGTCCGTCAAGCTCCAGCTCGATGATCAGGCGCTTTATCCCGGTGTCGAAATAGTGGAAACGCTCACCGATGATATGCGGGGCAGCGAGGAAGGCATTGGCCTGCTTGCGAAGGATGGGCAGTACCTGATTGAGGGACTCTTCGCCATACTTGCACTCATAGCTCGAGTAGTGGCCCAAAGCACTGGCAATGGATTCCGCCTGATTGACGCGCCCGCTGCGGACCGACCCCAGGTCAACCTCCAGGAGTCCGACGACATCCGGACGACAGGATTTTATGAATTCTATGATGTTTTCGAGGGTTCCCGGGTTCCCGAAGAGGTAACCTGCGCCGGGTACCGGCATCTGGGTAGATACCCCGGCACCGATGGCATAGCGGATGTTGTAAATGAGCAGGCGCATGGCAGGGTGCAGTGTAATGCCCGGTTCCGGGAACTGTAACTCCGTGAAATAGTTGAGGCCGGGCCTGGGAGGTGAATGTCATGTCCGAGAAGAGTCCGATCCGGGTCTTTGTGTGCCATCTCTTCGAGAAGCACGCGGATTACCTCCGGGTCTTCGAGTACCTGGAAAGCCGCGACAACTTCTCCTACGTCAACGTCAGTGATCCGGACCATATGCCGGCCGGCGGCCGGGAGGGGCTCAAAGACGAACTGCGCAACCAGATCAAGGCGTCCGAGGTTGTCGTCCTCCCGGTCGTACTCTACGACCTTAACCGGGAATTGATCATGTTCGAACTTGACTGCGCCGGCGCATTCAACAAGCCCATCGTGGCCGTAAAGGCCTTCGGTGAAACGGTCATCCTGCAGCGGGCAGTCCTCGAACGGGCAGCGGACCTTGTGGACTGGAACGCGCGTTCGATTGTTGACGCGATCCGGCACCATGGGCGCCATGAGAATACCGCCCAATGGGACGTCGTCGAGTTCAAGCTGGACTGAAGGCCCGAGGTTCAAAACTGACCGCTGCTTGAGGGCGACTGCCGGCCTCACGTAAGATTCCGGCCCCGTCGGGTCACCCGGCGCTTTTCCAGGAGTGACGGCCCCAGGGGCCGCACGCCAATATGAACCAGACAGACGCGCTGATCATCGGGGCAGGCCCGTGCGGCCTGTTCCAGGCCTTTGAACTCGGGCTGCTGGGAATCCGGGCTGACATTGTCGATTCGCTGCCTGCCGTCGGCGGACAGTGCACGTGGCTGTACCCGGACAAGCCCATCTACGATATTCCCGCCGTACCGGTCTGCACCGGGGCTGAGCTGACGGCCAGTCTGATGAAGCAGATTGAGCCATTCAACCCGGGCTTTCATCTCGGCCAGGAAGTCGTTGCCCTGCAACCTGTCGAGGACCGGTTTCACATCACTACCAGTGGGGGTAGCAGTTTTGACGCCAAGACGGTCTTCATTGCGGGCGGTGTAGGCTCCTTCCAGCCCCGGAAACTCCACCTCGACGGAGCTGACGCCCTCGAGGGTCGCCAGATCCACTACCACGTACAGAGTCCCGCCCGGTTCCACCAGCAGCGACTCGTTATCCTGGGCGGCGGTGACTCTGCACTCGACTGGGCCCTGGCGCTGGGGGCGGACGCTGCCAGCCTGACACTGGTCCATCGTCGGGACGACTACCGTGCGGCCCCTGCCTCCGTGGCCCAACTCAGGGCCAGGGCCACGGCGGGGCAGGTCCAGATCATCGAAAACGCCACTGCCACGGGCCTTCAGCTTGACGACGGTCGCCTCACAGGCATCGGCATTGCACGCAAGGATGGCACCGCGCAGGTCCTGGCTGCCGATCATGTGTTGGTATTTTTCGGCCTGTCCCCGAAGCTGGGGCCAATCGCCGAATGGGGTCTCAACCTGAACAAGAAAACGATCAGCGTGGACACCGCGGCGTTCCAGACCAATATTCCAGGCATTTTTGCCATCGGAGACATCTGTGATTATCCGGGCAAGAAGAAACTCATACTCAGCGGCTTTCACGAAGCTGCCCTCGCAGCCTTTGCCGCCAAGGCACTGATAGAACCTGGCAAGAAGGTTCACCTGCAGTACACGACCACCAGTCCGATCATGCACAAGCGACTCGGTGTGTCTGACAACGGCTGAGGGTTTCCGCAATCCGCGCCGAAGGGGCAGGGCAGAGCCCATGTACAGACCTGTCGTTATCGCCCACCGGGGTGCAAGCGGCTATCTGCCCGAGCACACCCTGCCGGCCAAGGCGCTGGCGCATGGCATGGGCGCCGACTACCTCGAGCAGGACGTCATCGCGACACGGGATGGCGCACTTATCGTTTTTCACGACCTGTTCCTCGATAACCTGACCGACGTGGCTGCCCGCTATCCCGGCAGGGCGCGTCCGGACGGCCGACACTATTGCCTGGACTTCAACCTGGCGGAACTTCGCACGCTGCGGGTTACGGAGCGGCGGGCGAATGGCTCGGAGGCAGCCCGGTATCCCGGTCGTTTCCCGCCCGATACTGGTGCGTTCCGGCTACACACGCTGGAGGAGGAACTTGACCTCATCCAGGGGCTGAACCTTGCCACTGGGCACACGGCCGGTATCTATACCGAGATCAAGGCGCCGGCCTGGCATGAGGCACACGGCATTGATCTGGGTTCGAGGGTGCTGGGTGTGCTTGGGGATTTCGGCTACCGGACGGCCGCAGACCGGGCATTTGTCCAGTGTTTTGACGCCGGGACCCTGCAGAAGCTGCGAGCCAGTGGTCGGACGCAAGTGCCGCAGATCCTGCTTCTGGACGATCCGTCAGCAACCAGCCGGGAATTTCTGCAGCAGGTGGCTGGCTTTGCCCGGGGCATTGGCCCGGCACTGGAGCTTGTGCTGCCATCCGCAGGCCACGAGGCCCAGCGGAACAGCAGCTCACTGATTGAGCTGGCGCGGGAATCGGACCTGCTCGTGCACCCATTCACCGTGCGCAGCGACCAGCTGCCCCCGGGATTCCAGACCCTGAATGATTTACTCGCCGTGCTGGTCGGTGAACTGCGGGTAGATGGCCTGTTTACGGACTTTCCGGATCAGGTGCTGGCCTGGCTTCAGGTACACCTGCCGGCCATCTCTGAGGCACGGGAGTGATGAGGCTGGTGTCGTAGCCCAGGCCAGCCAGTTTGTCCAGCAGACGGCCGTACTCGTCAGGTGGCATTTCTGGCGTGCGGGACATGATCCAGACGTATTTGCGGTCCGGTACGCCGATCACCGTACGCTGGTAGTCCTCATCCAGGTGGAGGATCAGGAAATCGGCTGCGGGAAGGTACCAGTCGAACTTCATCTTCCATTCGGAGTTCACGGGAGGATTGGCGACCCGGGCTTTTGGCGTAAAGCGCCGCTCGGGACCATCGAAGCTGCCGCGCCGGAATGTGTAGGTGGTTTCAATCACGCCGTCAGCAGTCAGGTTGTAGGTCTCGATGCCGTTGTGGGCATCCTTTTCCGAGAACATGGGCAGCAGGGCAAAGTGAATGGGGATGGCCGAGATCACGTACCAGTCGCCCATGAATCGCGGCAGGTCGACCGGCTCCGGAAGGCCCGCCAGCGGTGGCATGGATGACGTACTGCTGCAGGCGGCCGTAGCCAGGGACAGGAGGATCAGGGTCTTCAGGGAGTGCAAGCGCACGGTCACTTCCAATCGGCGTATAATATATATTATGTTAAATACTAGACTGATCAAGCCGGGACATCAGGGATTTACCACCTGGTCGATGACGATGGTCACGGGCTGGCCAGCCAGGGCCCCGGGCTGCCAGCGGCCGTCCCCATAGAGGTCCCCCGGTTTGGCGATGGCGTCACCCCCGTTGGCAATCCGGGCCACCAGGGTGGCCGCCTTTACGCCGACAAGCGTACGGCCGGGCAGCATCACATCCGCGTCTCCGATCCGCAGATCGAGCGGCAAATCCCGAGCCTGTCTGCGGATCACGGCCAGGGGCGGGCCGGTTGCGCCTTCCTCACGGACGAAGACAAACACGGGGGCAGACGGCGAAACCCTGCCCACCAGCGTATTACCGACTGATACCCTCACCGCAATTTCCGCGCCAGGCTCCCCCGGCTGTTCTGCGCCGGATGCCGTCAGGGCCTCAGCCGATTCGCGATCCTGCCCCGGCACTTCACCGGGCAGCTGCCCCGCGCCTCCGCCCTCCTCCAGCGCCAGCAACTGCGTTTCAATGATCTCGCGGATGCGCTCGGGTGGGGCAAGTTCCAGCAGCGTCTGCCAGCGAGCCCGGACAAGCTCCGGCTCGCCCCTTGCGAGCGCCTGCATGCCGCCATACCAGAGCGCCTTTGGATTGCGGGGCTCGAGCTGCAAAACCTCTTCAATGGCTGTACCTGCAGGACCCAGCAGTGAACCCGGATCCAGCACGATCCGAGCCTCGGCCAGTCCGAGCCTGGCCGCCGTGCTGTCTCCCCCGGAAACCTCCAGGCCGCGCTGGAAGGCATTGGCGGAATCAGCCGGGCGATTCAGGCTGAGATAGGAGTTTCCCAGCAGGACCCAGCCCTCCGCGTCATCCGGCACGGCAGCCAGCCGGGTTTCCAGAGCAGCGACCGCCTGCTCGATGGAGCCGGGAACCTCGGCGGGCGCGGCCCCGGGTAGCCAGTTGTGATTGCTGACAGTCACGTAGACCAGCAGGACAGCTGCCGGGGTGGCAAGCGCGATCAGGGCTGCCGCGACTGGATGCGCGCTTGCCCCACCGCGTATCAGGGGCAGGATCATCAATCCGACCGCAAGGATGGTCAGCGGGATCGCGAGCAATATGAACAGGGTCAAGCCTTGGCTCCTCAGGCGACGGGGCGACCGTCTTCTTCCTCGGTGGGTACGGGCAGCAGGGCCCGGCGGCGCAGGATCCGCGCCATCGCAATCCCCCCCAGGATCAGCAGCAGACCCGGGGCGAGCCAGAGCGCGGCGGTGCTGGCAGTAAAACGGGGACGATACAGCACGAAGTCCCCATAGCGATCCAGCAGGAAGCGCTTGATCTCTGCTTCGGACCTGCCGGCCTCCAGCATTGACCGGATCTCGCGGCGCAGATCTGCAGCGAGCGGCGCTGAGGAATCGGAGATCGGCTGGTTCTGACAAACGAGGCAGCGCACTTCGCGGGTGAGGCGCTCGTACGTCGCCTGGGCAACAGGATCCGCAAGTGCGGGATCCGGATCCATGGCCCACGCCCCACCCATCAGCAGGCCGACAAGGAGACCGGCCGCAAGCCGGACGGCTGACCTCCTCACGAGACGCCCTCGAGCGCCGCAATCCGGGGCGCAAACTCGCGCTGCCAGATCTCCAGTGTCAGCGGTGCAATGTGCTTGTAGAGCACCGTACCATCAGGACCGATCAGAAAGGTCTCCGGCGCGCCATACACGCCCCAGTCAATCGCGACCCGCCCGTCCGTATCCGTGCCGACAGCCACGTAGGGATTGCCGAGCCGCTCCAGCCAGTCGCGAGCCAGGTTGGCGTCATCCTTCCAGTTGATCCCGTAGATCCGGACGCCTGCGTCCTGTGCCAGCGACATCAGGAAATCATGTTCCTCGTGGCAGCCAACGCACCAGGTACCCCAGATGTTCACGAGACTGACATGGCCGACCAGCGCACGCTCGGTCAGCGTTTGCTCGGGATCATCGAGCCGCGGAAGCACAAATGCCGGGGCAGCGCGGCCAATCAGCGGCGAAGGAACCAGGCCCGGGTCACGCTGCAGCCCCAACGCAAAAATGACCACCAGGCCGGCAAACAGGATGACTGGCAGTAAAAAGCGCCACATGGCAAAACTTCCGCGGAATACCGTGACGTCAGCTGCTGGCGGGCTCGGCAGAAACCGGTTCCCTTGACCGCACCCGGACGCGGTAGCGCCGGTCCGTTGCTGCAATCAGCCCACCCAGCGCCATGACGATGCATCCGAACCAGATGAACCTTATGAGCGGCTTGTACTGAAGGCGAACACTCCAGGCCTCGTCGCCAAGTTCGTCACCGAGGGCAACGAAGACGTCCCGCAACCAGCGGGCCTCAATTGCGGCTTCAGTCATTGGTGAGGTCTGAACCCGATACGTACGCTTCTCCGGAAAGACCGTGCCGACCGGACGGCCATTCCTTGCAATTACCAGTTCACCCTGTAGCGCATTGTAATTGGGCCCCTGAACCTCGCGGACCCCGACGAAGCTCACCGAGTAGTCGCCGACCTGCGCCGTCTCGCCGGGAGCCAGTCGTTGATCGGTTTCGATGCCGAAAGACATCGTCGCAGTCACACCCAGCACGAAGAGCCCAACCCCCAGATGCGCCACATTCATTCCAAGGGCAGCCTGGGTGAGCGCCGGTCCCCGGCCGAACGCCTGTCGTACCGGATCGAGCAATGCGGCACCAATGATCCATACGGCCAGCGCAAAACCGGTGGCCGTGAGGACGGTGTTGCTGCCGTAGACGAAGAGCGGGACCACAAGCCCGGCCACGACGGCCAGCAGCCCGACAACACGCAGCTTCCGGCCGACATCCGCCGCCCGGGCTTCGCGCCAGGCGGTATGCATGCCGACGCCCACGGCGGCCACCAGTGGCAGCATGGGAATCAGGAAGGCAGTTTCGAAATAGGGCGGCCCCACCGAGATCTTGCCGGCATTCAGCGCATCGAGCACCAGCGGATACATCGTGCCGAGAAAGATCAGTCCGGCCGCAATGCACAGCAGGATGTTGTTGACCAGAATGAAGCTTTCCCGTGACAAAGGCTTGAAGCCTACGGCCCTGTCCAGCGAAGGCGCCCGCCAGGCGTAGAGACCCAGCGCACATCCAATGACGACCACAAGGAAGCC
>CAYOXI010000054.1:0-16747 GCA_964407855.1 uncultured Chromatiaceae bacterium
CCCCGGTCGAGGCTGGTGAGTACCGTCACCGCGAGAATCTTCAGTTGGCCCTTGGCCGCTGCCGCGGCTTCCATGATTCCCTGGTTGCCGTGCACGGTGAGGAAGGTGACGCCCCGGGTTGCCAGCAGTGACGTGGAGCGGCCCACCGTCGCCGGCACGTCGAAGAGCTTCAGGTCGGCGAACACCTTCTTGTTCTTCGCGAGCAGCCAGTCGACCAGCTCGAAGTAGCCGCCGGCTGCCATCAGCTCCAGGCCCACCTTGTAGAAGGTCACCGCATCGCCCAGCTCCGCCACCAGCTTGCGGGCCGCCTCCGCATCGGGCACGTCGAGCGCGAAGATCAGCCGGTCGCGGGCATCGGCGGCATTGGCAGTCAGGGTCATGGCAGTGTTCCGGCGTTGAGGCGGCGGGTAGTTTAGCGGGCTGCTGGCATAATTCCCGCTCCTTTCCCTGGAGACCTGCGATGAGCAACACCACGACGACCGACTCCGGCCTGCAGTACGAAGACACCACGACGGGGACCGGCCCGGTCGCCGCGCGCGGGCAGGAGGTGTCGGTGCACTACACGGGCTGGCTCTGGGAAGGGGGACAGCGGGGCGCGAAGTTCGACAGCAGCAAGGACCGGGGTGAGCCCTTCAGTTTCAGCCTGGGAGCAGGGCAGGTGATCCGGGGCTGGGATGAAGGCGTACAGGGCATGCAGGTGGGCGGCACGCGGCTGCTCATCATCCCGCCCCAGCTGGGCTATGGCGCCCGGGGTGCCGGCGGGGTTATTCCCCCCCATGCCACGCTGCTGTTCGAGGTGGAGCTGCTGGGCGTCTAGGGCGGCCAGGCTTTCTCGAACGCGATCACCTCGCCGGCCCGGGCGGCGGCGTCGGCAAAGGGTGTCAGCGTGACATCGGCGCCCAGTGCGCTGAATGCGGCGGCGTCGGCACTGTCGTTGCAACGCACTGCGATCCGGCCGCGGTAGTCCGCCTTGCGCAGCCCTGCGATCAGTACCTGGCGGGGATCCTCGTGGGTCAGCATGGACGCCGGCGGCGGAATCGCAATGATCACCCATTGCACATCCTGCAGCGGGAGACTTTCGGGATAGTCCGGATCGGACCCGTCGCCGTACATCCCGGTTCGTCCACCCGCCTTCCAGCGCTCGAGGGTTTCGGGATCGAAGTCCAGGCCCAGCAGGCGGGCGCCCGAGCATTCCAGCACGCTGGCCAGTTCACTGCCGTAGCGACCGAGGCCATAGATCAGGGCATTGAAGCCCTGCGCCGGCGTTACGGGCGCGTCACCCTCCCGGTGGGCGTAGCGGCGCTCGAAAATTCCCAGGTACGGCTCGGCGAGCCGGTACAGGGTCTGGGAATACAGGATCATGTAGGTGGACATCGTGATGGTGACCAGGCCAACGAGGGTCACCAGCGCCATCGCATTGGCATCCACGTCGCCCATCGTCACGCCCATGGCCATGAAGATCAGGGAGAACTCGCTGATCTGGGCCACCGTCAGTCCTGCCAGGAAGCCGGTGCGCTTGCGGTAGCCCATGTAGCCCATGATCACCATGACGATGAGCGGGTTGCCGATCAGCACAAAAGCCGACAGCAGCAATGCCGCGACCAGCTCCTCGCCCATCATGCTGAGCCGGATGCCGGAGCCGAGCGCGATAAAGAAGAAGAGCAGCAGGAAGTCGCGCAGGCTGGACAGCCGGGAGGCAATCGCTTCCCGGTAAGCGGTCGAAGCCAGCGAGACACCCGCCAGCAGCCCGCCCAGCTCCTTGCCGAGGCCAATCAGTTCGCAGACAGCGGCAAACAGCACGGCCCAGGCCAGCGCAAAGGTGACCAGCAGCTCCGGCATTCGCGCCACCCGGCGCAGCAATGGTTCCGCCGCGTAGCGCATGAACAGCGTGACCAGCACCAGCAGCGCCAGGCTGCCACCGAGAGTGCCCGCGAGACCGCCCGGCGTCTCGCTCTTGCCGGCACCCACACCGACGGTGGAGAGCACCACCATCGCAATCACTACTGCGATGTCCTGGACGATCAGGAAGCCAATCGCGATACGGCCGTGCAGGGAGTCCACCTCCCGCTTGTCCGAGAGCAGCTTGACGATGATGATCGTGCTGGAAAAGGTCAGCGCCACGGCCACGTAGGCGCTCATCACGGGCGTGAAGCCCAGCATCAGGCAGATGAAGAAGCCGACCACTGCGGTGAACGCTACCTGGCCGAGCCCGGTAGCCAGCGCCACCGCGCCCAGTGACCGGATGATGTGCAGGTCCAGCTTGAGGCCGACGAGGAAGAGCAGCACGGCCACGCCGATCTCGGCCAGCAGCAGCACCTGGTCGGGTGACTTCAGCAGGCCGAGCACATCCGGACCCGCAATGATCCCGGTGGCGATGAAGGCGACGATCAGCGGCTGGCGCAGGAAGAGCCCGGCAAGACCAAGTACGGCAGCGAGGGCCAGCAGGGCGGCAAACTCGGCAAAGGTGGACGCAAACTCCATGCAGGGTCCTGTAAGTTCGGCGAGCCGGCGGTGACCGGCGTTTAGGTCGCCGGGCAGGCAATCGTCGTGTCCGACCCGCAGATCACCGTCTCCCCGGCACCCGGACGGAAACTGAAAATGTGGATCTGGCGACCCTCGAATACCGGCGCGTAGATCTCCCCCCGGCCGAAGGCGCCCGGCCGGTCGTAGCGCCAGGTGAGACCGCCAATGGTGGAGATGCTCACCCCCTGGGGGAAGCCCATCAGCGTCTGGCTGGTATCCGGGCCGTAGTGATCGTTGATGTCGAAGATCACCACGGACTCGTAGCGCCAGTCATCTTTCTTGCGGCTCATGGGCTTCAGGATCCAGATCTTGGCCGCCTCATCGCCACCCACGAGGATCCAGGGCCGGATGACCCCCTCCATCCAGCGGGTCGGCCAGATGGCCAGAGCACGGTTGGGCGCCAGCCGGCCCGGACCGCGCACGGGCGGGGGGAAGGTGGGCTGGGGGCGGATATCGTCCTTGAGGATGTGGGTGGTCCAGGCCTCGTCGAAGATCCGGCCGCTGGCGGGCTGCTGCAGGGCGAGTACCCGCCCGGGGATCGCGTCGCTGGTCATCTCGAAGCAGCCGTCACCCTGGTGGTTGCTGGTCAGTATCTCGAGCCGCCCGTCCCGGTTGAGATCCACCGCCTGCACCGCGAAGGGCCGGCCCTGGCCAGTCATGATGGTCTGGCGGCGCACGGTGCGCCCCTGGTCCCGGTTCACCGCGCTCCAGGGCTGGCCCTCCGGCGGGCCGAAGATCGAGATGTGGTCGCTGGTGAAAAAGTGCGTGGCAATCACCTCGGTGACACCGTCACCATCCAGGTCGGCGGCCGTCAGGTTGATCTCGGGGCCGTCCAGTTCCCGGGGCAGGCCCACGAGGATATTGGCCTGCCACGCCACGCCAGGTTTCAGGTCCGGGCCCGGATTGCGAAACCAGAGCAGCTCGCCGCTGGGCGGGCAGCCGTACATGAAGGGCATGAGGCTGGCCCGCGCGGTGACGAGATCCCGCAGGCCATCGCCATCCATGTCGATGAACACCGCACCGTGGTAGTACCAGCGCTCGTTCTGTACCTGCCCGTTCGCGCAGACCGGCTCCGCCGTGCCCGCCTCCGCCACCACATATTCGGTGCGGGCCGGATCATCCACGTTCACCAGGGTCAGCCGGCCGGGCCGCCGGTCGGAGAGAAATCCGTGGGGCACCACGATGGCCTGGAAGGGCAGTACGCCATCCGGCACCTTCTCCGTCTCATTGGGCCACACGGTGAGCGGCTGCTCCCGGTCCCGGTCGGTCAGCACCTCCAGCTCCCGGCGGGGATCGAAGTTGGCGGGATCAACACCGTCCAGGTCAGGGATCCAGGCCGTCAGGTCCCGCTCGGTAAAGCGCTCCACCTTGATGCCCGCCGCGTCCTTCTCCACGTTGAAGAAGCTGGACATCAGCAGCGCATCCCGCGGCTTGCCCGCCTCGTCCCTGAAGGTAGACACATGCAGGAAGGCCGGGTTGAAGGGGGTATTCAGCACACCCTTCTTGAAGAGCCGGATGCACGGCTCGGGATTGGCGACCACGGCACCCACACCCAGACACAGGGCGAGGACTGCGGAGCGGAGAACCCAGTGACGGGTCGAATACGAAGGGGCGCCTTGCCAGGACATGCGAGACATTTGCCTGCTACTCACTGCGGACGGACAGGACGGGGCAGGTGGCACGGCGGAGCACACCCTCGGTGGTGCTACCGAGCAGGACATGCTTCAGCCCCGTGTGCCCGTGGGTGGTGATGATGATCATCTCGGCGCCCTTTTCGCTGGCGTAATCGACGATGGTCTCCGCGGGACGACCCGTCAGCACCGCAGTGACGGCACCCGGCACGCCGCCCAGGTGCTGGCCGGCAAACTTCGTCATGCTCTGCCGGGCACCCTTGACCAGCTCATCCATGGTCGGCAGCGGCATGCCGCCGCCCATCTCCAGGCTGGCAAAGGCCCAGGGGTCCTGGACCACGAAGACACAGTGCACCTCCGCCCCCAGGTCCTTCTGCAGGCGTTGCACCCATGGCAGGGCCACCAGGGACTGGGCCGAGAAGTCGGTGGGGAAGACGATGACCTTTCTGGGCGTTGCCATGTTCTGTTCCTCGCTGCAGTGATGGTTGAGAGGGGTTTTGCCGCTTGGCGGCTGGCGGCGTTACCCGCCGCCAGGGTCCAGTACCACCAGTTCGGGTACCAGCATTATCGCACCCGGCCGGAAGGCGTCGACCGCCGGGTCCAGGCCCCGTGCAGGGTCGGACGGCGGTTGCCCGGAGCCTGGTGGAGGGCAGAGGCAGGAGCATCAGCCATGGCGTGAGGGTAACCGACCGGCGCTGCTCCGGGGGCTGGCCGATGACAGTTCAGGGCAATTCAAAGGCGGGATCGACGAAGCGCCGGTAAGCGGCGTAGGCGTAGCGGTCCGTCATGCCGGCCACATAGTCCGCCACCGCGCGGGCCCGGCCGGCGGGGCCAAGCGCGGCTTCGGCCTCACGGGCCCGGACCGCATGCTCGGCCGGCATCGCGGCAGGCTCGGCCAGAAAGAGCTCGAAGACGGCCTTCAGGCGATCCTGAGCCTGGCGGGTCACCGACAGCACCTGGTCGTGTCGGTAAAGGTGCCGGCGCAGATAGCGCTTGAGCGCCAGATGGTCCGCAAGGATGCCCGGGCTCAGAGCGATGAGCGGCGCCGGGTGCCTGCGTACCGCTTCACTGCTGCGGGGCGCGGCGGCACGCAAGTTGCGTCGGCTGGTGTCCACGAGGTCGGTGACCACCTCGTTGATCATCGCCCGGATCGTCTCCTGGATCTGCACGCGGCGGGGAGCCGCCGCTGCCACCGCCCGCACCGGCGCGTAGTGGCGGCGGAACAGCGCGACGCTGCCGAGGCCTTCTTCCGTGAGCAGTCCCGACCGCAGGCCGTCATCCACATCATGATTGTTGTAGGCGATCTCGTCGGCCAGGTTCGCCACCTGGGCCTCCAGGCTTGGCTGGCGCCGCAGCAGGAAGCGTTCGCCCAGTTCGCCGAGCTTGCGGGCATTGCGTCGCCCGCAATGCTTCAGGATCCCCTCGCGGGTCTCGAAGCACAGGTTCAGGCCGCGGAAGCCCAGATAGCGCTCTTCCAGTTCATCCACGACGCGCAGGGACTGCAGGTTGTGCTCGAAGCCGCCAAAGGGCCGCATGCATTCGTTGAGGGCATCCTCGCCCGCATGGCCAAAGGGCGTGTGCCCCAGATCGTGGGCCAGCGCGATGGCCTCGACGAGGTCAGCATTGAGACGCAGGCACCGGGCGACGGTGCGGCCGATCTGGGCCACTTCCAGCGAGTGGGTCAGCCGGGTCCGGTACAGGTCACCCTCGTGATTGACGAAGACCTGGGTCTTGTAGACCAGCCGGCGGAAGGCCCCCGAGTGCAGGATCCGGTCCCGGTCGCGCTGGTACTCGCCCCGGTAGGGATGGGCCGGCTCCGGGTGCAGCCGTCCGCGACTGGTTTCTTCCCGGCAGGCGAAGGCTGCCAGGCTGGCCTTCACCGCACGAACTGCTCGCGCAGGAAATCAGCCAGCTGGTGCGGAGCGTAGTCCCCGGTCAGGCAGGCCGCGCCGAGGCGCTTGAGCAGCACCAGCCGGATCTGTCCAGCGACGACCTTCTTGTCCATGCCCATGGCGGCGAGGAACTCGCCTGGATCGCCGGGTGGCGGCGCGATCGGCAGATGGAGGCGGCGGAATAGCTGGCGGATGCGGGCCAGATCGTCGTCCCGCAGCCACCCCAGCTGCACGCAGAACTCGGCCGCCATGCAGGTGCCGGCAGCCACGGCCTCGCCGTGCAGCCATTCCCCGTAGCCCGACTGCTGCTCGATGGCGTGCCCGAAGGTGTGGCCGAGGTTCAGCAGCGCCCTGCGGCCCTGCTCCCGTTCGTCCTCGCCAACGATTGCAGCCTTGAGTTCGCAGCACCGCCGGATCACATGGCTGAGCGCGGCGGGATCGCGCTGCAACAGCGCCCCGGCCTGTTCCTCCAGCCAGCTGAAGAATTCAAGGTCGGCGATCAGACCGTACTTGACTACTTCGGCGAGGCCCGCGGACAGCTCACGGTCGGGCAGGGTGCGCAGCGTGTCGATGTCGCTCAGCACGCAGACCGGCTGATGAAAGGCGCCGATCAGGTTCTTGCCACCGGGGTGATTGACGCCGGTCTTGCCCCCCACGGCGGAGTCCACCTGGGCCAGCAGCGTGGTCGGTACCTGGATGAAATCGATGCCGCGCTGGTAGATCGCCGCGGCGAAGCCCGCGATATCGCCCACCACTCCGCCGCCCAGGGCAACCACGACCGCATCCCGGCCGTAGCGGCCCTGCACCAGGGCGTCGAGCACCAGGCCGGCGGTCGCCATGCTTTTGTGCTGTTCGCCATCCGGCAGGGTCACGACCGTCTGCCGGCAGCCGGCCAGCAGGGACTTGAGCGGGTCCAGGTAGATGGGCCCCACGGTCACGTTGGTCACGACCAGCACATCCCTTCCGCGCAGGTGGCTCTCCAGGATGCCCCGACGGGACAGCAGCCCGCTGCCGATCAGTATCGGGTAGCTGCGGGTACCGAGTTGGACCGGAAGGGTGGTCAGCATGGGTCGGGGATGATACCGGGCGCCGCGGACAATTCAGCCAGCCTGCTGCTGATCTCCCGGACCACGGCGGGCACCTTGCGCCCGTCGGTGGTGACGACCAGGTGAGCAATCTCCCGGTACTGGGGTTCCCTCACGGCCATCAGCGCGGTGAGGGTTGCCCGCGGGTCGCCTGCCATCAGCAGGGGTCGCTCCCTTCCCCGCCGGGTGCGCTTCACCTGCTGCTCAACGGTGGTATGCAGGTAAACCACCAGCCCCCGGCTGCGCAGGCGTTCGCGGTTTTCCGGATCCTGGGCAGCCCCGCCTCCAGTCGCCAGCACCAGGCCGGGCAGGCGGGTCAGTTCATCGATGATGCGCCGCTCACGCTGCCTGAAGCCGATCTCACCTTCCTGATCGAAGATGAAGGGGATATCCACCCCGCTCCGTTGCTCGATCACATCGTCGCTGTCCATGAACTGGCGACCGAGTTCCCGGGCCAGGCGGCGGCCCACGGCTGACTTGCCGGAACCCATGGGGCCGATCAGGAAGATGCTGGGGGTGGACATGGCCGGCAGTGTTGGCGAGGACTGCGAGAGCGTCAACCGGGGCCAGACAGCAAGAAGCCGGCACAAGGCCGGCTTCCCGCGTTCTGCCTATCCTGATCGCGGATCAGGGAGGTGGTGGCACCGCGCAGTCCGGATCCGCACCGAAGGGGCTGACCACGCCTGGCGGGGAAGCGTTCGTGTTGGAGATGTCGGCGGCCAGGGCCTCCAGCGTGAAGGTCTGGGATTTGGTGGTCTCGGTGCCCGCTACGCCGGCCTGGGCCTGAATCCGTGCGTCCAGCCACAGGTTGTAGTTCTGCGGGTAGAAGACGCAGACCCGGGCGAAGCCCTGCGCGTTGGTCACCACATTGGCAGCCTGCCCGGGAGCGCCGGCAAACGCGCAGGGGTTGGCTGCAGGCGCCGTGGTGGGGACAGCCGCGACCAGGGCGATATTCCCGGCCTCCAGCAAACCACTGCCATTAAGATCCTCGCCAGTGCCAGGGACGTTATCAACAAGGTCCAGAATGCCGTTTAGGTTGACATCCTCATCCGGGCAAATGCCTTCAACTTGTTTTCCCCAGGCGTCCCCGGCGGGCGGCACCCACAGATTGCCCTTTCGATAGTTCACCGACCGTATGCTGGCCTGGACGTTCTGGCCGGCAACCGCCGTGCCCGCGATATCCGTCACCAGAATCACCCACTCCTTGGCGAAGGTGGCCGTGCCGATTTCGAACAGGGCATTGCCGGTACCCAGGCTGATGGCCAGCGCCTGGCCGCCGACGGTCAGGTTGACGAGGTTTTCGACGGCCGGCGTGTCCAGCACGAAGGCCCGGATCTGTACGCCGCCAACCCCGCCCGAGGACGCACCCCCCGTGTAGAAGGTGGTCGCCCGGCCCTGACTGTCGGTGGTGTCCTGGGCCACCGACAGAGAGCCGTTCGTGGTGTCGGTGATGATCTGGAAAGACACGACCTTGTTCTTGACCAGATTGAGGTTGGCATCCCGGACGATGGCGGTGATAGTGCTCTGGGCGCCAGCCTGGACCGTGAACGGCTGGGCCTGGAGCGTCAGGGTGTCGGCTGTTACGGCCACGAATTCCACATTCCGGGTGGTCTGGGTGCCGCCGGGCGTGGCGGCGGTGATCAGCGCCGGCCCGGAATTGTTGGACGAGATGGTCACCGTTGCCTGGCCGCTGCCGTTAGTCACGGCTGTCGAGCTGCTAAGCGTCCCGCGGGTACTGGTGAAGGAGATGGTCTGGCCAACCTGGGGGACGCCGCTGATCGCCAAAGTGGCAGTCACATTCTGCACGGCCCCCAGCGCGATTTCTGCATTCTGCGCAGGGGTCGTGATGCTGAAGCTGTCGCCGGACACGCTGACGTCGGACTGGGCCGACGTGCCGATCGACGAGGCGCTCAGGGTGTCCAGTCCGGACTGCGTGGCCGTCAGCGTGAACTGCACTGCGCCACCCAGACCGGTAGTCAGGCTGGTCGCCGACAGGCCGTTGCCGCGCACGGAACTGATGGCAACGGTCCGGCCTGAGATGCCGAGCCCGGCGCTGTCTTCCAGTACCGCAGTGAAGGCGACGGCGTCGCCGAGGGAAAGCGTGGCCGAGGGCGGCGTCAGCCGGATACGGGTACCCGTGACATTCACAACCACCGAGCCGCTCACGGTCCCGGCCGTCACGGTCACCGTGATGGGCCGGTTGCTGAGGTCGGTGCCGTTGCTGAGCCGCGCCAGCGCTGTGCCATTGGCATTGGTTGCCGGATCAATCACTGCCAGGGAGCCATTGGCATTGGCCGAGAAGAATACCGGTACACCGGCCAGGACGACGTTATTCGCATCCCGGACGACGGCGGTCATATCCACCGTGGCCAGCCCGTTGACATCTGAGGGCAGCTGCGGAGCGCTGGCCAGAACCTGGACCGACGCTGCGGCTGTGCCGCCGCCTCCACCGCCACCGCCACCGCCTTGTCCCGTGATGGTATTGCTGCCACCGCAGGCCGTGAGTGCGGCTGCAGCGACGACCAGACACACAGAAATCAGTTTCTTGAACACGATGACTCCCTCACCATGCGCGCGACAGTGCCACTGCACCGTCACCGCCCATCCCTAGTAAATGTTCGAGCCTTCCTTCAGGATCTTCGGCGTCACGAAGATCAGAAGTTCGGATTTGGTTGACGACTTGCGGGTGGACCGGAACAGGGTCCCGACCCCCGGTATGTCACCCAGAAATGGCACCTTGGAGTAGTTCTCCGTCTCCTCGGTCTCGTAGATGCCACCCAGCACCACGGTCTGGCCGTTGTTCACCAGCACCTGGGTCTGAATGGCACGGGTATCAATGCTCGGGACCGAACCGCCGCGCTCGTTGGTCACCACCGCGCCGACGCTGTCCTTGGTCACCTCCAGGTCGAGGATGATGCGGTCATCAGGGGTAATCTGGGGCGTCACCGTGAGACTCAGCACGGCCTCCTTGAACTGGGTGGTGGTGGCGCCGCTTGACGCAGCCTCCTGGTACGGAATTTCCACGCCCTGGCGGATCGAGGCCTGCTTCTGGTTGGCCGTGATCACCCGGGGCGAGGACACCACCTCGGCGCGACCCTCGGCCTGCAGGGCCGACAGCTCCAGGTCGACCAGGAAGTCGTCGTCCAGAAGTGCCAGGGCCAGCCTGCCGGCGGGATTGGCGACCGGCAGGTTCACCTGGTACCGGTCAGCCTGGGCCGGCACGGTGACCGGGAAGGGCTGCCCGGTGGAATTGATGTTGCCAATGGCGGAATTCACGATGGTACTGGCACCCGAGCCGGAACCCGTGACGGCAAATAGCCCGTCGCTGGTATCCCGGACCGCAGTGACGCCCCACCGCACGCCCAGATCACGGCTGAAGTTGTCGCGGACAATCACGATGCGCGACTCGATCAGTACCTGGCGAACGGGGATATCAAGGTTCGCGACGAGTTTGCGGATCTCGACGATGCTGGACGCCACGTCCTGGACCAGCAGTGTGTTGGTACGCTCGTCTACGCCAACCGAACCCCGGCTGGACAGCAGGGCATTACCCTTTCCGCCCCGCATCAGTTCGGCCAGGTCGGCGGCCTTGGCGTAATTTACCTGCACATACTCGGAGCTCAGCGGCTCCAGCTCCCGGATCTCCTTGCGGGCCTCGAGGTCAGCCTTCTCCCGGGATGCGATCTCGGCGGCCGGGGCAACGATGATGACGCCACCGTTCTCCCGCATGTCGAGGCCCTTGGTGGCCAGGACGATATCCAGCGCCTGGTCCCAGGGCACGTTCTGCAGGCGCAGGGTGACATTGCCACTGACGGAATCGGAAACCACGATGTTGCGGCCACTGACATCCGCCAGGAGCTGCAGCACCGCCCGGGTCTCGATGTCCTGGAAGGAGAGCGTGAGGCGCTCACCGGTGTATTCGCGGCTGGCGCTGAAGAGGGTCGGCTTGACGCTGACCTCGTCCTTCACGACCGGCGAGACTTCCACCGTGAACACGCTGTCCGACTGGTAGGCCAGCTCCTCGAAGGGCAGGGTGGCCGCAATGCTTACCCGGGCACCGCCCGGCGTGCGCGTCGATTCGATGAGGTTCACGGGCGTGGCAAAGTCGGTGACATCGAGGCGCTTCTGGAGATTGTCGGGCAGGCTGGTGCCCGCGAAGTTCAGGACTACCCGGCCACCTTCCTTGCGCACATCCACGGGCGTACCCGGATCGGACAGGCGGATCACGACCCGCCCGCCGCCGCCTTCGCTGCGACGGAAATCAACACCATCGATGCGCCGGCCGGCGGTGGTCATCGCCGGTGCAGTAGCAGCCGCAGGTGCCGCCGCCGGGAAGCTGGTAACGGCTGCTGCCGCCCCGGTGGCCGTCCCCAGCGTCACGATGATGGCGTTCCCGGAAACCTGGGTCTGGTAGGGCACCATGCTGCCCAGGTTGAGGACGACGCGCGTCCGGCCATCGGCCTCGGCGGCCAGGATCGTGTCAAGGGCACCGATCTTCACTTCCTTGCGGCGGCTGGCCAGGCCAAGGGACGTACCCTGGAGGTCGAGGGAGATGCGGGCAGGGTTATCGATGGTAAAGGACAGCGGATCCTGGGCCGGACCGGAGGTTTCCAGCCGTACCTCGATTCGATCCCCGGCCAGCGCCTGCACCGTGATGTCTTCAAGGCGGTTGCCGGTGCTCTGGGCTAACGCGGCAGGCAAGGCAGCCAGCGTCAGAATCAGGGCTGTAATGCCCGTCCCGAGGCTGCGGCGCAGGGCAACCTGCCACCCGGCCCGGTCGCGAACCTCAATGCCCGAAGTCGTGCTCATCATCCAGTACTCCCACCTTGTCCCGTGTCGGTAATCGGCCAGCCCCTTGGCTCTGGACACGATTACCTCTTGAGTGCGATCGCCGCGGACCGCTTATAAAAGCCGCCGATGCCATCCGGCACCAGCTCCTCAACCTTGATCTCCGCGTCGGTGACTGCCACCACGCGCCCGTCGTATTGCCCGAGGTAGTTGCCCGTCCGCACCCGGTGCAGGAGACCGTCCTGGGTCTGCACCAGGCCGAAGGTGTCGTTGCCCCGGCTAAGGGTTCCGGTCATTCCCAGCGTGTCCAGCGGAAACTGCTCGAGATACTCCTTCGGCCGGCCGGTATCAGGCCGGGGACCCAGCGCGCTCGCGCGCCCCGCAGGCCGGTCAGGCATGAACGGCGAGCGCAGGCTGTCTGCCTCGTAGCTGAAGCTGTCGTAGGGCTTGATCTGGGGCAGCGGCTCGATGCGGCCACCCGGCTGGGCCTTCACCTTGTCGATGTATTTCAGCAGGTCGGACTGGCCGCCGCCGCAGCCGGCCAGCAGTGCGCCCAAGAAAACTGCCACAATGATCTTTTGCACGGCTTTACCCATCGGCATCTGCGTCTAGTTCCCGGTCTTGGGCGGCGGACGGGTGTTGCGGTTGGTCCGGCTCCGCGGAGCATTCTTCGCTGCTTCGGCAGCACTGGCCGCCGCCAGCTCGTCCTCATCCAGGTAGCGATAGGTCTTGGCCGTCAGGGTCAGCGTCAGCTGATCGAAGGCGGCCTCCCGCTCCTTTGGTGTGATCTCGATGTCATGCAGGGTGACGATCCGCGGCAGCGCTGCAATATCGCTCACGAAGCGCCCGAACTGGTGATAGGAACCGGAGAGCCGGATCTTGATCGGCTTCTCGGCGTAGAAGTCCTTGCGATTCTCCCCCGCCGGCTGGAACAGCTCCTCCTGCAGACCCGCCGCGAGGCCCGTCTGGGAGATATCCACCAGCAGATTGGGAATCTCGGTGCGGCCGGGCAGCTGCCGGAGCATGGTGCCAAAGGAGCGCTCAATCTCGGCAAGCTGGGTCTTGTAGGCAGTGAAGTTGGCGGCCTTGCGCTGCTTGGCCTCAAAGGTAGTGCGCAACTGCCGCTCCTCTGCCTCGGCTTTCTCCAGCCGGGGCATCTGGTTCTGCCAGACGAAGAACCAGAAGGCACCGATGGTGGCGACCAGGAAGGTGAGCACCACGAAGAACGCCTGGACCGTCAGGGGCCAGCGGCCGATGTCGTTGAAATCGAGGGTCTTGAGATCTTCGAGGAAGTTCACTGTGATCCCCCCTCGCTGCCCGTAGTGGACACCTGGTTGGCATAGACCACGAACTGGGATGATCGCCCGACGAATTCGCCGGTCTCCTGCGGCCCTGTTCCCCGCCGTTGCCGCGCACCAGCCTCCCTGACCTCGACGATCTCAAGGTCGGGCCTGGTGAGCCAGTCGGACTTGTCGATGTTCCGCATCAGTGCCGACACGCGGGTGTTTGACTCGGCGTTGCCCCGGATCTCCAGTCGCCGGTTGTTCTGCTTGATGGAGGTCAGGCGCACGCCGTCGGGCACCGCGCGCACCAGCTCATCGAACAGGTGCACGATCTCCGGGCGACTGCGCTGGAGCTGCTCGATGATCTCCATGCGGGCGAGCAGGCGATCCTTGGCGGCCTCCAGCTCGAGAATTTCCTCGATCCGCTTGTCCAGCGCGGCAATCTCGGCCTTCAGGAGATTATTCCGCGCCTGCTGGTTACCGATGATGCCTTCCATGACGAGATTGGAAGCCAGTACCGCCAGCGCCGCGACCGCCAGAGCGCCGCCCAGTCCGATGAAGAACTGGTTGCGCCGCCGTGTCCGCAGCTCTTCACGCCAGGGAAGGAGATTGATAGTTGGCATGTCAGTCGAAACTCCGCAGCGCCAGGCCACATGCGGTCAGCAGAGCCGTTGCATCCCGGCGGATTCCCTGGGACTTGGCCCGGCTGCCGATCTTCATCTGGCCCAGCGGATCACCGATTTCTGTGGGAATGCCCACCTTGCTTGAAATCATGTCAGCCACGCCGGGAATGTTGGCGCAACCGCCACATACCAGGATCTGGTCCGGCTGCTCACGGCCCCCGCCGGAGGCCAGGAAGAACTGTAGGGACCGGCTGACCTGCTGGGTCATGTCATCAATGAAGGGCACCAGCACTTCGGGTTCGTAGTTGCCCGGCAGGCCACCTTCCTTCTTGGCACGACCGGCCTCCTCGAGGCTGAGACCGTAGGTGCGCATGATCTCCTCGGTGAGCTGCTGCCCGCCGAAGGAAAAGTCCCGTGTGTAGATCACCCGCATGTCCCGGAGGACGCTGAAGGTGGTGTTGCTGGCGCCAAAATCGACAATCGCGATCAGGTGCTCCATGCCGCCGTCGGGCATCTGGTGTGCCAGCAGATGGCAGGCGTTCTCGAGCGCAAAGGGCTCCACGTCAACCACCCGGGGCACCAGCCCGGCTGCCTCGACCGCGGCCTTGCGCTGATCGACGTTTTCCGTGCGGGTGGCGACCAGGAGTACGTCCAGCATTTCGGGGTCGGAGGCCGACGGTCCCATCAGCTCGTAGTCGAAGCTGACTTCTTCCATCGGAAACGGGATGTACTGGTCGGCCTGGATCTCAACCTGGCCTTCAAGCTCCCGGGCCGTCAGGCGCCGGGGCATCTGGATGATCTTGGTAATCGCCGCATCACCACTGATGGCGATGGCGACCTCGCGTGAGGTGGAGCCGGCCCGCTTGACGGCCCGGCGTATTGCTTCGCCGACAGCCGGGGCATCCACGATGGTCTTCTCGTTGATGGAGTTGGGCGGCGTAGGCTCGGCCGCATAGCTCTCCGCGCGAAAGGACTTGCCACTCTGCGACAGCTCAATGAGCTTGATCGAGGAAGTGGTTATGTCAAGGCCGATCAGAGGTTTGGAACGTGAGCCGAAAAGCACTGCTTTTCCCTTCTAACTCCAGAGGTTGCGCAAACAACGTCTTCGGCAGCTGACAAATGCCATTTAAACATATATCACTGGAGATAGAAACGCGACGTGACCCTCGTCACCAACCGGGACAAAAGCTGGTGAACGGCGGTCTTGTCGAGCCAGACGGCCGGCAGGAACTGCGCGCAGGCGATGCGGGAACCCGGGCAGGCCCGACCGCGGTTCGCGGGGAAGGGATCGGATGCACAAGGATGCTGACCGCGAGGCGTCGAGCGCTTCGCCGTCCGGCAGCCCCGCTATCCTAGGATCCTGGCCCCCACGCGCTACCATCGAATTCCGGAAGCGCGCCTCGCACAGTCCTTTAGACCGGTGGCTTTGCGTCCCCACCTTTCAGTAGGTTTGCCCAAAAACGATGGTCAATATGCATAATCGTTACGGGGCGCGCAAGGTACCTTTTCCAGCTTCTTCATGAAATTCTTCATCCGGGTAATCCTGGCGCTGGCGGGCCTCGTCTTGACCGCCATTGTTCTCGCCGGCGCCGTCACCGCTGCGGGCTGGTACTACCTGTCGCCGGGTCTGCCCTCGGTGGAGGCCATACTGGATGTGCGCCTCCAGGAACCGCTGCGGATCTATTCCCGTGACGGACGTCTCATTGCCCAGCTCGGCGAGTACCGGCGCAATCCGGTCAGCTACGAGGAGTTGCCGGCTGTCCTGATCGAGGCCGTGCTGGCCGCCGAAGATGATCGCTTCTTCAGCCACCCGGGCTTCGACTATCAGGGTATGACGCGGGCGGGTATCAACTTCCTTATGACTGGCAGCCGCAGCCAGGGCGGCAGCACCATCACGCAGCAGCTCGCACGGAACTACTTCCTGACACCGGAGCGCACCTTCGTTCGCAAGGCGAAGGAACTGCTGCTTGCCCTGCAGATCGAACGCGCCCTGAGCAAGGAACAGATCCTCACGCTCTATCTCAACAAGATCTTTCTCGGCCAGCGGGCCTATGGCGTGGCGGCGGCGGCCGAGGTGTATTTCGGCAAGGGCCTGCCGGATCTGACCATCCCGGAGGCAGCGCTGCTGGCGGGGATTCCCAAGGCGCCTTCCCAGCTCAACCCCGTCTCGGACCCGGTGCGGGCCGCTGAGCGCCGCTCCTACGTGCTGCGGCGGATGCGCGACCTGGACTTCATCGACAGTCGCCAGTACGAGGAAGCGCTGGCAACGCCGATCGACTCCCGCCTGCGTGGCGCCCGGATCGAACTTGACGCTCCTTACATCGCCGAGATGGCGAGGGCCGAGATGGTGGCGCGCTTCGGTGCCGCGGCAACCACCGATGGGTACCGGGTGATCACCACGGTCGACAGCCGCCTGCAGGCCGCAGCCGACCGGGCGTTGCGCACAGGACTGCTGGACTACGACCGTCGGCATGGCTTCCGGGGTGCGCAGGACCGTGACACGCTCGGGCGGCTGGCCACAGATCGGGACCGCGACGAAGCCCTGCAACGCCTGCTGGACTCCTACCCGACCCATCCGGACCTCTATCCGGCGGTCGTGACCGGCCTGCGGGATGATGACGGCGCCGATGTGTTCATTGATGGCGTGGGTCCGGTCGGCCTGCCGTTCGCCAACCTTCGCTGGCGTGCCTGGGTGGACGACGACACCGTCGGTCCGCAGCCCCGGTCGGCGGCGGACATGGTTGCCACCGGGGACGTGGTGTACCTGCTGCGAACCGCGAACCGGGGCTGGCTACTGGCGCAGCTGCCCGAGGTGCAGGGCGCGCTGGTGGCAATCGACCCGCTGGATGGTGCGACGGTGGCACTGGCGGGGGGCTACGACTTCTTTGCCAGCAAGTTCAACCGGGCGGTGCAGGCCAGGCG
>CAYOXI010000055.1:0-14841 GCA_964407855.1 uncultured Chromatiaceae bacterium
GCCGACTATGTAGAAGACCTGTACGCCGCCTGGGTTCAGGACCCGACATCGGTACCGCCCCGCTGGCGGCAGTTTTTTGCCGAGCAGACGCCAGCCGATCTGGCTCCGGCCGGTACTGTCCCTGCTGTCCCCCGCGCCCCTGCCGCCCCGATAGCGGTCAGCCAGCACCGGGAAGGGGCCCCCTCCACCGAGAAGCAGGCGGCCGTTTCCCGCCTGATCCAGGTCTGGAGTCTGCGGGGTCACCAGATTGCCGATCTTGACCCGCTCGGACTCCTCAAGCGGGAAGTGCCCCTCGTCCTGCGCCTGGACTTCGTGGGCCTCGACGAAGCCGACATGGATACCGAATTCTATGTCGGCAGTTTCGCCGGCCAGGACGACGTGCGCCTGTCCCTCCGGGAGCTGCTGGCCCGCCTGCGTCAGGTCTACGCCGGTCGGGTCGGTGCCGATTTCGCCCACCTGTCCCGGGGCCGGGAACGCCTCTGGATCCGGGAGCGCCTGGAGAGGGGCATGCTCAACAACCCGCTCAGCGACGACGAGCGGCGGCATATCCTCGGCCAGCTGACCGCGGCCGAGGGTATCGAGCGCTACCTGCACACCAAGTATGTGGGCCAGAAGCGCTTCTCCCTCGAAGGCGGTGACAGCCTGATTCCACTGCTGGACGACCTGATCCAGCAGGGCGGGGCCGCGGGCATCCAGGAGATGGTCGTGGGCATGGCGCACCGCGGACGCATCAACGTCCTCATCAATATTCTGGGCAAGGCCCCCCAGGAACTGTTTTCCGAGTTCGAAGGGGTCTACGACCCGGCCCGGGTGAAGGGCTCCGGCGACGTGAAGTACCACATGGGCTTCTCCGCGGACCTGCGCACGCCGGCCGGCAACGTGCACGTGGTGCTGGCCTTCAATCCTTCCCACCTGGAGATCGTCAACCCGGTAGTGGAGGGTTCGGTGCGGGCCCGCCAGGAACGCCGGGCGGACGAGGACGGCAGTGAAATCCTGCCGGTCCTGATCCACGGTGATGCCGCTTTTGCAGGCCAGGGTGTGGTGGCTGAAACCTTCCAGCTGTCCCAGGCCCGGGGCTTCCGCACGGGCGGCACCGTGCACATCGTCATCAACAATCAGGTCGGCTTCACGATCAGTGATCCCCGCGATGCCCGCTCCACGCAGTACTGCAGCGACATCGCGCGGATGATCGAGGCACCGGTTTTTCATGTGAACGCCGACGACCCGGAAGCCGTGGTCTTCGTTACCCGCCTCGCCCTGGAGTACCGCCAGACCTTCCGCAAGGATGTGGTTATCGATCTCTTCTGCTACCGGCGCCACGGCCACAACGAAGCGGACGAGCCGGCTGCCACCCAGCCGCGCATGTACCAGGCCATCCGCAAGCATCCCACCACCCGCCAGCTCTATGCCCAGCAGCTGATGGCAATGGGCGTAGTGGATGCACCCGAGGCGGAGCGGCTCAACGAGGACTATCGTCAGCGGGTCGAGGCCGGCCAGCCACTGCCCCAGGCGGCACTCGGCATGATCGGCAACGAGTACACGGTGAACTGGTCTCGCTACGAGAAGGGCGACTGGGACGAACTCGGCAGCACGGCCATCAGCCGGGAGGAGATTGCTGCACTCGGCCAGGCGATCAACCGCATGCCCGGCAACTTCAGCCTGCATCCCCGGGTGGCCAAGATCGTGTCTGACCGGGAACGGATGGCGGCCGGTGAGCTGCCCATGGACTGGGGCTTTGCCGAGCTGATGGCCTACGGCAGCCTCCTGCGCCAGGGCATGCGGGTGCGCCTCACCGGCCAGGACAGCGGCCGGGGCACCTTCTTCCACCGGCATTGCGTGCTGCACGACCAGCTCACCGACCAGACTTTCACGCCGCTGGCCAATCTGGATGGCGGTGCCCGGGGTGCCTTCACCGTGACCGACTCGCTGCTCTCCGAGGAGGCCGTGCTCGGCTTCGAGTACGGGTTCTCCACGACTGACCCGGAGACCCTGGTGATCTGGGAGGCCCAGTTCGGCGATTTCGTCAATGGTGCCCAGGTAGTGATCGACCAGTTCATCAGTTCCGGTGAGTCCAAGTGGGGCCGGTTGTGTGGCATGACGCTGTTTCTGCCCCACGGCCAGGAAGGACAGGGGCCGGAGCATTCTTCCGCGCGCCTGGAGCGCTTCCTGCAGTTATGTGCCGAACTCAACATGCAGGTCTGTGTGCCGTCCACGCCCGCCCAGATGTTTCACATGTTGCGCCGGCAGATGCTGCGCCCGCTCCGCAAGCCGCTCATCGTGATGACCCCCAAGAGCCTGCTGCGTCACCGCCTGTCCAGTTCGCCGCTCAGCGACCTGGGCTCCGGCCGCTTCCAGCTCATCATCCCCGAGACCGACGATCTGCCGGCCGATGCCATCCGCCGCGTGGTCTTCTGCAGCGGCAAGGTGTACTTCGACCTGCTGGAAGCACGCCGGGGCAAAGGCCTCACGAACACCGCGCTGGTCCGCATTGAGCAGCTCTACCCGTTTCCGGCGGCTGACTACGCGGCGGTGCTGGACAGTTACCCCGCGGCCACGGAGATCGTCTGGTGCCAGGAAGAGCCCCAGAACCAGGGCCCCTGGTACCAGATCCGGCACCAGCTGCAACGGCCGTTGCGGTCCGGCCAGGAAGTTTTCTATGCCGGCCGGCCCGGGGCAGCTGCCCCGGCACCGGGTATTTTCCAGCTGCATGTCAAACAGCAGCAGACCCTGGTCGAGGCAGCGCTCCTGGCGCCGGTGCGCTGATGCCTCTTTTGTATTGCCCATCTCCTGCAGAGTGAGCTCCCATGACGATTGAAGTGAAGGTTCCCCGCCTGCCCGAATCGGTGGCCGATGCCACCCTCGTGACCTGGCACAAGGCGGCAGGCGACCTGGTGGAGCGGGATGAAAATCTCGCCGACCTCGAGACCGACAAGGTCGTGCTGGAGGTCCCGGCGCCTACCCGGGGCATCCTGCAGGAGATTCACGTGAAAGGTGGCACGACCGTGACCAGCGGGCAGCTGCTCGCCGTGCTCGCCCCGGCGGCCGAGGCGGCCGGGCCGGCGGTGGCAGCCGCGCCGGTCGTCGCGCCCGTTGCCACTCCCCCGGCCGATCAGGCGACGGGAACAGGCAGTACCGGACGCAGTGCCGGCAAGACCGGCCCTGCTGCCCGGCGGGTTATCCAGGAGAAGGGCCTCGACCCGGCCGGCATCAGGAGCAGCGGCCCTGAAGGCCGGATCACCAGGGGCGACGCACTGGCTGCAGCACCCGCTGCCGCGCCGGCCCGTGCCCCGGCAGCGGTCACGCCGGCGCCACTGGCCGCAGGCTCCGGCAGCCGTACCGAGCGCCGGGTACCCATGACCCGTCTGCGGGCCCGCATCGCCGAACGCATGGTGGAAGCCCAGCACAACGCGGCAATGCTCACCACCTTCAACGAGATCGACCTGACGGCGGTGCTGGGGCTGCGCGCCCGCTACAAGGAGGTGTTCGAAAAGCAGCACGGCGTCAAGCTCGGCTTCATGGGCTTCTTCGTCAAGGCCGCCGTTGAGGCGCTGCGTCGCTATCCGGCCGTCAATGCGGCGATCGAGGGCAACGAGGTCGTCTATCACGAGTACTTCGACATCGGCATTGCCGTATCCACGGACCGGGGCCTCATCGTGCCCGTACTCCGGGACGCGGACCGGCAGAGTATTCCGGGCATCGAAGCGGCCATTGGCGACTTTGGTCGCCGGGCCCGGGATGGGGCGCTCGGCATGGAGGACCTCACGGGCGGCACTTTTACGATCACCAACGGTGGCGTGTTCGGTTCGCTGCTGTCCACACCCATCCTGAACCCGCCCCAGAGCGGCATCCTCGGCATGCACAAGATCCAGGAGCGGCCCATGGCCGTCGACGGTGCCGTCGTGATCCGCCCGATGATGTACGTGGCCCTGACCTACGATCACCGCATCATTGATGGCCGTGAGGCAGTGCAGTTCCTGGTGGCCGTCAAGGATGCGCTGGAGGACCCGGCGCGCCTGGTCCTGGGAGTCTGAGTCCATGCCCCGCAAGGAAAAACCCGGCACAGAGACGGCCGACAGCAACCGCTACGATGTGGTGGTGATCGGCGGGGGGCCGGCGGGTTATGTGGCCGCGATCCGCGCGGCGCAGAACGGCCTCAGCGTGGCCTGCATTGATGCCTGGCAGAACCGGGACGGCACGCCGGCTTTCGGCGGCACCTGCCTGAATGCCGGCTGCATCCCCTCCAAGGCGCTGCTGGAATCCTCCGAACTATTCCACCGGGCCAGCACGGAATTTGCCAGCCATGGCATCCGGGTGAGTACGCCGGAGATTGATCTCGCCACGATGCAGGCCCGCAAGACCGGCATCGTCCGGCAGTTTTCCGGCGGCATCCAGGGCCTCTTCAAGGCCAACGGGGTGACTGGCCTGTTCGGCCGCGGACATCTCCTGCCAGGCAACCGGGTGCGCTATACGCCCCATGATGGGGACCCGCAGCTGCTGCAGGCGGAGCATGTGATCCTGGCAACCGGTTCGTCGCCCATAGAGCTGCCTTTTGCCCCCTTTGACGGCGAACGTATCCTCGACTCCTGGGACGCCCTGGACCTGGCCGCCGTCCCCGGGCGGCTCGGCGTCATTGGTGGTGGCGTCATCGGGCTGGAACTGGGCAGTGTCTGGGGTCGCCTCGGTGCCCGGGTCACGGTGCTGGAGGCCATGGACCGCTTCCTGTTCATGGCGGACGGACAGATCGCCCGCGATGCCCAGCGTCAGTTCAAGAAGCAGGGCCTGGACATCCGGCTGGGTGCCCGGGTGACCGGGGTCGACAAGCAGGCCGGCAGCATCACCCTGAGTTACGAGGACGACCAGGGACAGCACCTGCTCGAAGTGGACCAGCTGATTGTCGCGGTGGGGCGCCGCGCCAATACCACGGACCTGCTGGATCCACTGGCCGGCGTGAAACTCACGGACCGGGGCCTGATCGAGGTGGACAGCGAGTGTCGCAGCACGGCGTCCAACGTCTGGGCGGTCGGGGATGTGGTGCGCGGTCCGATGCTGGCCCACAAGGGTTCGGAGGAGGGCGTGATGGTGGCGGACCTCATCGCGGGCCGGCACGGGCACATGAACTACGCGGTGATTCCGAGCGTGATCTACACAGCGCCCGAAATTGCCTGGGTAGGCCAGACCGAGGAGCAGCTCAAGGAGGCGGGCATCGCCTACAAGACAGGTACCTTCAACTTTGCAGCCAGCGGCCGGGCGCGGGCCCTGGAGCAGTCGGCCGGCCTCGTCAAGGTGCTGGCCGACGCGGCAACGGACCTGATCCTCGGCGTCCACATCGTGGGACCGATGGCCGGCGAACTGATCGGCGAGGCCGTGGTGGCGATGGAATTCCAGGCCAGTACGGAAGATCTCCAGCGCACCATCCATGCGCATCCCACCCTGACCGAGGCCTTGCATGAGGCGGCGCTGTCAGCTGACCGGCGGGCCATTCACGCTATCAATCACTGACTGAAGTTCGGTTATCATCCCGCCGTTGTTGCGGGGAGTGCGTAATGCGAACACAACTGCGGTCAGATCCGGGTCTGGCTGCCCGGTGCCATTGGCGCGGAGCCGCTCGTCTGATCATTGCCGGCCTTGTGCCGGCGCTGTCGCCGGTGGCGGCCAGCGAACTGGATATCGGCCTCAACTCGGATGCCTTCCGGGTGGCTTTCGGCACGCCGGTCAACGAGAGTCTCCGCCTGGGCCTCGGCTGGCTGCACGACAGCAGCAAGGGTGACGTCGTCCATGGTGACCTGCAGGTCACTGGCGAGGCGCTGCCGGCCCGTCAGGGTCTGGTCGCCGGCCTCGGTGGCCGGATGGCCTGGCTGAAGGGCGACGGCAGTAACCAGGACGGTTTCGCCCTCGGCCTCGGCGGCTCGTTTCGCTGGTCATTGCCGCAGTACAACCGCTTCAGTGTGGCCGGTGAGCTGTTCTGGGCGCCCGACCTGCTGTCCGGGGGCGATGCCGAGGACTACCGGGATGCAGGCATCCGGCTTGCCTACAGTGTCATCCGCCAGGCTGACGTCTTTGTGGGCGCCCGCTATGTGCGGGCCGAATACAAACGCCGCCCCGATGTGCATTTCGATACCGGCATGCACGCGGGCCTCAGCCTGCGGTTCTGAGCAAGGTCAGCAGCCCCGCCGGCATCATGGCAACACCCGTTCAGTCGCGTCGGATCCTGGGCATAGACCCGGGGTCGCGCATCACGGGTTTCGGTCTCATTGATTCAGACGGGCGCCAGTCGGTCCATGTCGCAAGCGGCACGATCCGCACCGGTGAGCGGGAGCTGGGCAAACGGCTCGAGGTCATCTTCGACGGTGTGCAGGCCCTGATGGCCCGCTTCGCACCCGGGATCGTTGCGGTCGAGCAGGTATTCATGCACCGCAACGCCGATTCTGCCCTGAAGCTCGGCCAGGCCCGGTCGGCCGCCATCTGCGGCACCTTTGGCTGTGGCGCCGAACTGTTCGAGTACGCGCCCCGGGCCATCAAGCAGGCCGTCGTGGGCATCGGCCATGCGGACAAGGCCCAGGTCGCGCATATGGTGGCCGTGCTGCTGAACTATCGCGAGCCGCTCGCCCCGGATGCCGCCGACGCCCTGGCCGTGGCCCTGTGCCATGCCCATGGCCAGCCGCTGCGCGCCCGGCTGGCAGAGGCCGGCAAGGCAGCAGTGATCCCCATCGGGGCACTCGCCTGGCGGGGCAGGCGGCGGTGATCGGATACCTGCGCGGCGTGCTGGCCCACAAGGAACCGCCGTTCCTCGTGATCGAGGTCGGTGGCGTGGGCTACGAGGTGGAAGCCCCGCTGTCCACCTGCTTCCGGTTGCCCGACATCGGCCAGCCTGTTCACCTGCGCACCCACCTGCTGGTCCGGGAAGACCAGCACACGCTGTTCGGTTTCGGCACCGACGCGGAACGCCGGCTCTTTCGCAGCCTGCTCAAGGTCAGTGGCGTGGGTGCCAAGACGGCGCTGGGCATACTTTCCGGGCTCAGCGCCGAGGAGTTCGCGCGGGCCATCGAAACCGCGGACCTTGCCATGCTTACGCGCCTGCCGGGCGTGGGACGCAAGACCGCGGAACGGCTGGTGGTCGAAATGCGGGACCGGGTGCGGGCCACCGGCCTGCCGGGCAGCCTGACCGGTACGGGCCTCGCCGGGGAAGCCAGCGCCAACCCGCGGGCGGAAGCGCTGGATGCGCTGGTGGCGCTCGGCTACAAGGCAGCGGACGCCCGACGCCTGCTCGACCAGGTACCGGAGACCGTCGTGTCGACGGAAGAACTCCTGCGTACCGTGCTGCGCAGGCTGGCGGCGGCCCGGAGCTGAAGCATGGACAAGAGCGAGCGACTGATCACCCCGGCGAGCCTGCCCGACGACGAGCTGGAGCGGTCCATCCGGCCCCGGCATCTGGCCGACTACGTGGGCCAGCCGGCGGTCAAGCGCCAGCTTGAAGTCTTCATCTCGGCAGCCCGGCAACGGGGTGAGGCCCTCGACCACACGCTGATTTTTGGTCCTCCGGGTCTCGGCAAGACCACGCTTGCCCACATCCTGGCCAACGAGCTGGGCGTCAAGCTGCGCCACACCTCCGGGCCAGTGCTGGAGCGGCCGGGGGACCTGGCCGCCCTGCTGACCAACCTGGAGCCCAGGGACGTGCTGTTCGTGGACGAGATCCACCGCCTGAGCCCGGTGGTGGAGGAAGTGCTCTACCCCGCGATGGAGGATTTCCAGCTCGACATCATGATCGGTGAAGGGCCGGCTGCGCGGTCCATCAAGCTGGAGCTGCCGCCCTTCACGCTGGTGGGCGCCACCACCCGGGCGGGTTTGCTCACGTCGCCACTGCGCGACCGGTTCGGCATCGTGCAGCGGCTGGAGTTTTATGGCCGGGACGACCTGCACTCCATCCTGCTGCGGTCAGCGGCGATCCTCGGCGTGGCGCTCGACGACGCCGGCGCCTGGCAGCTGGCGGACCGGTCCCGGGGCACACCGCGCATCGCCAATCGGCTGCTGCGCCGGGTCCGGGACTTCGCCCAGGTTGAGGGTACCGGCCGGATCGATGAAGGCACCGCCTGCGCCGCGATGGAAATGCTCGACGTGGACGCCAGCGGTTTTGATCCACTGGACCGGCGTCTGCTCCTGCTGATCATTGAGCGCTTCGATGGCGGACCCGTCGGGGTCGAGTCCCTGGCAGCGGCCCTCGGTGAGGAGCGGGGCACCATCGAGGATGTGCTTGAGCCCTACCTGATCCAGCAGGGTTTCCTGAGTCGTACGGCCCGGGGGCGGATGGCCACCCGCCGGGCCTGGCAGCACTTTGGCCTGCAACCGCCCCGGGACCCGGCTGTTCCGGTGCGGGATCTGTTTGATGCCGGGGAGTCCACCTGATGCCTGCCAATGATTCGATTCTCGACCTGGTCCTCGGCGCCAGTTTTGTCGTCCAGCTGGTAATGCTGCTGCTGCTCGCCGCCTCGGTGGCGTCGTGGGCGATCATCGTGCGCAAACGCCGCATGCTGAATGCTGCGGTGATCGGCTCGGATGCCTTCGAGACAAGCTTCTGGTCGGGGGGGGATCTCGCGGCGATCTACCGGGACGTCACGCGCGGTGGCAAGCCACCGGCGGACATGGCGGGCCTCTTCGAGGCGGGCTTCCGCGAGTTCCGCCGCCTCAGCGAGCAGCCGGGCATGAGCGCCGAGCAGATGCTGGAAGGCGTGCGCCGCGCCATGCATGTGGCGCAGATGCGCGAGATGGACCGGCTGGAAGAGAGCCTGTCCACGCTGGCCACGATCGGCTCCACCAGTCCCTATGTCGGCCTCTTTGGCACCGTCTGGGGCATCATGAATTCCTTCCGGGGACTCGGCAATGTCCAGTCGGCGACGCTGGCCGCGGTGGCGCCGGGCATCTCTGAGGCGCTCATCGCCACCGCACTCGGCCTGTTCGCCGCCATCCCGGCCGTGATCGCGTACAACCGCTACGCTGACAAGGTCGGGCGCCTCGAGGTGCGCTACGACAGCTTCATCGAGGAGTTCTTCAGCGTCCTCCAGCGCCACGCCCATGCCCGACCCCGACCGGCAGCGGGTGTCCCGCCCGCATCCCCGGCGGGCCGGTAGTCGTCATGCGCAAGACCCGCAAGCGGCGGCTCATGGGCGAGATCAACGTCGTCCCTTATATCGACGTGATGCTGGTGCTGCTGGTGATCTTCATGGTTACCGCTCCCCTGCTGACCCAGGGCATCGAGGTGGAGTTGCCCCAGGCAGCCGCGGATCCGATCCTGTCAGAGCCGGACCGGGATCCACTGGTGCTGTCCATTGATGCCGGGGGCGCGCTGTATCTCAACGTGGGCGATGAGCGGGGACGGGCCATCGACAGCGAGCAGGTGGTGGAACTCGTCTCGGCGGTACTCCGCGTGAACCCCACGACACCGGTGCTGGTCAAAGCCGATCAGCGGGTGCCTTACGGGGTCGTGGTGCAGGCCATGGTGCTTCTGCAGCAGTCCGGGGCGGCGACGGTCGGCTTTCTCACGGATCCGCCGGCACCCCGCCGTCGCGGCACCTGACCAGACGCCAATGATCCCGGGTCACGGATGACTCAAGACAGCTCAGCATCGCAGGCATCATGGCCGTAGGCCGCCCGTCGGCACGGACGGAGGGCTGGTGGGATCTGCCCCTGCTGGCCGCCATTCTCGGCCACGTCGTGCTGGTGCTCGTGCTGCTGTTCGGCAGCCTTGTGATACCGAAAGCGCCCACCCCTACCCAGCTGGCCATCCGGGCCCGGGTGGTGGATCCGGCAGCACAGCCCGTGACCCGGCCGACTCCGCCGCCGGTCGCGAGGCCCGCGCCGGAACCGGAATCGCTGCCTGCACCGCCACCCCCACCCCCACCCCCACCGGAACCCGAGCCCGAGCCTGAAAGGGACCGGGCCGCCGAGCAGCGCGAGGCCGAGCAACTGGCCCGGCAGAAGGCCGAGCAGCAGCGGGTGGCGGAACAGCAGGCGAGGGAGAAGGCCGAAGCCGAGCGCAAGGCCGCGGCCGAGCGTCAGCGAGCAGAGCAGGTGCAAGCGGAAGAGCGCAAGCGCGCAGAACAGAAGGCGGAAGCCGAGCGTGCGGAGAAGCTGCGAACGGAGCAGGCCGACGCAGCGCGGCGCAAGGCCGAGGCGGATCGCCGCCGCGAGGAGCAGGAACTGCTGCGGCAGCTCGCCGACGAGGAGCGACGGCTGGCCGCTGCCGAGTCCGGTGCGCTGGCCGAGTACATTGCCCTGATCCGCCAGAAGGTGGAGCGCAACTGGGTCCGGCCTCCCGGCGCGCTTCCGGGTGTGGAGTGCGAGGTCTCGGTCACGCAGATCCCCGGTGGCCAGGTCATCGGCGTGAGCATCGGCCGCTGCAACGCCGATGAAGTGGTGCGACGGTCCATCGAGGCGGCGGTGCAGCGGGCCTCGCCGCTGCCGGTCCCCGAGGAAGCCGCTTTATTCGAGCGGAACTTGCGCTTTGTGTTCAAACCCGAACAATAGCGGCCTCTGCCGGCCGTCGGGCCGGCTCTGAAGCCTGAAAGGGATTTTCATGCTCGGGCCTCTGTTGCCGCGTCGCCTTCTGGTCAGCCTGCTGGCGAGTCTTGCCTTGCTTGCCGGTGAGGCCCTGCGTGCGGAACTGCGCATCGAGATCACCGCGGGCGTCGACAAGGCTGTCCCGATCGCCGTCGTGCCCTTCGGCTGGCAGGGGGCCGGCGCCGGGCCACCCCTCGACGCGGCAGCGATCGTCGCCGCCGACCTGGCCCGATCCGGGCGCTTTGCGCCACTGGAGCGGCGGGACATGCTGCAGCGGCCCACGACCGGCACCGAGGTCAATTTCAGCGACTGGCGGATGCAGGGCAGCGAAGTCCTGATCATTGGCCGGGTGCTCCAGTCCGGCCCGGACCAGTACGAGATCCAGTTCCAGGTCTTTGACGTGCTGCGCAGTGAGCAGCTGATGGGCTACCGGCAGCCGACCAGCGCCGCGGACTTCCGCCGCAATGCACACCGGGTAAGCGATCTCATCTATGAAAAACTCACCGGTGTCCGGGGCATATTCTCCACCCGCATTGCCTACATCACAGTGGTCCGGGGCAAGGACGGGAGCAGCATCTACCGTCTCGTCGTTGCCGATGCAGATGGCGAAAATCCCCGCATCATGGTGGAGTCGCCGGAGCCGATCATGTCGCCTTCCTGGTCCCCGGACGGCCGCAAGATCGCCTATGTGTCCTTTGAGGCAAAGCGCTCCGAGATCTATGTGCAGGAACTGCGCTCCGGGACCCGCAAGCGCGTTTCCGCCCGGTCCGGTGTCAACGGTGCACCGTCCTGGTCGCCGGATGGGCGCAAGCTGGCCATCACGCTCTCCCGGGAGGATGGCAACCTTGACATCTACACCCTGGACGTCAATTCCCAGGTACTCACGCGGCTGACGACAGGGCCCGCCATCGACACCGAACCGGCCTGGTCCGTGGACGGCACGCAGATTTATTTCACCTCCGATGCCACCGGCGGACCCCAGGTCTACCGGGTGCCGGCCGAGGGGGGGCGGGCCCAGCGGGTGACATTCGAGGGTCGTTACAACGCGAGTCCCCGGGTATCCCCGGACGGGCGCCAGCTGGCCGTAGTGCATAACGACCGGGGCAACTATAGAATTGCGCTGGTGGATCTGGCCCGATCTGCGACCCAGGTGTTGTCGGACGGGCGGCTGGACGAGTCGCCCAGCTTCGCACCCAACGGCGAAGTGCTGATTTTCGCGACCCGGGAGGGTTCCCGGGGTGTGCTGGCGACAGTCAGCGCCAACGGGCGGATCAAGCAGCGGATTACCGCTGTGGAGGGTGATGTGCGGGAACCAGCCTGGTCGCCGTTTCCAAGCAACTGACTGACTACCCACTGGCCGAGCGCGACTGGTGGCACCTGTTGAATGCCGTTTAACCTTGCCCGGGAGTTGACGTTGATGAACAGATTCAAGGCCCTTGCTGTCCTTGCCCTGATGGTGACCCTGGCCGGGTGTCAGGGTCCCTCCAAGTCTGCGGTCGACGACGGTGCGTCTCCGGGAACCCAGGTCGGCAGTGGTGGTGCTGCGTCCTCCGGCGTCGGGGATGGCGGGATGGATCAGGGTGGTGCCATGGGCAGCGGTGCCCTGGGTGGTCCCGGTGCGGCCCAGGAGAACCGCGTGGTCTATTTCGAGTTTGACCGCTTCGACATCAAGCCCGAGTACAACGCGATCCTCCAGGCCCATGCGCGCTACCTGTCAGCCAATCCGGGCAGCCGGGTACGCCTTGAGGGACATGCAGACGAGCGGGGCAGCCGGGAATACAACATCGGCCTCGGGGAGCGCCGGGCCCAGGCGGTGCGCAATGTGCTTCTTCTGCAGGGGGCGACTGCCAGCCAGATCGCGACGGTCAGCTACGGCGAAGAGCGTCCTGCAGTCATTGGCAGTGATGAAGAGGCCTGGTCGCTGAATCGTCGCGTCGAGATCGTCTACGGCCAGTAGGCAGGCAGATATCGTGCGAGGCCCCATGTACGGTTCCCTGCCTGTCCGTCCGGTGCGGAGCTTGCTCGCGGCAGGACTGATAGTCCTCGGCGGTTGCGCAATGATGCCGCTGGAAGAGGATCCGCTCTTCATCCGTCAGACCGAGATGGACACACGCCTGACCCGCGTCGAGCGCGTGATTGACAGCGACGGGCTGGTGAACCTGCTCAAGCAGCTGGAACAGCTGCAGCAGGAGAACAGCACGCTGCGCGGTGAACTGGAGGAGCTCCAGTTCAAGTACCAGCAGACCGACGCCGCGCAGAAGCAGCAGTACGTCGACGTCGACCAGCGACTGCAGAGCCTGGAGCGATCGCTTGGCCAGAGCCGGGCCGCAGTCCCCAACGGCGTGAGTGTTCTTGACGGCGGCACGCTTCGTCCGGGCGAGCTGCCGGTTCCGGGCGGCACCGACCGGGCCAACTACCAGGCCGCCTTCGAGTTGCTCAAGCAGGGTCGTTACAAGGAGGCGAGTACCGCCCTGCGGCAGTTCATCGTTGCATTTCCGGAGAGTTCCCTGCTGGACAACGCCCAGTACTGGCTGGCGGAAACCTATTACGTGAGCCAGACCTACAACAAGGCACTGCCGGAGTTCACCAGGGTCGTTGACCAGTTTCCCCGGTCACAGAAGGTTCCCGACGCACTGCTCAAGATCGGCTACTGCAACTATGAGCTGAAGCGCTACAGCGCAGCCCGGGAGCACCTCCAGAAGGTAGTGGCAAACTATCCCGAGACCACGGCCGCGCGGCTTGCCGGTCAGAGGCTGGAGCGCATGGCCAGCGACGGGCTCTGAGCACCGGGCGCGCCTCGCCGGCGGCCTCCGGCGTCGTTGCCGCGCAGGCGGTGGAGACGACGCTGCGGATCACCGAGATCTTCCATTCCCTGCAGGGGGAGTCGCGTCCCACCGGCTGGCCCACCGCTTTCGTGCGGCTGACTGGCTGTCCGCTCCGCTGTTCCTACTGTGATACCAGCTACGCGTTTCATGGCGGCCGGCGGCTGGCCATCGGCGAAATCCTGCGCCAGGTGGCGACTTTCGGCGTGCGCCATGTCTGTGTCACCGGTGGTGAGCCGCTGGCCCAGCCGGCCTGCCACGAGCTGCTGACGATACTCTGCGACACCGGCTACCAGGTGTCTCTCGAGACCGGTGGGGCGCTGGATATCGGCCGGGTGGATGCCCGCGTGAGCATCGTGCTCGATCTCAAGACGCCGGCCTCCGGCGAATCCGGTCGCAACCGGTGGGAGAATCTGCCGCTGCTCAAGCCCTCGGACCAGCTCAAGCTCGTGATCTGCGACCGGGGAGACTATGAGTGGTCCGGGCAGATCCTGCGGGAACACGCTCTCGCAGATCGCTGCGAGGTGCTGTTCTCCCCGGCCTGGCAGACCCTGCCGGCCCGCGAACTGGCGGAGTGGATACTGGCCGACCAGTTGCCGGTGCGTTTCCAGGTTCAGCTCCACAAGTACCTGTGGGGCGATGCCCCGGGACACTGAGTCGCGTGGTCGCCAGGCCCCGTGCCGTGGTGCTGCTGTCCGGGGGCATGGACTCGGCCACCTGCCTGGCGCTCGCGCGGCAGGACGGCTTCGACTGCTTCGCGCTGAGCTTTGACTACGGACAACGCCATCGCGCCGAGCTTGCGGCGGCTGCCCGGCTTGCCCGGGATCTCGGCGCCGTCGAGCACCGGGTCATGCCCCTCGGCATCGGTGCCCTGGGTGGCTCCGCACTGACTGATGCCACGGTGCCGGTGCCGGCTGCAGCACCGCCGCAGCCTGGCGACGCCGCCGTGTCCTCCATACCCGTCACCTATGTGCCAGCACGCAACACCGTCTTCCTGGCCTGTGCACTGGCCTGGGCCGAAGTGCTGGATGCCGCCCGCATCTACGCGGGAATGAATGCGGTCGACTACTCCGGTTACCCCGACTGCAGGCCCGCCTGGCTCGACGCCTTCCAGGAGCTCGCGAACCTTGCGACCCGGCGCGCCATCGAAGGCCGCCCCATCCTGGTGCATGCGCCACTGCTGATGATGAGCAAGGCGCAGATCGTGCTGGCGGGCATCGCTGCCGGTGTCGATTTCTCTGCGACTGTCTCCTGTTATCAGGCAACAGACAGCGGGGAGGCGTGTGGCGCATGTGACGCCTGCAGCCTGCGGCGGGCCGGCTTCGCGGCTGCCGGCGTGGCAGATCCAACCCGCTATCGTTAGAATGCGCGGCTCCCGGGTCGATCAGCTCCGCGGGACGCCATGTCGGGCCGTTAGCTCAGCTGGTAGAGCAGCGGACTTTTAATCCGTTGGTCGATGGTTCAAATC
>CAYOXI010000056.1:0-2557 GCA_964407855.1 uncultured Chromatiaceae bacterium
ATCGGCGTGATCGGCATCCTGGTCAATCACTTCGGCATCGCCCAGGCGGAAGGCTTCCTGCACGACTTCGAGGGCTGGGTGGTGTTCATGGCCTCCGTCGGCGTGCTGTTTTCCATCGTCTGGATCTTTGCGCGGATGGAACGCCGGCCCTTCCTCGAGATCTTCGGCCTCGACATTCCACCGGTGAGTGATCTGACCAACATGGTGCGCAACCTCCGGCCCAACTGGCAGATCGGCACGGCCGTGGGTGTGCTGATGGTCGCGGCGCTGGCCAGCCAGACCATCGAGCGGCCGCCGGTCCTGATTCCGGAGCGCGACCGGCTGGCCCTGTTTCCCAGCCAGGTCGGGGACTTCGAGGGCCGGGAAACCTTCATTGACCAGATCTACATTGACGCCCTCAAGGTTTCTGACTACCTGATGAGCAACTACCAGCGCCCGGCTGAACAGCAGCCGGTACAGCTGTGGATCGCCTACTACGATTCCCAGGTCAAGGGTGCTTCGGTGCACTCGCCGCAGGCCTGCCTCCCTGGTGGCGGGTGGCAGATCGACAGTTTCGACGTCCGGGAGATCCCCGGCGTACTGCCCGATGGCAGCGCGCTGCGCGTCAACCGGGTGGAGATTGCGATGGGCGAGGAGCGCCAGCTGGTCTACTACTGGTTCGCGCAGCGCGGCCGGGTGATCACCAACGAGTTCGCGGTGAAGTGGTTCATCTTCTGGGACGGGCTGACCCGCAACCGCACCGATGGCGCGCTGGTACGGGTCACCACCTTCGTGGGTGATGCCGCCCAGCTGCCCGAGGCGGAGGCCCGGCTGGAGGCCTTCGTGCGCGCGGCCGATCCGCGCCTGAACTACTTCCTGCCCGGCGCGGAGGCAAGGGTCAAACCGGTGCCCGCGAAGCAGGTTATCGGCCAGTTGCCGGCGGTGCCCCCGGTTGTTACTGAACCCCGCTCCTGAACAGTCCCGCGCCCATGTCCCGGCCCGTCATCCACCTGATCGCCGCCGCGCGCCCCAACTTCATGAAGGTCGCGCCGCTGTGGCACGCGCTGGTGGCGGACGGTAGCTTCGACCCGCGGCTGGTGCACACCGGGCAGCACTACGACGCCAACATGTCCGATGCCTTCTTCCGTGACCTTGGCCTGCCCGAACCGCACCACCATCTGGGCGTTGGCAGCGGCAGCCACGGGGAACAGACCGCCCGGGTGATGCTCAATTACGAGCCGGTGGCGGTCGCCGAGCGGCCGGCATGGACCGTGGTGGTGGGCGATGTGAATTCGACCGCGGCCGTCACGCTGGTCTGCGCGAAGCTCGGCCTGCGCACGGTGCACCTGGAGGCCGGCCTGCGCAGTTTCGACCGGAGCATGCCGGAGGAGATCAACCGGCTGGTCACCGACGTGCTCGCCGACCTGTGCTGGACCCCGTCGCCCGACGGCGACGAGAACCTGCTGCGGGAGGGCGTGCCGGCCGAGCGCATCGAGCGGGTTGGCAACATCATGCTCGACAGCTACGAACTGCAGCGCGGGCGCATCGAGGCCGACGGCACCGCCAGCGCCCTCGGTCTTGATCATCGCGGCTATGCGGTGGCCACGCTCCACCGGCCGTCCAATGTTGATGATCCTGAAACCCTGGCCGTACTGGTCCGGGCGCTGGTCACCGTGGCCGCCGACCTGCCCGTGGTCTTTCCCGTGCATCCCCGCACGCGCAAGAACCTGGCGGCGTTCGGCCTGCATGCACAGCTCGCCGACGCGCCGGGCATCCATCTGTGCGAACCGGTGGGCTATGTGCAGTTCATGAACCTGGTGAGTCATGCGGCCATGGCGATTACCGACTCCGGCGGGGTCCAGGAAGAAACCACCTACCTCGACATTCCCTGCCTTACGCTGCGCCCGAACACCGAGCGCCCGGTAACCGTCACCGAGGGCACCAACCGCCTGGTCAGGCCCGGCGACCTGGTGGCCGCGGTGTCGCGGGCGCGCCGGGGCGACTGGCCCCGGGGCCGGCGTCCGGATCTCTGGGACGGCCAGACCGCCCAGCGCTGCGTAGCCAGCCTGAAGAGAAGGCTGGGCCTCGTGCCCGCCACCCCGTTGTCCCGCAACTCATCCTAGAATATGCCTGCTACTCCAAGGAGAACGCTGATGAAGCCCGCCAAGGTCCTGATCGCGGCCACCGCAGCCCTGGTGCTCGCCGGGTGCGGTTCGCCCGAGCAGCGGGCCGCCGACTATCTCGAGAGAGCCCAGGCCCTGTTTGACGAGGGCAACCTCCTCAAGGCGCGGCTTGAAGCCCAGAACGCGGCCCAGGTCGAGCCCAAGAATGCCAGGGCCCGCTATCTGCTCGCGCAGATTGCCGAGGAAAACAAGGAGTACCAGCAGATGTTCGGCCATCTGCTGGTGGCCGTTGACGGCGATCCGACCAACGTCGAGGCCCGCCTCAAGCTGGCGACGCTGTACTTCCTCGGCCAGGCCTGGGACGAAGCCGCGACCCAGACCGACGAACTGCTGAAGCTGGCTTCCGACGATGCCCGGGTACGCATCCTGCATGCCCGCGTGCTGATCCAGCGCGG
>CAYOXI010000056.1:2657-14811 GCA_964407855.1 uncultured Chromatiaceae bacterium
CTGCGCTTCACCGACGGCCAGTTCGGCGATGCCATTGGCGACCTGCGCCTCGTGCTGCGGAAGGAGCCGGAAAACGCCCGGGCCCTGCTGCTGATGGCCCAGGCCTATGTCAGCACCAATGACCTCGTGCTCGCCAAGGACACTTACCGGCGCCTGCTGGAAGTGGCGCCGGACTCGCCGGAGGGCCTCCAGCAGCTGGCCATGCTCTACGTGAGCAGCAAGGAATTCGCCGAGGCCGAGACGCTGCTGCGCCGGCACCTCGAGAAGCAGCCTGCCGATATCCTCGCCTCCGGTCGGCTGGTCGAAGTGCTGATGGCCCAGGACAAGAGTGCCGGGGCGGAGGAGGAAGCCCGGCGCATGATTGCGCTGGCCAACCAGTCCGGCGTCGGCGATTTCTCGCTGGGCCGCGTGATGGCGCAGAAGCAGGACTACAACGCCGCAGCGGAGGCCTTCCGCAAGTCGGTCGCGGCCCGCCGTGACGACCCGCTGCCGCTCGAGGGCCTGGTGCGTTCACTGCTGGCCGCCGGCAAGCAGGCCGAGGCCATCAATGTGCTCAACCAGCAGCTGGATGCCAAGCAGAACGAACTGTTCTCCAAGTTCCTGCTGGGCGGAATCTACGGCGTGCAGGGTGACCAGGCCAACGCGTCGAAGTACCTGGAGGAAGTGCTGCAGGACAAGCCGGATTCCGTGGTCGCCTGGGCCTCGCTGGCCGGCCTGTATCCCAAGGACCGGGATGCCCGGATCCGCGTCTACGAGCGGGGCCTCAAGGCGGTGCCCGCGAGCCCCGAACTCACCATGCTGCTGGCCACCGAGTACGAGCAGACCCGGCGCGCCGAGGACGCGATTGCGCTCTACGAGAGTCTGCTCAAGGTAACGCCGGACTACCTGCCCGCCGTGAACAACCTCGCGGCACTGCTGCTCGACGAGCGTAGCGACCGGGCCAGTCACGACCGGGCCCTGCAACTCGCCAGAGCACTCTCCAGCATGGACAATCCGGCCATGCTGGATACGCTTGGCTGGGCGCACTACCGGGCCGGCGAGTACCAGGAGGCGGTGAGCGTGCTCGAGCGCGTGGTGGCGAAGGCTGGCGGCTTTCCGGTGTTCCGTTACCACCTTGGCATGGCCTATCTCGCGGCGGGTAACCCCGTGAGTGCCCGCCAGGAGCTTGCCAAGGCCGTGGATACCGAGGGCGTTTACCCCGGCAAGGACGAAGCCGTGGCCGCACTGAAGAAGCTCAACAGCGATCAGTCCTAGTCGTCAATCCCGAGGAATCCCGCATTCATGTCCGGTCCCCTGGCAGGCGTCAAGATCCTCGAACTCACCAGCGTCGTGCTCGGGCCGTGGGCCTGCCAGATACTGGCGGACATGGGGGCGGAGGTGATCAAGATCGAACCCCCCCGCGGTGACAGCAACCGCAGCCTGGGCGCCAGCCGCAATCCGGGCATGGCGGCGCTCTACCTCACCTGCAACCGCAACAAGCGCAGCATCGTCCTCGACCTCAAGCAGCCCGCTGCCCGGTCGGTGGTGCTTGAACTGGCGAAGTCGGCGGACGTGGTGATCCACAACAACCGCCCCCAGGTGATGACCAAGCTCGGCCTCGACTACGCGGCGCTGAAGGCGGCGAACCCGAAGATCATCTACTGCGGTACCTATGGCTACGGCCGCGCCGGGCCCTACGGCGAGCGCGGCGCGCTGGATGATTCCATACAGGCGGTGAGCGGCATCGCGATGCTGAACGAGATGGTGCTGGGCGAGCCCCGCTACCTGCCCACCGTGGTAGCCGACAAGACCACGGCCATGCAGGTGGTCTCGGCCGTCAGCGCCGCGCTGTTCCACCGGGAGCGGTCCGGAGAGGGGCAGGAGATCGAGGTGCCGATGTTCGAGACCATGGTCTACTTCACAATGGCCGAGCACCTCTGGGGGATGGCCTTCGAGCCGCAGATCGGTGGCCCCGGCTACACGCGCCTGATGAGCCATCACCGCAAACCCTACAAGACGCTCGACGGCTACATCGCGATCCTGCCGTACCTCGACGCCCACTGGGAAAGCTTCTGCAAGCTTTCCGGCCGCCTGGATCTGCTCGCCGATCCCCGCTTCAAGACCCTGTCGAACCGGGTCACCAACATCGACGACACCTACCAGGAAACCGCGCAGACCATGGCCACCCGCACCACGGCCGAATGGGTCGCGATCTTCGGCGAGACCAGCGTGCCGACCATCGTGGTGAATTCCCTCCAGGAGCTGAAGGACGACCCCCACCTCAAGGCGGTGGGTTTCTGGCAGGAAGTGGAACACCCGACCGAAGGCCGGCTGCGCATGACGCGCTTCCCGGTGACCTTTTCCGCCACCCCGGCGGATGTCCGGCGCCTGCCACCCCGGCTGGGTGAGCACACCACCGAAGTGCTGCACGAGGCGGGCCTCAGCGAGGCCGACATCCAGTCGCTCTTCAGCTCTGGCGGCGCCGTCCAGGCTTCCTGACCTGCGGTGCTGCCGCGGATCGCGGGTACTCCTTTTGCCGCCACGGCGGCGGACCGCAGAGTCGGCAAAAGGAGTACCCGCGCTCCGCTCAGGTCACCGTGACTCAGCTCAGCCCGTAGATGCGCAGCACGTTGTCGCGCAGCAGCTTGCGCCGCACTGCCGGCTTGAAGCCCAGCGCGTCGATGTCCTCCACCGTGCGTTTGAAGGGCAGCACCGGGAAGTCGGTGCCGAAGAACACCTTGTCCTGCCCCTGGCTGTTGATGTAGCGGCGGAAGCTCTCCGGCCAGTACTTCGGCCGGTGCGCGTCGCAGCCGATAAAGACGTTGGCGTGCTTCCAGGCCATCGCGATCATCTCGTCGTGCCACGGGATGCCGACGTGGATGCCGAGCAGCTTCAGTTCGGGAAAGTCGCAGGCCACCGCGTCCAGCGTGATCGGCCGGCCCACGCTGCGGCAGGGGAAGTCCGGCGAGTAAATCATCGACTGGCCCACCTGCATCTGGATCGGGATGCCGAGCTCGCAGCACTTGGTATAGAACGGGTAGCACCTGGCGTGGTCGGGGGCCAGCTCGAACCAGTGCGGATAAAAGTGCGCGCCGATGAAGCCCAGGTTCTTCACCGCGTGTTCCAGCTCCCGCACCCCCTTCATGCCGGTGAACGGGTCAATGCCGGCCAGGCCATGAAAGCGCTTCGGGTATTTGGCGACTGCCCGGGCCACGATCTCGTAGGGCATGTGATAGCAGCCGGGCAGTCCCGGGCGGCCTGAGCGGGCAGCGATGAGAAAGGCCCGCTCGATGCCGGCCTCGTCGAGCTGCTCCAGCATCTTTTCCAGGCTCAGGCTGTTGGCGATCAGCCCCTTGTCCGCATTCATTTTCCCCGAGAAGAAATCCGTGCCCCAGGCAGGGCGGGCGGCCAGCGCCTCTTCGGTCCAGATGTTGACGACGGCGTCGATGGCCTGGTAGTCGGGCTGGGTCATGGTCGGTGCTTCCGTGGGAACGGGGAGGGACGCGAATTGTAGGAGCGCGCCCCGCCCGGATTCAAATTTGGGTGGTAGCATGGGCGCCTGTCTTAGGGGTGGCCGTCCGCATTGCGGGTCGGCCTGAGATCCGCAGGGAAACCCTTTGAACCTGATCCGGCTAGTACCGGCGTAGGGACAAGACGCAGCTGCCGTCCTCCATCCCCCGTCAGTGCCTGCCCGGATCGCCCGTCATCGGACTGGAGACCGGGGCATGACCCTGTTGCCTGTTGCGTTGCGCCTCGCCGTGCTGGCGCTGCCCCTGCTGCCCGCGGCGAGCATTGCCGACGCTGAAGTCGTCGTGGTGGCCTCCCGCTTCCGGGTGCAGGAGCTTGCCACCGTGCCCCTCAGCCTCACGGTGCTGGACGCGGCCACCATCCGGGAGACCGCGGTCCAGCACTTCGAGGAGCTGATTCCCCAGGTACCGAACCTCAACTGGAGCGGGGAGGGGTCCCGGGCGCGCTACTTCCAGATCCGGGGTACCGGTGAACTCGAGCAGTACGAGGGCGCACCCAATCCGTCGGTCGGCTTCATCGTCGACGACATCGACGTCTCTGGCCTCGGCGGCCTCGCCACCACCTTCGACCTCGACCGGGTCGAGGTGCTGCGCGGCCCGCAGGGCACGCGCTTCGGCGCCAGTGCGCTCGCGGGCCTGGTCTACGTCAGCTCCAACGCCCCCTCAGCCGTGCCGGAACTGCGCTTCACGACCACCGTCGGCACGGAAAATACGCTGTCGCTGGGCGGTGTGGCCGGCGGCGCCGTGCCGGGCTCCGGTGAGGAACTCACCTGGCGCGTGGCGGTACAGCGCCATGCCAGCGACGGCTTTCGCCGCAACGTCTTCCTCGGGCGGGATGACACATCGGAGCGGGATGAGCTCACGGCGCGTGGCCGCCTGCACTGGTCGCCGGAGGGCCCCCTGGACCTGCAGTTGACGCTGCTGCACGCGGATCTGGACAACGGCTATGACGATTTCGCCGTCGACAACAGCTTCCGCACGCAGTCGAACCAGCCGGGGCGGGATGCCCAGCGCAGCACCGCAGGTGCCGTGCGCGCCACGCTTGCGCTTGGTGGTACCGCGGAACTGGTCAGCATCACCGGCCTCGCGACCACCGACGTGCTGACCAGCTTTGATGCGGACTGGGGCAACGATGCGTTCTGGGCGCCCTTTGTCTACGCGTTCAGCCAGCGCTTCGACCGCCAGCGGGACACCATCAACCAGGAACTCCGCCTGGTGTCGGCGCCCGGCGGGCGGATCCTGGGCAGCGACTGGGTGATCGGCGCCTGGTACCTGGACCTGTCGGAGTCCAACCACCGTCGCGACGTCGGCCTCTGCGGCGTTGAGACCTGCGGCGGCAGCGAGGACTTCGTGCTTGATGTCACGGCCAGCAGCGACTACCACGCCCGCAGCTTCGCGCTGTTCGGCGAGGTGTCCCGGCCCGTGGGCCCGGCAACCACCCTTACCGGCGGACTCCGCTGGGAGACCCGGTCGGCCGACTACACGGACAACTTCGACAATGCGTTTACGCCCCGCGACCGGATGGTCGGCGGTGACCTGACGCTCACCCGGAGGCTCGGTCCGGCTACCAGCGCCTGGGCCCGTGTGGCGCGGGGCTACAAGGCCGGCGGCTTCAACCCCAGCCTGGCCGGTCTGGTGGACGCAGGCCCCGACAGTTGTGCGCCCGGCGACGACCTGGCCGTCACGCCTGCGCAGCTCGACTTCGAACCCGAGTCGCTGTGGAACTACGAGGTGGGCCTGCGCCTCGCGCCGGCTGCGGCGCGCTGGAGTAGCGCCGTGAGCGTCTTCACCCAGGACCGGCAGGACCTGCAGATCAAGGTACCGGTGCAGCCCTGCCCGGGTGATCCCACTACCTTCGTCTTCCTCACGGACAACGCCGATACCGGGCGCACCCGGGGCCTCGAGCTTGCGGCCACCTGGCAACCGCTTGCACCCCTCACGCTGGGTGCGTCGCTCGGCCTGCTGGACACCGAGATCGAACGCTTCGCGACCCGGCCGGAGCTGGCCGGGCGTGAGCTGGCCCACGCCCCGCGCTACAACTTTGGCGTGAACGGCACCTGGCGCACACCCGACGGCTGGTTTGTCCGCGCTGATTACAGCGGCCGCGGCCGCTTTTACGTGGATTACTGCCAGGCCGCCGATTGCGAGGATCCCCGCACCGGCGATTTCCGGCTGCTGGACCTGCGCGCCGGCCGTGCGTGGGGCAACTGGTCCGTGACCGGCTGGGTGCGCAACCTGCTGGATGAAAGCTACGCGGTCCGCGGCTTCTTCTTTGGCAACGAGCCCCCGGACTTTGACTCGACACTCTATGTCCGCCGCGGCGATCCCCGCCACGCGGGCCTGACCATTGCCGTCGACTTTTAGTGAGGAGCAGCCATGCGTATCACGGTGGAACTCAGCCTCTATCCCCTGGCCCCGGATTTTGTCGGGCCCATCACCGGCTTCATCCACGCACTGCGCGGCACGCCCGGCGTGGAACTGGTGACCAACCAGATGAGCACCCAGGTGCGGGGCGACTTCGATGTGGTGTGGCCAGCCATTGCCCGCTGTACGCGCGCGGCGATGGAGCGCGACCACCCGGTCGTACTCGTAGCCAAGTTCCTGAACGCCGACCTGCCGATCAGCACGCCGTGGAGCTGAACGCCACAGCCGTCTCCCCGTGGGAGATTGCCGCCGTGCTGCTGGCGCTGGCCTATCTCGTGCTGGCCATCCGCGAGAACGTGCTCTGCTGGCCGGCCGCTATCCTCAGTTCGGCGCTGTATCTCGGCATCTTTGCGGGCGCCGGGCTGTACATGGTGGCGGGCCTGCAGGTGTTCTACCTGGCGGTTGCCGTCTACGGCTGGCGGGCCTGGCAACCGGGCGCTGGTGGCGAGTCACTGCGCGTGCATACCTGGCCGCTCTCCCGGCACCTGGCGCTGATCGCCGGCATCGGCGCGCTGGCGCTCGGCAGCGGCTGGCTGCTGGCCACTTTCACGGCGGCACAACTGCCCTACCTGGATGCCCTCACCACCTGGGGCGCCATCGCGGCCACCGCGATGGTGGCCCGCAAGCTGCTGGAGAACTGGTACTACTGGTTCGTGATTGACGGCCTCTCGCTTGGCATCTATTTCAACCGGGAGCTGTACCTGACGGCCGCGCTGTTCGCGCTGTACCTGGTGCTGGTCATCGTCGGGTGGCGTACCTGGCGCCGGAGCATGGCCGCGTGCAGGTGATCACCCGGCTGAGGTGCCTTGCCCGGACAGCGGTGAGCGAGACCTGGCAGGTGAGCGTCGGTGGCGAGCTGGCCGTGTTACGGCAGGACCTCCCCGGTGCAGCCCGGCTCGGCCTGGATCGCGCGGGCGAACTTGCGGTGCTGCGTGCCGCGTATCGCGAGGGACTCGGGCCTGCGGTGCTGGATGCGGATCCGGACACAGGGCTGCTGCTCACCACCTGGCTCCCCGGTGAGCCCTGCACGGCGGCCGGGCTCCGGAATCCTGCGCAGCTGGCGGCGGCCGGCAGCCTGCTGCGGCGTCTGCATGCCGTGCCCTGGAACGGGCCGGCGCTCGATCTGGCTGCCGCCATCGAGCGCTACGGCCGGCTCGGCAGGGCGGACACAAGGGCGCTGGTCGCGGAAGCCTCGGCACTGCTGGCCGCGGCCCCCGTGATCAGCCCCACGAATGAAGCCCTGTGCCTTTGCCACAACGACCCGTCACCGGGAAACCTGATCCTCGCGGCCGACCCGGGCCCGCCCCAACTCAGACTCGTGGACTGGGAATACGCGGCCCGCCACGTGCCGTGGTTCGACCTGGTGGTACTGGCTAGCGAGGCCGGGATGGGGACTGCTGACGGCGCCGCATCTGATTTGCGCGTGGCCCTGCTGGCGGCCTATCTCGGTCGTCCGCCCGGCGACCAGGAGTGCCGGACGCTGCGCGACTGGACGGACTTCTATGCCAGAGTGGCAGCGCTGTGGCATCTGGCGGTCGCGAGCCTGGCTACCGCCGGGCCTGATCCCGATCCCATGTAGGGGCGATAATCGGAATAGGTTCAGCTACTTGAGGGATTTTTCTAAAGTGGCAGTCCGCTCACGGCCCGAAGGCCACGGGAGCACCCGGAAACGGACCGCCGGCGTGCCACAAAAACTTCACAGGATTATGGAAGATTGCCGTTGTGTATCTGCCTGATCGGCCTTAAGGTTACATCCAAGCAAGAAAGCAAGGCCGGCTAACCGGCCTGCAGAACGACTACAGAGCGAGTACAGAGGGAATGCCATGCTGACGCTTGAAACCGGTTCCGGCCTGCGCGGAAAAATTGTTGCGGCGTTGGCGATTGGCCTGTTTGCCACGACTTCGGCCCAGGCGGCATCCATCTCCTACTACCTGAACCAGTCCGACGAGCTGCCGGACGGCATCAACTACCTCCAGGTCACCATCTCGGATGGTGCCAATGGCGGCATCGACTTTGTGGTCGAAGTGCTGCAGCCCCTGCTGGATCTGGCCGGTGGCCCGAAATTCGGCATCACCCAGTTTGCGTTCAACGCGGTGGAGGGCATCTCGGTGCGCCCCTCCAACCTGCTGGTCCCGATTTCTCCCCGGTGGAACGCCACCTTCAACAACCAGACCATGGCCGGCTTCGGCAAGTACGACGTACGCCTGAACCAGAGCAACCGGAAGAACAAGGGCAAGGGCAGGGGCAGCGACACTGGTGGCATTACCACCTTCGAGTTCTCGATTGTCGGCATCGATTTCGACACCATCGCGAGCTACGTTGACCTGGCCCGACTGGCCTACGAAGGCCCCAGCTTCTTCTCCGCCCGGGTCTCCGGCCTCGATATCGGTTGTGCCAACCCGTCCTCCGCCAGGCGGACCAACAAGGGTGGCGGCAGCTCTGCCCAGGGCTGCGAGATCACCGAGGCCTACTTCGGCGGCGTTGCCGCCGTGCCGGCCCCGCCCGCCGTCTGGCTGCTGGGCACCGCCCTGGTTGCCCTCGGCGCCCGCCGCCTGAAGAAGGCCCGCGCCGCCACCTGAGCCGCTCGGCCACCAGACTATGTTCACCAGCGGGCCCTTCGGGGCCCGCTTCGTTTTGCCAGCCTTTTCGGCGAACCAATGAAACCTTGGTAATCTTCTGCCCGGTCGGCAGGCCGGTGATAGACTTCCGATTCAACGGTCTAGCCAACTTTTCTGGATGAAAACTTCGCCTCCGATCACAGTCATCCCCGATCCGGCGCCGTACCATTCCCCCCTGCAGCTGGACGCCGGCATAACAACTCACCAACAGAGCCGAAACCATGGCCTTTGAGATTGCTGTCCCCGAGGACGACAACCGGACCTTTTCCGATTACCTGGACGCGCTGAAGCGGAGGCGCAAGCCTGCGCTGATCCTCGCGCTGTCACTGCTGGTGGCCGGCGGGCTGGGCATCTTCTTCTGGCCCAACTCCTACACCTCCACCGCGGTGATCCTCATCGAGGACCCGGAGATTCCACCCGGCCTGGTGCCGAGCACGGTAACCACCTTCGCCTCCCGCCAGATCCAGTACATCAACCAGCGGGTGATGACCCGGACCAACCTCGCCAGCATCATCGAGAAGTTCGACCTCTACACGGAGGAGCGCAAGTACCTGCCCACCCTGCTGCTGGTGGCCGACGTCGAGCAGGACATGAAGATCGATGTCATCGACGTGCAGCAGCCGAGCGCCACCGGCCAGCAGATGACCAGCACCATCGCCTTCCGCCTCGGTTTCGAGCACACCAATCCCCAGACCGCGCGGCAGGTGGCCAACGAGCTGGTCTCGCTGTATCTCGCCGAGAATGTCCGATCGCGCACCGAGCAGACCGCCCAGACCAGCCAGTTCATGCAGGAAGAGGTGGACCGCCTGGATACGGAAGTGAAGGAGGTCGAGGCCCAGATCGCGGCGATCAAGCAGGCCAACGAAGGCAGCCTGCCGGAGCTGATGACCTTCAACATGCAGATCATGCAGTCGCTGACCAATGACCTGCAGGAGGTGGACCGGCAGCTGCAGTCGGTGCGCGAAAACAAGATCATGATGGATGCGGAGCTCTCCAAGCTGAGCCCCATCGGCACCTCGGTGCTGCCGGATGGCCGCTCGGTATCGGCCCCGGAGGACCAGCTGAAGGCCCTGCAGACGCAGCTCGCGATGATGGAAGGCCGCTACAGCCCGGATCACCCCGACGTGGTGCGCACCCGCCGGGATCTCGAGGCCGTGCAGCTGCAGCTCGGTGCCAACGTGGATCTCACCGACAACAGCGCCCTGTTGCAGGATGCCCGTACCGAACTCGCCAAGGCCCGGGAACGCTACGCCCCTGGCCACCCGGAGGTGCAGAGCCTGGAACGCCAGGTGGCCACCCTTGAAGGCAGGGCAGCCGCGCCGATGAACCGCAACACGGGCAGCCTCCGGGCCGACAACCCCGTTTACGTGCAGTTCCGCGCCCAGCGGGACATGCTGGAATCCCAGGAGCGCGCCCTGATCAGCCAGCAGGGCGAGATCCGCGCCCGACGCAACCAGATCGAGGGCAACACGCTGCGCAGCAGTGGCGTGGAGAAGGACCTGAGCGCGCTGTACCGGCGCCTGCAAAGTGCCAACCTGAGCTACCAGGCCGCCCGCGACAAGGCCTTCGTCTCGAAGATGGGCCAGGCGCTGGAAACCCAGAGCAAGGGTGAGCGCTTCTCGCTGGTTGAGCCGCCCGACCTGCCGCTGCTGCCCTCCAGCCCGAACCGGCCGGTGCTGCTGGCGCTGCTGATCCTGCTGGTACTGGCCGCAGGCCTCGGCTGGCCCCAGGTAGCCGAGAGCATGGATGCCGCCATCAACAGCCCGCGGGCCGTGGAGGCCGTGCAGGGCGCACCGCCGATTGCCGAGATTCCCCGCATCGACACCGCGGAGGACCGCGTCCACGACCGAAATATCAGGGTGGGCGCGCTGCTGGTGGCCCCGGCGGTGGTCGCAGTGGTGCTGATCCTCGTCCACTTCCTCTGGATACCCATCGACGTGCTCTGGTACGTCGGTCTCCGCAAGCTGGGAATGTAAGCCATGGAACGTATACGCAAGGCCCTCGAGCGGGCTGGGCAGGACCGACTGCTCTCCAGCACGGGCACGTTCCGCGCGGAGATCCCGCAGCCCGGCGCGGATCTCTCCACCGGCGTGCGCTACACCCAGACCCGGATGATCGAGGTGAGCGACCAGACGCTGCTCGACAACCGCATCATTGCCGCGCTACCGGAGCACAAATTCAAGGACAGCTACCGGATGCTGCGCACCCGGGTGCTGCAGACCATGCGCAACAACGGCTGGACCACGCTGGCTGTGACCGGCCCCGCCAGCGGCTGCGGCAAGACGCTCACTGCCATCAACCTGGCCGTGAGTCTCGCCATGGAGGTCACCAACACCGTGCTGCTGGTCGATGCCGACCTGCGCAAACCCACGATCCACAAGTACTTCGGCTTCGAGCCCGAGTTCGGCCTCAGCGACTACCTCACCTCCGACATCGGCCTCCACGAGGTGCTGGTGGCGCCGGGCATCGAGCGCCTGGTGCTGCTGCCCGGCCGCAGCGCGGTGCCGAATTCCGCCGAGATGCTGCGCTCACCGCGCAACATCGCGCTGGTGAACGAGCTGAAGACCCGCTACGCCGACCGCCTTATCGTGTTTGACCTGCCGCCGATCCTGGCGGCTGACGATGCGCTGGCCTTCTCGCCCTATGTGGACTGCATGCTGATGGTGGCCGAGAGCGGCACCACGCGTAAGGACGACCTGCAGCAGGCCTACGAGATCCTGAAGAACGTGCCGCTGGTGGGGACCGTGCTGAACAAGTCGGAGTCGCCCACCACCGGTTACGGCTACGGGGGAGCGTTCAAGAAGAAGCGCTTCTTCGGCGGCAGCTAGCCGCGATGTACGAGGCCTTCTATGGCATGCGGGAGCGGCCTTTCGCCCTGCTGCCCGATGCCTCCTTTCTCTATCTCTCCAAGGGCCACAGCACGGCCCTCACCCTGCTCCGCTACAGCGTTCTGAACCGCCAGGGCTTTACCGTGGTGAGCGGGGAGGTGGGTGGTGGCAAGACCACACTGATCAACCGGCTGCTCGACGAGATGGGCAGCAGCGTGACGGTGGGGCTGATCAACTTCACCACGCGCAGCTTCGGCGAGATGGGCGAGTGGATCATGATGGCCTACGGCCTGCCCTACAAAGGCAAGGGCAAGGTCGAGCTCTACGACGACTTCGTGCAGTTCATGATCCGGGAGTACGCGGCCGGCCGGCCGGTGGTGCTGATCGTGGACGAGGCGCAGAACCTGGGTATCCGCGGCCTGGAAGAGATCCGCATGCTCTCCAACGTGAATTCCCAGAAGGAATACCTGCTCCACGTGATCCTGGTGGGCCAGCCGGAACTGCGCAGCCTGATGCAGGCGCCACAGCTTCGTCAGCTGACGCAACGGGTGTCGGTGGCCTTTCACCTGAAGCGGCTCAGCGATGACGAGGTGCGCGAGTACATCCTGCACCGGGTGACGCTGGTCGGCGCGTCGCCGGAGCTGTTTGATGAGCAGGCGATTCGCCTGATCGCGGCCGCCAGTGAAGGCATTCCCCGGCTGATCAATACCTTCTGCGACCTGGCCCTGGTGTACGGGTTTTCGGACGAGAAAACGGTGATCGGCGCGCGGGAGGTGCG
>CAYOXI010000057.1:0-1536 GCA_964407855.1 uncultured Chromatiaceae bacterium
GCCAGGTAGTGACGGTAAAGCCCTTCCTGGGTGGGCTTGTTGTAATAGGGCGTGACGATCAGGTAGCCATCGATGGGAAAACCGGCAACCGCCCGGGACAGGTCGATGGTCTGGGCAGTGGAGTTGGAGCCCGTGCCGGCGATGACCGGAATCCGGCCGGCCGCCCGCTCGGCGGCGACCCGAATCACCTCGACATGTTCGGCCTTGCTGAGGGTGGCCGACTCGCCGGTGGTACCGGCAACCACCAGCGCGTCCGTACCCTCGTCCACGTGAAAATCCACCAGCCGTTCCAGGCAGGCAAAATCCACCGTGCCATCGGCCTCCATCGGGGTGACGACGGCGACGCTGCTACCTGAAAACATGGCCTGAAAACAATGGGGTGAATCCGGGGACGGAAGGCAGCGGCGATGTTACTGCCCGCCTGCCGGACCCGCAAGGCCGGACGGCCGCCAGCTTGCCGCACCGGCATTTCCCGGTACACTGGAATTCGCCTTCATACCCCCCAAGAACAGATCCATGGAAAAGCTCCTGGCGGTCACAGCCATTGGCCCCGACCGCGCCGGCCTCGTTCGCGACCTCAGTCAGTCCATAACCTCGGCCGGCGGCAGCATCCGGGAAAGCCGGATGATTGCGCTCGGCTCGGAATTCGCCGTGATGATGCTGGTGTCCGGCAACTGGCATACGGTGAGCAAGCTCCAGAGCCAGCTGCAGGCACTGCAGCAACAGACCGATCTCACCGTCACCGTGCGCGAGACGAAGCCGCGCCCCGTCGAGACCTCCGCCCCCTATACCGTGGACGTGGTAACGCTGGATCACGAGGGGATAGTTTTCGGCCTGTCGAACTTTTTTGCCGCGCGGGGCCTCGAAATCTCGGAGGTCGTCACCCGGCGGTACAATGCCCCCCATACCGGGGCGGTGATGTTCAGCGTCCAGATGACGGTGAATGTACCCGGGAGCATCCACGTCGCGTCGCTTCGCGAAGCCTTCATGGAGTATTGCGACGAACAGAACCTGGATGCCGTCATGGAGCCTGCCCAGCGCTGACGGCAAACCGCATCACAGGCCATTGCGGCACCGACCCTTTATGGGACCAAGGAGAACCATGAGCAACATCGCCATCGGCAAGGTCGTTCCCAACTTCCGGCTCCCCGCGACCGGTGGTGCCACGATAGACCTCAAGAGCCTGCGCGGACGCACCGTGGTGCTGTACTTCTACCCGAAGGACAACACGCCGGGCTGCACCACCGAAAGCTGCGATTTTGCCAGCCTCCACGCCAGGTTCCGGAAGGCCAACGCCGTGATCCTCGGGGTGTCGCGGGATTCGCTGGCCTCCCACGAGAAATTCAAGGCCAAGTTCGAGTTTCCCTTCGACCTGCTCTCGGACGGTGATGAGGAACTGTGCAAGCTCTTCAATGTGATCCGGGAAAAGAACATGTACGGCAAGAAGGTGATGGGCGTCGAACGCAGTACCTTCCTGATCGACGCGGACGGCAAGCTCCGCCGGGAGTGGCGCAAGGTCAGCGTCAAGGGTCACGC
>CAYOXI010000057.1:1636-14785 GCA_964407855.1 uncultured Chromatiaceae bacterium
ATGGCAGCGCTGTTCGGCGCCATATTGCTCGGCGCTGCCGGCGGCGGGGGCGATGCGGTCACGGGTGCGATTGCGGCTGCCCAGGGTATGGCGATCCAGCAGCAGATCAATTTCACGCGGTCAAACGAATACGAGGCGGATCGCGTCGGCGTCAGCGTGCTGGCCGCTGCCGGCTTCGATCCCATGGGCATGCCGGCCTTCTTCGAGACGCTTGCGCAGCAGACGGGTCCGCTGGCCAGCCAGTCGCCCGAGTTTCTCCGCACCCACCCGGTGACTGTAACCCGCATCGCCGAAACCCGGGCGCGCGCTGCCGCCTATCCCCGCCGTACGGTGCAGGATTCCACGGGCTTTGTGCTGACCCGGGCGCGGCTGCGGGTCCTCACCAGCCCCACGCCGGAAAAAGCCCTTGAGTATTTCCTGGCGCAGCCCCGCACAACCGTCGATGGCACCCTCGGGGCAGAGTACGGCATCGCCCTGGCGCGGATGGAGCTCGGCCAGTACGAGGCTGCCAGGGATAGCTTCCTGGCCCTGAAGAGCGCTCACCCCGGTGTGATACCGCTGCATTCCGGCCTGGCGGGAGCTGAACTCGCGCTGGGCAACCGTAGCGCGGCCTTCAGCATCTATCGCGAGGCGATGGCCCTCTACCCGCGCAATGTGCCGCTGACCATCCGCTTCGCCGAGGCCCTGCTCGCGGACGGGCAGGCCAGGGAAGCCCACTCAGTGCTGCTGGACCTGCTCAACAATGTCCCGCCGACGGCCGAGCAGATCCGGCTGATTGCACTGGCCGCCAGCGCGGCCGGGGATACGGCGGACGCCCACTACTACATGGCCGAACTGCACCTCGTGAAGGGCGATGTCATCATGGCAGCGGACCAGCTGCGCCTTGCCCTGTCGATGCCGGGCCTCGACCGGGTCCAGCAGGCCCGCTTCACCTCAAGACTGGAAGAGATTCGCGAATGGCTGGAACGGGAACAGAAGAACCGGCGGCGGGCCGGAGGCGGTGGCCTGTGAAAAGCGGCTGGGGACAGCTGGCAGGTCTGATCTGCGCCACCCTGCTCCTGACGGGCTGCGCCACCCGCGGTGCGCCAGTAGCCACCGAGCCCAATGACCCGTTTGAAAGGGTCAACCGGGTGGTCTTCAGCCTCAACGATCTGGGTGATCGCTACGTGTTGCGTCCAGTGGCAGTCGGTTATGAGCGTGGCCTGCCGGAGCAGCTGCGCTCCGGGGTGCGCAATGTCTTCCGCAACCTGCTGTACCCGGTGACCATTGCCAACGCCTTCCTCCAGGGGAAGATGTCCCAGGCAGGCCGGGATGGAGCGCGGTTCCTGGTCAATTCCACGATTGGCCTGGCGGGACTTTTTGATCCTGCCACCCGCATCGGCCTGGTGGAGAACGATGAAGACTTCGGCCAGACGCTGGGCGTCTGGGGCGTCTCACAGGGACCTTACCTGGTCATTCCGATCTTTGGTCCTAGCACCGTGCGGGACGGGGCCGGAAGCCTGGTAGACGCGCCGCTGACGCCCTTCGTCGCCATCGCCGGGGACGAGACAACGGTACAGATCGGACTGTACGCCCTGTACCAGGTGGACCAGCGCTCCCGTCTGCTCGACGTGGACCAGATGGTGTTCGAGTCCTACGACCCGTATGCATTTGTGCGGGACGCCTACCTGCAGAACCGCCGCTATCGCGTCCTGGATGGCAATGTGCCGGACGACGACTATGACCTCTATCCGGAGGACGTCGAGGACTTCGGGGACGACCAGTAGCCTGCCTGCAGCAGGCCATCCACGTCACTCAGCCGGGCGATGGCCAGCAGCTTCTCCGGCAGGGCAGCAAAGGCCGTGCTGCGCCCCTCGGCCCTTCCCCAGCGCAGCCACTCCAGCAGCAGCGCAAGGCCCGCACTGTCCGCATCGGTGACGCTGGCAAGATCAATGGTGACCGGTTCGGCCCCGCCCAGCAGGCTGCGACTCGCAGCAAGGAGATCCCCGGCGGTCGCAAATACCATCGGCCCGGTCACCGACAGCTGACCCGGTGTGCTCATCACCAGGGATGCCGGCGTCATTGGCTGCCGGACCCCACGGGCGCCATGCCATCCACCTTGGTCGCCTCGGCCTGGAGGCGGGCGATCACGGCGTCAATGCCGCGGGCGCCGATCTCCGCATTGAACTGATTGCGGTAGTTCTGCACATAGGAGATACCTTCGATCCGCACATCGAAGGCTCGCCAGCCCTGCGGCGTCTTGCGCAGGCTGTAGTGCACCGGCAGCCGGGTACCATCGGGCAGTTGCATCTCGGTCCGGACCACAGCCCGGTCCGGGTCGGGATTGCCGCCAGGATTGGGCAGGATCTTCACCCGGTCCTTCTCGAAGCGCACCACGTAGCGGGAATAGCTGCGGAGCAGGAAATCGTAGAAGGTATCAATGAATTTCTGGCGCTGGGCCGGCGTTGCGGTACGCCAGTGCTTGCCAAGGACCAGGCGTCCGGCGTAATCGGTATCGAATACCGGCAGGAATACCTCGCTGACCAGGCCGTAGAGCTCGGCGGGATTGGCCTGCAGCTGCTGCTGCCGGCCGTCAATGCGGCTCGCCAGCGTATCAGCGGTCTGCCTGACGAGCTCCTCGGGAGTGCGCTCATCGGCGACCGCAACGGCGGCAACGAGGCAAAGGGCGACGGTGGCAAGGCTACGCATCGGGTTACTCCTCAATTTCCATCTCCGCCCGGCACACCGCTGTCGCCCTTCTCTGCCTGGCTGAAGAGGAACTTGCTGATCAGCTGCTCCAGCACGACGGCCGACTGGGTCATCGTCAGCTGGCTCTGGTCCCTCAGGTACTCGTCTGAACCACCGGGACCGATGCCCACGTACTTGCTGCCCAGCAATCCGGCCGTAAGGATGCTGGCATCGGAGTCTTCGGGTATGCGGTTGAACCGGGTGTTAATGCGCAGGGTAACAATTGCATCCAGCTGATCATTGTCAAACTCGATGCTCTCCACGCGGCCGATGTTGACGCCGGCCATGGTCACGGCGGAACGGACCTTGAGACCGGCCACATCGTCGAAGCGGGCAGTGACCCGGTAGCCGTCCGTCCGGGCGTACTCATCCATGTCTGTGGTCTGCGTTGCCAGAAACAGCAAGGCGGCAAAGCCCAGAAAGATGAACAGGCCGGTGCCAAGTTCGCGAGTACGCGTATTTTCCATATGGGTGGGACCTTCAGAGCAGGTAGGCGGTGATCAGGTAATCCAGGATCAGAACCAGGATGGATGTAGTCACCACGGTCCTCGTGGTGGCCATGCCGACACCTTCTGCCGTCGGGGGGGCATTGTAACCCTCGTAGACGGCGATCAGGCTTGCTGCCACGCCGAACACCAGGCTCTTGATCACCCCTTCAGAGATATCGGCGGGATCCACGTATTCCTGCATCTGGGACCAGAAGGCGCCGTTGTCCACGCCCATCACCGACACGCCAATGAACCATGCCCCGAGTATGCCCACACAGTTGAACACGGCGGTCAGGAACGGTACGGAGATCACGCCGCCCAGGAAGCGGGGGGCGATGATCCGGCGGATCGGGTCGATCGCCATGACTTCCATGGCCGCCAGCTGATCCGTCGCCCGCATCAGGCCGATCTCGGAGGCCAGCGCCGTGCCGGCGCGGCCGGCGAACAGCAGGGCCGTGACTACCGGGCCGAGCTCCTTCAGCAGCGTGAGTGCGACCGCGGCTCCCAGGATGTCCTCCTGGCGCAGGCGCGAGAGGCTGTCATAACCCTGGATGCCGATGACCATGCCAACGAAAAACCCTGAGGTCATGATGATGACCAGGGACAGCACGCCTGAATTGTGCACCTGCTCGGAGATGAGCCGTGGCCTGGCCATGGCCGCGGGGCACTGCCGGAGAATATCGACGAGAAAAAGTACCGCCGCACCGAGCTTCCGCAGGGCATCGAGGAACCCCGTCCACAACTGCAGGGTCAGTGTCACTGGCCGCTGCCCAGCAGCTGGTCCGCGTAATCCGGTGCAGGGAAATGAAAGGGGACCGGGCCATCCGGCGTGCCATTCATGAACTGCCGGACCAGCGGCGAATCACTTTCGAGGAGCGCCGCTGGCGGGCCAGAGGCAATCACGACACCTTCGGAAATCACGAAGCAATGGTCCGCGATCCTGCTGATTTCCGGCACGTCGTGGGAAACCACAATACTCGTGAGGCCCAGCGCATCATTGTTGCGCCGGATCAGTCGCAGGACCACGCCCAGCGAGATGGGATCCAGTCCGGAGAATGGCTCGTCGTAGAGCAGCAGCTCCGGATCCATGACGATCGCCCGGGCCATCGCCACGCGCCGCGCCATGCCACCGGACAACTCGACAGGCTTGAGTTGCGCCGCTCCCCGCAGGCCCACCGAGTTGAGCTTGGTAAGCACCACCTGCCGGATCAGCGCATCGGGCAGCCGCGTGTTCTCGCGCAGCGGGAAGGCGACATTCTCGAAGACATCGAGATCGGTCAGCAGGGCACTGTTCTGGAACAGCATGCCCATCCGCCGGCGGAGCTGGTAGAGCTCGCTGCGTGGAAGCCGCGCCACCTCCTGGCCCGCCACCCGCACGGATCCGGAGGCCGGGCGCAGCTGGCCGGTGAGCATGCGCAGCAGAGTGGTCTTTCCCGTGCCACTCGGACCCATGATCGCGGTGATGCTGCCCCGGCGAATCGCCATGTCGAGGCCGGAAAAGATCGGCCGCCCTGCCCGGCTGAAGTGCAGCTTCTCAATCTCGATGAGATTGTCCGGAGCCTGACCGGGTGCAGTCACGGGTTCAGGCGGCTTCCATGGCCGGTGGGCACAAGTGACTGGGCAGTCATGTATAGGCCTCCTAATAGTGCAGTGCTGCAGCCGAGGCGAAGAATAGCAAATTCCACCGGATGCCCCGGCAATCGCAGCCTGCGCGGAGGTCCCCCGGCTTCCTTCCGGGCTTATAGTGGACTAATATAGTCCCATATACAGCGCCAGCCCCGGAGGGGGGCCGTACACCATGCTTCGGATCAGCAAGCTCACCGACTACGGGACCATGATCCTCGTCCATCTCGCCAACCGGGCGGACCGCCTCTGTTCGGCCAGCGATGTCGCACAGGCCACCCGGGTGGCACTGCCGACGGTGCAGAAGCTGCTCAAGGCCCTGTCACGAGGCGACCTGGTCAGCGCCGAGCGGGGCGTCGAAGGAGGCTACCGACTGGCGCGATCGGCAACTACCATCACGGCCGCCGAAATACTCGCGGCACTGGAAGGGCCGCTGAGCATTACGGAATGCAGTACCGCTGACAGCCGCTGCGAACTCGAGGACGGTTGCCCGGTGGGCAGCGCCTGGCAGAAGATCAACCGGGCAATCCGGAACTCACTTGATGACGTGACACTTGCCGACCTGGCCCATCCGCCCAGGGAATTTCCGCTGCTGAATCTTGCCAGCCGCAGTGCCAGACCGCGGCCGCGATTGCCGTCGGCAAGGTGAAGGTACAGCCATGAGCAATACACCACAGAATGCCGCGCTGGAGGAAGTGCTGAGCCGGGGTTATGCCCATGGCTTCGTCACGGACATCGAATCGGATACCGTGCTACCGGGACTCTCGGAGGACGTGATCCGGTTCATCTCCGCCAAGAAGGGCGAGCCGGAATTTCTCCTCGAGTGGCGGCTCAAGGCCTACCGGCACTGGCTGGGCCTGCGCGAGCCAAAATGGGCGAAGCTGCACCACCCGCCCATCGCCTACGGGGACATTTCCTACTACTCCGCGCCAAAGGCGCCACAGGGGCTCAAGTCCATTGATGAGGTTGACCCAAAACTCCTCGAAACCTACGAGAAGCTGGGCATTCCCCTCCACGAGCGCGCCAGGCTGGCCGGCGTTGCGGTGGATGCCGTATTCGACAGCGTGTCGGTCACCACCACCTTCAAGGACAAGCTCGCTGCAGCCGGCGTCATATTCTGCTCGTTCTCGGAAGCTGCCCGCGAACACCCTGAACTGGTCCGCAGGTACCTCGGCACGGTCGTACCGTACCGGGACAACTTCTACGCCGCGCTGAACTCAGCGGTGTTTACCGACGGCTCCTTTGTCTATATTCCGAGGGGCGTACGTTGTCCGATGGAGCTGTCGACCTATTTCCGGATCAACCAGGCCAATACCGGGCAGTTCGAGCGCACCCTCATCATCGCGGAGGAAGGCAGCCATGTCAGCTACCTGGAGGGCTGCACGGCCCCCCAGCGGGACGAGAACCAGCTGCATGCCGCCGTCGTCGAGCTGGTCGCGCTGCGCGACGCGACCATCAAGTACTCCACGGTCCAGAACTGGTATCCGGGCGATGAAGAGGGCCGGGGCGGGATCTACAATTTCGTCACCAAGCGGGGCGACTGCCGGGGCGCCAATTCGCGCATATCCTGGACCCAGGTGGAGGCTGGTTCGGCCATCACCTGGAAATATCCGAGCTGCATCCTCCGCGGCGAGAACTCAGTGGGCGAGTTCTATTCGGTAGCCGTGACGAACAACTTCCAGCAGGCCGACACCGGCACCAAGATGATTCACATCGGGCGCAATACCCGCAGCACGATCGTCTCCAAGGGCATTTCGGCCGGCAGGGCCCAGAACAGCTATCGCGGACTGGTGAAGATCTACCCGACGGCAGAAGGTGCGCGCAACTACACCCAGTGCGACTCCCTCCTGATGGGAACCGGCTGTGGTGCCCACACCTTTCCCTACATGGAGATCCGCAATCCCACGGCCATTGTCGAGCACGAGGCCACGACATCCAGGATCGGCGATGACCAGCTCTTCTACTGCCGGCAGCGGGGTTTATCCCAGGAAGACGCAGTCAACCTGATCGTGAATGGCTTCTGCAAGCAGGTCTTCCGGGAACTGCCCATGGAATTTGCCGTGGAAGCCCAGAATCTCCTCAATGTCAGCCTGGAGGGTGCGGTTGGCTAGGCCGCACCGCATGGAGCAACCATGAATGCACCCCCACTCCTTCAGGTGACTGACCTGCGGGTCACTGTCGGCGGCAAGGAAATCCTCACCGGACTCAGCCTCACGGCCCGGGCCGGCGAAGTGCACGCGATCATGGGGCCGAACGGTTCCGGGAAGAGCACGCTTGCCCACGTGCTCGCAGGCCGCGAGGGCTACGAGGTCTCCGCTGGCACAGTTCTCTACCAGGACCGGGACCTCCTCGCCATGGCACCCGAGGAACGCGCCCGGGCCGGACTGTTTCTCGGCTTTCAGTACCCCGTTGAGATACCCGGCGTGAGCAATCTCTATCTGCTGCGGTCGGCGCTCAATGCGCGGCGGGCTGCCCGCGGCGAGGGCGAGATGCCCGCCGCCAGCTTCCTGCGCCTGGTCAAGGACAAGGCCCGCCTGATGCAGATGGACGAGAGCTTCCTCCAGCGTGGCGTCAACGAGGGCTTCTCCGGGGGCGAGAAGAAGCGCAACGAGATCTTCCAGATGGCGGTGCTCGAACCGGTGCTGGCCATTCTCGACGAAACCGACTCGGGACTGGACATTGATGCGCTGAAGGTCGTTGCCAGTGGCGTCAACAGCCTGCGCAGTCCTGAGCGGGCCTTCGTGCTGGTTACACACTACCAGCGCCTGCTGGACTACATCCGTCCCGACTTCGTTCATGTACTGGCCGGCGGCCGCATCATCCGGACCGGCGACCACAGGCTCGCGCTGGAACTGGAAGCTGAAGGCTACGATGGCGTCCTGGCCGCTGCGGCAGGCTGACATGGTTCCGGCCACAGCAGACACCCAGATGAGCACCCAGAGCCCAGATCTGCTGCCCGGCCAGACATGGCGGGCGGCCGCGCAGCGGGCAAGCCAGGCCGCACCCGAACTGGCGTGGATGAACCCTCGGCGGCAGCAGGCCCTGGCCCGGGTACTGGCCAGCGGACTGCCGAGTACCCGGGATGAAGCCTGGCGCTACACGGACCTGAGCGAATTCGAGAGTCTTGGCCTTGCCAGCCTGGACGCGCAGCCTCTGGCTATCACCAACGCCGGTTCACTGCCGGTCAAGGCTGCCGCAAGTTCATTGCCGCTGCTCGACGATGCCGCCCGAATCCTGGTCCGGGACGGGCGGCTCGAAGCCCCGTTGCCGCCCCTGCCGGCCGGCCTGAGCGTGGCGTCGCTGCGTTCAGCATCGCCGGACATGGTGGCGGCGACGGACGCGGTTCTGGCTGGCAGTGACGGGGCCGGAAGCACGACGCTCATGGATCTCAATACTGCCCTTCTCGAGGATGCTGTCATTGTTCGTGCAGGGGCAGCGGCAGCGCCCCACTCCCTGCATATCGAACTCCTCGCGGGCGATCAGGCGCGGATGGTGCACCCGCGCCTGATCGTCGACGTGTCGGCAGGCACCAGCCTGACATTGCTGCTGGAGCAGGCTACCGGCCAGGGAACCGTCGTCAATGCGGTTACGCAGATCAGGCTGGGTGCAGGCGCCCACCTGCAGCTGATCAGGCTGCAGTCGCTCCCGGCTGACGCCCTGCTCACGGACAACATTGGCCTGTCGGTTGCGGAGGACGCAACAGTGTCGGTCCTCAGCATGGAACTGGGGGCCAGACTCACCCGCCTGGACCTCGCCATCCAGCTCAACGGCACCGGCGCATCGGTCGGTATCCATGGCATCTTTCTCGCCGACGGCCAGCGTCACGTCGACAACCACTTCTCCGTGGCCCATCGCGCACCCCGCACAGTCAGCCGGCAGTCCGTCAGGGGCATTGCCGCGGGCAGCGGGCGCGGCGTCTTCAATGGCCGGATCCTGGTAGAGGCTGGCGCGGCGGGGGCGAATGCAACCCTGAACAACCGCAATCTTCTGCTATCCACGACCGCCGAAATCGATACCAGGCCGGAGCTCGAAATCCACGTGGATGATGTGCGCTGCAGTCATGGCGCGACTACGGGGCAGCTCGATCCCGGCGCCCTCTTCTACCTGCAATCGCGTGGTCTTGATCCGGCCGACGCCCGGGACCTGCTGACCAGCGCCTTTCTCCGCGAGGGCCTGGAGAGCCTGCACCCATCGGCGCTGCGCACGGCACTCGAGGAACGCCTGGCCGCCCGGCTCAGCACGCTCGGCAGGACGGGATCGTGAATCCCTCCGCAGCACTGCCGGAGCACCCCACGGACACCGCGCACGTCGGGTCGCGAGCCGTCGCGGATATACGCCGGGATTTTCCGATCCTCGGGCAGACGGTGAACGGCTATCCGCTGGCGTATCTGGATAACGCAGCGTCAGCCCAGGCGCCAGTCAGTGTCCTGGAGGCGATGCAGCGCTATGCCACGCACGACCACGCCAATGTCCACCGTGGCGTACACACGCTCAGTCATCGGGCCACCGACCTGTATGAGAGTGCCCGCGAAACTGTCCGGTCGTTCATCAACGCACGATCCACCAGGGAGGTCGTCTTCACCCGGGGCACCACCGAGGCTATCAACCTCCTTGCCTACAGTCTCGGGCAGGGGCTGGCGCCCGGCGATGAGATCCTGATCACCGGGATGGAGCATCACTCGAATATCGTGCCCTGGCAGATGCTCTGCGAACGGGCCGGCACCCGGCTGCAGGTGGCCCCCATCAGCGATTCCGGCGAACTGCTGATGGATGATTTCCGGCGACTGCTCGGGCCACGCACCCGACTGGTTGCCGTCACCCATGTCTCCAATGCACTGGGGACTGTCAATCCGGTGGCCGATATTGTCGCGGCCGCCAGGCACCACGGCATTCCGGTACTGCTCGACGGAGCGCAGGCGATACCGCACCAGCCCGTAGACGTCCAGGCCCTCGGGTGCGACTTCTATGCCTTTTCCGGACACAAGGCCTGTGGTCCCACCGGCATCGGCGTGCTCTACGGGCGTGAGGCGGCCCTGGAGAGGTTGCCACCCTTCCAGGGTGGCGGGGACATGATCCTGACCGTGAGCTTCAGTGGCACCACCTATAACGAGCTGCCATACCGGCTTGAGGCTGGCACACCCCATATCGCCGGCGCGGTCGGCCTTGCCGAGGCACTGCGCTATCTGCAGGGACTCGGCCTCGCAGAAATTGCCACCTACGAGGCGGAGCTGCTGGCCTACGCGACCGGACGCCTGCAGGCCCTGCCGGGACTGCGGATCTTCGGCACGGCCCGGCACAAGGCCAGTCTGGTCTCGTTCAATGTGGATGACATCCATCCCCACGATCTGGGTACGGTCGTGGACCAGCGAGGCGTCGCGATCCGCGCCGGGCACCATTGCGCGATGCCGGTCATGGAGCGCTTCGGGATTCCGGGAACCGCCCGCGCCTCGTTCGCCTTCTACAACACCCGTGCCGAGATCGATCAGCTGGTGGACAGCATAGAAGTGGCCATGCGGATGTTCCGCTGATGACGGAGACTGAGGACAGCCTGGACCTGTACCGGCACACGGTGCTGGATCACAGCCGGGAACCACGCAATCGCGCCCGGCCGGTGGACACCGACCGGGCGGCAACGGGCCATAACCCCCTGTGCGGCGACAAGGTGCAGGTCTATCTGCACATCGTGGACCAGGAGATTCGCGATATTGGCTTTGAAGCGACGGGCTGCGCGATCTGCATGGCATCAGCATCGATGATGACGGAGGCGGTGAAGGGAGTGGTGGAAAAAGCTGCCCGGCTCGAAATCCGCAATTTCCTGGCCGCGATGCGCGCCGAGGACAGTACCAGCCTCACGGGAGACCTCGCAGCCCTGGGCAGTGTCCGGGACTATCCCTCGCGGGTGCGATGCGCGACGCTGCCGTGGCAGACGCTCGAGGCTGCGCTCGATGCCGCGCCACAGATCGTGACGACCGAGTGAACCGGCCATGAGCAGCACGAGCGAACCCGTCGTCATCCGGCGGGAGGTGACGGGTCTGATGGTCCCGTCCGGCGTTCCGGTCACCATCCCGAAAGACTCCCTTGCCTACATCACCCAGGCCATGGGTGGCAGCTTCACAATCTACTTTGAAGGCAACCTGGTACGGATTCCCGGTGCGGATGCCGACGCCCTCGGCAGGACGCCGGTTGCGGTCCCGGTGCTGCCCGACGATGCCACTGATGAGCAGTTCGAGGCCCTGGTCTGGGAGCAGCTCAAGACCATCTATGACCCCGAAATTCCGATCAATGTCGTTGAACTCGGGCTGGTATACGACTGTTCGATCAGCCAGCTGCCGTCCGGCGAGCGATCGGTCAGCATCCGCATGACCGTCACTGCCCCGGGCTGCGGCATGGGGGAGATCCTGGTCGATGAGGCCCGGCACAAGGTCAGCCAGATTCCCACCGCCGGCACCGTAGAGGTGGAACTGGTCTTCGATCCGCCGTGGAGCCAGGACAAGATGTCCGAAGCTGCCCGGCTCGAAACCGGACTGCTTTGAGGCGGATGAGTCGGCAGCTCACCCTGCTACGGCACGCCAAATCCTCATGGGAAAACGAGGGACTGACGGATTTCGAGCGCCCGCTCAACGACCGCGGCAAGCGTGATGCGCCGACGATGGGCCAGCGCCTCCGGCGGCGGGGTGCCCGGCCCTCCCTGATCATTACCAGTCCGGCCGTCCGGGCGCGACGGACCGCGAAGATTGTCGCCGGTGAGATCGGCTATCCCGCGGAGTTCATCCAGCGGGAAGATCAACTGTATCTGGCAGCACCCGACCAGATCCTTGAGATCCTTGGTCGTCAGGACAACAGCTTTCGGGACATCCTGCTCTGCGGCCACAACCCGGGTATCACGGATCTGGCGAACCGGTTGACTGGCGGAAACATCGACAATGTGCCGACTACCGGCATCGTCATCATCGCCACGGACGCGCCTGCCTGGTCCGATCTGGCTGCGGCCGGTGGACGCCTGCTGCTGTTCGACTATCCCAGGCGGGATGAACTGGCCTGACCACTGTCAGTCGGGGATGCAGAAGCAGTGGTAGTACAGGCCGCGGGGATCGTTGAGCCGTGCCAGCCTGCCGAGTTCCCTGTCGGCAGCCCGAATAGCACCCTGTAGTGCGCGGCCGGAGGCTCTGCCGGGCAGATTCATGCCCAGACGGTGCGCAAGCCGGATGCCGGCCACACCCATGCTGGTAATGATTCGCTGGAGCAGGGGCTGTTCGGGTTCCAGATATCGGCGTCCGTACTTCCCGGGCTCAAGGCCCGCCCGGCCGGCAGCAGCTTCGATCGCGTCCTCCAGGCCGCCAATGCGATCCACCAGGCCACGCTCGCGGGCATCAGCACCTGTCCAGACCCGGCCGCGTGCCACGGCCTCGGCCTGCTCGAAGGGCAGGTCGCGGGCCGTTGCCACCTTGTCGACGAAAATCCGGTAGGCGTCGTTCACACTGGCCGTCAGCATGCGCCGCGCGTCGTCACCGAGTGCCCGGTCCAGCCGCAACTGGCCTGCAAGCCGGGTGGTGCCGAAGCCATCCACAGTGATGCCGAGCTTGTCGAGGGACCGCTGGAATGTCGGGAACAGCGCACCCACCCCGATGGACCCGGTAATCGTCGTGTCGCTTGCCAGTATTTCGTCGGCCTGCATGGCGATGTAGTACCCGCCTGATGCCGCAACACTGCTCATCGACGCCACCACCGGCTTGCCAGCCGCCTTCAGGGCCACGATCTCGTCGAAGATCACATCGGAGGCGAACATGCTGCCGCCGGGGCTGTCGATCAAGAGCACCACGGCCTGTATTGAATCATCCAGCCGCGCCTGCCGTATCCCCGCGGCCAGGGTGTCGCCGCCAATGGTTCCCGGCGGGGCCTCGCCATCGACGATCTCGCCGACAGCGACAATGATGCCCACATTGCTGGTGCCCGGCTCACGGATCCTGAGTTCCAGCGCCGTGGCACGCGCATAGGACCGGAAATCAACACCACTGTAGCTGTCATCCCAGAGGCTCTCGCCGGCCACCTCCCGGAGATATTCATCGACCTCGGTCCGGCCCATGATGCGGTCTACCAGTCCTGCATCCCGCGCCGCCTGCGCGGCGTGGCCGTCCACCATCTCGAGGCGCGTGGCAAGGTCGTCCGCGTAAGCCTGGACTGCCCCGGCGGGCAGATTCCGTGCCCTGGTCACGTCCTTGTCCCAGGCAGCCCACAGTCCGCCGAGCCATACCTCGCTGGCCTCCCGGTCCTCGGCAGACATGTCATCGCGGATGAAGGGCTCCACGAAGGA
>CAYOXI010000058.1:0-14353 GCA_964407855.1 uncultured Chromatiaceae bacterium
GAACGAGGAACAACAGGCGGGATGCCGTCATGACGGGATGCTCTCCATGGAAATCGTGCGTCGCAGTCTAGCCACCGCAACCGGGCTTGAACAGCGCACTTGGGCAATGGCGGGAGCATGAAGTTCCCGGCACCACCTTTTCGTCAACGCGGGCGCGCCGCCATGCGGCGGATCGCATCGGCGTCGGCATCCTCGCCAAGGATGTGCGCAAGCGCCGCTTCCAGCACCTCGTCGCGTCCGGCACGTATCCCCTCGATGGTGGGCCGCACCTCGATATCGGGCACGATGCCGATGCGCTGCGTGGGTGTCTTGTCGGGATAGAACACGCCGATGCCGCTGATCGCGGTACGCAGTCCACCGGGCAGGGGGATCGGCGAGACATTGCCATCGGCGCCGGCCGTCTGGCTGCCCACCACCACCGCACCGGGCCGCGCACGGAATGCCATGGCGGTGTACTCCGCCTGGCTCAGCGATGACTCGTCGACGAGGATGGCGACGCGACCGGCATACGTCGGCGCGACTGGAGTCAGGCTCATTGGCGGCGTGAAGCTGAATGCGCCGGGATTGGCGGGGTCGGGCACGGTAAAGCGCGCAAACGGAGTCTCCTCGGCGACCAGGTGCTGACCGAGGGCGAACACCACGAACTCCGACGGATAGTTGCGGATGTCGATCACCAGGCCACGGCTGCCCGCCGCCTGCTCCAGGTACTGCGCGACGTCGGCGGCCTTGACGCCTGTCAGCTTGAGATAGGCCACCTCCGGCGACAGCCGCTGGAAGGTTTCTCCGGGCCGGTCGTGCGCATGCGGCTGTCGACTCTCGAGCGAACGCTGCAGCGTGAGCGTGCGCAGGGACTCACCGCGGCGCAGGGTGAGCTGAGCCTCTGCGCACTCGCCGCGGGTCAGGTTGCGCGCCATGGCACGCAGTCGCGCCGCGCGATTGGACGCCGCGTAGAGCGGCGCCAGTTCGCGCACCACGTCCGCCACCGGCACACCCTCGATGGCCTCGACGACATCGCCCACCGCCACGTCGCCTTGCGCCAGATCGGCATGAAGTTCGACGACCGTGGCCGCGTCTTCGACGAAACGCAGCGCCAACGGCCAATGACAGTCGCCGCGCGGCGGGAGCAAGTGCATGGACGACCACAGATTGGCGTGGCCGTCGTGGATGCGCGCGATGAAGGCCATCATCGCCAGCGGATAGGCGTCTTCATCCGCAGCCTGCACCACCCGCGGCAGGAATTCGCGCAGCAGCGCATCGCGCTCGTCGTCGAGCAGGTCACGATAGGGAAACCAGTACTCGATGATGTTCCACAGTCGCAGCAGGGCCAGGATGCGGTAGCCGGCGTCCGGCGGCTTCATGTCCTGATAGTCGGGTTCGTGCACGAAGTTCGCGTTGCGCACACCCGGCATCGGCTCGAGGTAGAACTGCTCGGTCAGAGCAGGACGCTGGGCGTGGATGTCACGCAGCCGGGCGGAAACACCCAGACCGAGCAGCGCGACGTCCGCGATCCACTGTGTTTCGGCGGCGAGATGCACGTCGTCGGGTTGACCCGCACAGGCCTCGCAGCGCTGCAGCTTGCCGAGTCCGTCGATCCAGGCCTCCAGCAGCGCATTGCGTGTGCTCGCGTCTTCGGCTTCGAGCACTCGCGGCAGCACGCGGAACAGCTCGAAGTCCCAATGCAGTTCACCGGCGCTCACGCGCGGATGGTGGTATTTGAGAAAGCCCCACACCTTGCCCAGCACGGCGACGTTCTCGACCTGCGTCGCGGTCAGGGTGTCGATGTCGATGCCGGAGCCGGCGATGAATTCGCGGTCGGTGTCGATCACGGTCGGCGGGACGATGCGCTTCGGTGCTTCGGCCAGCGGCTTTCCGTCGACTTCGAACTCAAGGTCGTCTGCCCAGACGCGGCCGCGACCCAACAGGAGCACGCCGATAGCCACGCTGCGCGTACGCTCGTCGAGGCGATGGCGAATCTTGAGCGGCTGCCAGTCGCCGCTCCCGCTCAGCCCGCGGTCTTGCATGTTGTCGAGGTGCAGCATCCCCGACGCACCGTCCTGACGCAGCCACAGCGACGCATGGCCTTCCACGTCCTCGGTGCGCAGCATGCCGCGCAGCTCGATCCATTCGCCGCTGAAATCGACGTCGACGCTGCGCGTGAGCACGCTGAACTCCCCGGACGACTGCGCATCTCGCGCAAGCCGTGCGGCGCCTTCGCCGCCATGCACGACGTCGCGGACCAGGGCCACGGTATGCGGTGGATTGGCGAACCAACCCGGCGGTGGCTCACCCTCCTTGGCCGCCGTCGTCTCGAATCGCAAAGCAGTTTCAAGCTCTGTCTCGTCCGCCGCTGCGGACAGTGCCATCGCCCACAGGGCCACGATCATCTTGCAGCGTGTCATCGTCACGCGACCTCCCGAGTCCATGTGCGCCGATGCCCAGGACCATGCCGAAGGCGCCGAATGCTGTCCAGTGCCGCACGGCCGGGCACTCCCGGCTTGCTGGCGTCTACTGCGATGGAGGCAGACGCTCGACGAATTCATCAAGCGCCGCGGCCGTCTGCTCCGGCAGCTCCATCATCGGCATGTGCCCGCAGCCCTCCAGCACCAGACTTCGCGCATCGCGCAGGCCGGCAATCAGCACCTCTACCGCGCTCACGTCGAGCAGGCGGTCGCCCTTGCACCAGAACACCAGCGTCGGCAGGCGAATCGACGGCAGCCGCGCCTGCAAAAGGTAGGCATCGGGACCGCGCGCCAGATCGTCCATCAGCGCGTTGAGGAAACCGCGCTGCGCGACCTGCCTGGCGCCGAGCGCAAGAATGACCCGCCGCGGCGCCCATGGACGCACCACGAACAGCTCGTCCAGCCAGTGGTCAAAAGCTTCCGGAGTAGCGATGTCGAAAGGGTTGTCGCCGGCAGCCAGCCGACGCGCGAACTCGTTCTCCTCGAACTCGACGCCAGCGCTGTCCATCAGCACCAGTGCGCGCAGGCGCTGCGGATGCTCGGCGGCCAGCAGCCCGGCGATGGGACCTCCCATGGAGTGGCCCACCAGCACGGCATCCCGTACGTCGAGCGCCTCGAGGAAAGCCAGCAGGCGCGCACTCTGGACGCGAATGCCGTAGTCGGCACCGGGCAGGCGATCGCTCTCGCCCCAGCCGGGCAGGTCGGGCGCCAGCAGTCTGTAGCCTTTCAGGTGCGGCGCCGCCAGCAGCCAGTTCTCCTTGCTGCCGGTGAAGCCGTGCACCAGCACCAGGGTGGGGCCGCTGCCTCCATCGAGGTAGCGCCAGCGGTGGTCGTCGATGCGGATCTCGTGTTCGGACAGGCCTGATTGCCAGCGCAGCCGCGCGTAGTCTGCCTCCAGCAGCCACAGCGGCGCGGCCAGGTAGATCACCGCGATCACCAGCAGGGGAGACAACGTCAGGATCAGGGCCAACCGCAGTCGCATCGGATTCACAGCCCGGACGAGGCGCAAAAGTATGCCAGAGGTCGGATGTCACGATTGTTTTGTCGTGTTCGAGCGCGCGCTCCAGATCGATTTGTCATGCTGGGCCCACACACCGTTCCGCTACAGGAAACTCCATGCCGCACCCGCTTCCCAGCGAACCGCTGAGCGAAGACCTGATCGTCCTGCAGAGCAGCGCCCAGCTCGACTTGTTCATGCACGGAGCTGTGCAGGGTGGATCGGAATCGCGGCTGGATCATCTGCGCCGCGATCTTGCCGACATCGAGGCCAGCCAGGAGATTCCGCTGGCGCGCCTCGAGGCCTGTCAGCGACTCGGCATCCCTCTTCTCGATCTCGAACGCATTCATGCCGAGCCCGACGCAGTTGCGTTGATGACGCCAGCCAAGGCACGCGAACTTCGCGCGATTCCGCTGCGCATCAGCGGCGCGCTGGTCCTTGTCGCGATGGAGAACCCGACCGATGCCGATGCGCTGACGACCCTGGGCTTCATGGCCAGTCGTCGCGCTTTGCCGGTGCTGGTGCATCCGGTCGCGCTGCGCCAAGCGATCGCCGATCACTACGACCGCGTCGAAGATGCCGCGATGGCGCGCCAGCTTGGCCTCGATCCCAACCGCCTCGGCGCCGAGACCTCCGAACGCGATGCCGAACGTCTCGCCGCGGAGAAGCCGGTGGTCGGCATCGTCAGCCAGATGATCTCCGAGGCCGCCCGGCGTCGAGCTTCCGACATCCACCTGCGCCCCTCGGCGGAAGGTGCCGACCTGCTGTTCCGCATCGATGACGAGATGGTCCCGGTGCGCCGCTTTCTGCGCGCCCTGGTCCCGGCCATCGTCAGCCGCATCAAGGTACTGGCCAACATGAATCTGGCCGAACATCGCCGCCCGCAGGACGGTCGCACCAGCTTCGCGCTCGACGACGGTCGCAGCATCGATCTGCGCATGTCGGTGCTGCCGGCGATATTCGGCGAGAGCGTGGTGGTGCGCCTGCTCGATACCCAGGAGAGTCTTGAGGGCCTCGACGAGATCGGCTTCACCGACAAGGACCGGCGCCTGGTCGACGACCTGATGAACCGCAGCCACGGCATGTTCCTCGCCACCGGTCCGACCGGTTGCGGCAAGTCGACCACGCTCTACGCGATGCTCCTGGAGCTGCGCAAGCAGCGCATCAACGTGCTCACCATCGAGGAACCGGTGGAGTGCTACATCGACGACATCCAGCAGATGCAGGTCAGCCGCGCGGTGGGCTTCACCTTTGCCAGCGCCATGCGCAACTTCCTGCGTCATGATCCCGACGTGATCATGGTCGGCGAGATCCGCGACCGGGAGACTGCGGACATCGCGGTGGAAAGCGCGCTTACCGGGCACCTGCTGCTCAGTACCCTGCACACCAACACCGCCGCCGCCACCATCACCCGCATGCTCGACCTCGGTGTCGAGGCATACCTGCTGCGCGCCTCGCTCCTCGGCGTGCTGGCGCAGCGTCTGGTGCGTCTGACCTGTGTGCACTGCAAGGAAGTCGAGCGGGTGCCGGACTGGATGCGGGAGACGCTGGACGTCCGGCCCGAGGAAGTCTTCCATGTCGGTCGCGGCTGCCGCCACTGCGATGGCCTTGGCGTGCGCAAGCGCGCAGCAGTCTACGAACTGCTGGAGATCACCCCGGAGGTCCGCCGCCTGATCGTGCCCGGCGCCGAGGCTGACCGCATTCACGAGACGGCGCTGCAACAGGGCATGCGTCCGCTCACCCAATCAGCGGTCGCGCTGGCTCGCGAGGGCCGCATTTCCCTGGCGGAAGCCTGGCGCGTCCGCACCGACTGATCGGCGCACGAGGATTGCGATCGCGCTAGTCTGAAGACCGTTGCGCCGCATCGCGCGGCTGCGGATCGTCGGCATCGCGCATCGCCTTGCGCAGGCGCTCGTCCACGCGCGGCATGCGGTCGGTGCGCGGCGGAATCACCAGCGTGGTGTACTCCTTGAAGCTGGCCTTGGCCAGGTCGCGCAGCGGCAGTCGCTCGGCGCGAAACGCTTCGATAGGCAGTTGGGCGGCCTCGTACAAGATCACCTCATGCTCCGGCGCGTAGTCGAGCAGCAGCCGGTCGACCAGCTTGGCCAGCTTGTCGGTTTCGGCGTGGAAGCGGGTACATGCAAGATCTCCGGCAAGAGCCACCTGCCACAGCAGCACCATGCCGCGATTGTCGATCTGACGGTCTTCGACCAGGAACTGGGTGGCTTCCAGCGACTGCACGCCGTGGCGTCCGGGATCGATGCCGAGGTCGGCGTACAGGCAGGCATCGGCCGAGATGCCGGGCTCCATGCGCGCGCTGAAGCCCGCTTCGCGCGCCTTGCGCACGACTTCATGCGGCACGTCGGCGAATACGCCTGGATGGCCGTAGAACACCGCGCACACGCGATAGCCCGCGCGCAGCTCGGTCATGATCGCCTCGTCCATCTCGCGGTACGTCTGCCGGCGGTCCTTGCCCTCGCCATAGAAACGGCGCAGGTCGATCAGGTCGGGCCGCAAGTCCTGCAGCATGGCGAGCGCGGCAGCATCGGTGAGAGCGATCACCCGCTCCGCTTCCTCGATCTCCGACAGGCAGCGCTGGCTCAGGTGGCGACCGAGCTGGATGCCGCTGCCCACCACCACCAGGCCCGGCTCCATGCGGCGCGACTCGGGAAGACTGCCGGCATCGACAATGCGGTCGCGGCCGCTGCGTTTGGCCTGGTAGAGGGCCATGTCGGCGGCGCGCAGCAGCTCCTCCAGCGAAGTGTGATGTTCGTTGGCCTCGCACAGGCCGTAGCTCAGGCAGTATTCGACGCGATGCCCGAAGACGCTGAGCGGCTGGATGCGCCGGCGCAGTTCCTCGACCAGGAACAGCGCCTGCGGGGCGCTCGCCTCGACCAGCACGGTGAACTCCTCGCCGCCGGTGCGCCCTTTGACGGCGGCCGGCGGAAACACCTCGCGCACCAGTTCGCCGAGGCGCCGCAGCACCGCATCGCCCGCGGCATGGCCGAAGCGATCATTGATGCGTTTGAAGCGGTCGATGTCGGCCACGATGGCCGTGAACGGAAGCAGCTCGCGCAGCGCGTGATCGAAGGCTTGCTGTCCGACCATGCGGGTGTGCTGGTGGTTGCTGAGGCCGGTCAGGCCATCGCGTTCGGACAGCGACCGGAAGCGCCGCCGCTGGCGCCGCGAACGCTCCAGCAGCACCGCCAGCATGCCGGCCAGCAGCAGCAGGCTCACCAGAGCCACCGCCTGCAGCCACTGGGCGCGTCGCCTGGCCTCGAGCTCCGCGGCCTGGAGTCCTCGCTCGCTGTCGAGCAGGGCGATCTGATGCTCCTTGAGGCGCGTGTCGAACTGCACCTGCAGGAACGACAGACGCCGTTCGCGCGCCTCTTCGTCGATGCGCATGCGCGCTTGCCGGGCACGACGCAAATGTTCCAGGGCCTCGCGGAGATCCCCCTGGGTCTCGCGCAGACGACTGGAGAGCAGGTGGGCCGTCTCGATATTGGGCCAGTGCCCGATGTCCTCCAGCTCCGGCGTAAGTTCCTTCAGAATGCTGGCGGCCTCCGTCAAGTCTTCGCCGCTGTTCAGCAGCGCTTCGGCAACGTAGAGCCTGGATTCGCGAACACCGTAGACGAAGCCGGCCTCGCTGAAGGCCTCCACTGCGCGACGCAGCCACGGCACCGCCTCCTGTGGCCGACCCTGTTGCACCATGGCCTGACCGACACCGCGATAGCCATCCGCTACGAACACCGGATCACGGACGCGTTCACATACCGCGATCTGCTCGTAGCGCATCTGTTCGGCCTGGGCGAACCGGTTGGCGCCACGCAGCGCGTGCGCCAGGTCCGACAGCGCCAGGCATTCGCCGCGACTTTCTCCCAGCGCGCGCGCCGCGGCCAGCGCGCGTCGCGCATAGTCCAGGGCACCGCGTTCCTCGCCGGCCCGCAGGTAAAGATAAGACGCCATGCCGAGCAGGCGAGGCTGGGCGTCTTCAACGATATCGAGCAGCGTCAGACCCTCTTCGATCCAGGTGAAGGCCTTGGTCAGATCGGAGGAATTGGTGCTGATGTTGACGCCCAGGCTCAGCGCGCGAAGGCGCAGCTCCGGGGTCGACTCGCGAGCCAGCAGGTCCTCCACCACGGTGCGCGCGGCGTCATGGTCATCATCCAGCGCAAGGTTTCGCGCGCGCACCAGATCCAAGCGGTACTGCTGGCTGGCATCTAGGCGCGTTCCCTCGGCGACAAGCGCTTCGACCAGTGTCGCCGACTCCTGCCACGGCGCCGTGACATTGACGCGTTCGATCTCGCGCAGACGCTCCTCGACGTTGTTGGCCTGCGCAATGCAGGCCAACAGCATCAGGCCTGCAAGGAGCCCTGGGCGCAGCCGCCGTCTTGGTGAAGGTAGGCCGCGCATCAACGTGCCGGACGGGGGTCGCCCGTCAGCCGTCGTAGGCCTTGATGGTGTGGTTGGTGGCGAACTGTCCGTCCTTGAGACCGGTGAGCTTCTTGATGGCCTCGTAGTCCTTCTCGAGCAGCGCCCGACTCTCCTCATCGGACAGGCCGAAGCGCTTGATCACCGCCTCCGGATTATCGCCATACTCCGCTGCCAGGGCAGCATCCGAACCGAGCATTCGCATGAGTCGCAAAAGCGCTGACATCCCCACCCCCTGAGTCGCGATCGGGTCGGCAGCGCGGCGCCCCGACCATCGGCGGGAAAGACTAGCACAACGGGGTATGCGTCTTGCGAACCTCGGAACGGGTCCCTGCGGCGACGTGTCCAGCGCATCCTCAGCTGATCTGCAGCAAATCCCATCGATTGCCGTAGAGGTCGAGAAACACCGCCACGGTCCCGTAAGGTTCCTCGCGCGGCGCCTCGGTGAACTCGACTCCCCGCGCCTGCATGAGTCGCCAGTCGCGCCAGAAGTCGTCGGTTTGCAGAAACAGGAACACCCGTCCTCCGGTCTGGTCGCCGACACGCGCCGCCTGCTCGGCGTTTGCAGCCTTCGCCAGCAGCAGGGACGCCCCGGCGGAACCCGGCGGTGCCACGACCACCCAGCGCTTGGTCGCGTTGACGATGCGGTCTTCGACCAGCCGGAAACCCAGGGCGTCGACGAAGAACGCGATCGCTTCATCGTAGTCATGCACGACAAGCGCAACCAGGGCGATCGAGGCTGTCATCGTCGACTCCAGACGATCATTCGATTGGCGTGACGAGCGTTCACGGCTCGCGAAAACCGTCGCTGGAATTGCGTTCTTCCAGCTCGATGCGATCCCCATGACTGATCGGGGATGAAACCACCAGGAACTCGAGATCTTCCGTCTCTTCGTTGCTGAGCTGATGCGGCACCTGCGGAGGGACGGAGCATCCCTGAAGGCGCCCCAACTTCAATACCTTGCCGTCGACCTCGAGCGTGGCGAGCCCTGACAGGACGAAAAAGAACTGATGCGCATACTGATGGCAGTGACGAACCTCACGACGACCGGGAGGGACACGTTCCTGTATGACGCTGAGCGATGATGACTTCAATAGATGCCACCCGTCGCAATCGTCACCCCAGACGTAATGCTCAGCGCTTTGCCGACTGACGACCTCCGCCACTTGATCAACCCCTTCCACGTAATCGGAAATTTGACGCGCCTTCAGGCAAGCGAAGCCTGCCGGAGCACATCGGCGCAAGGGAAGGGCTGGGCATCACGGGGAGAGCGCCCTTTCAGCGGCTGCGTGCGCGTGAATGGCCGTGGTATCGAACAGGGGAACGCTCGAATCCTGCCGGCCGACCAGAAGCGATATTTCGGTGCACCCGAGAATGATGGCCTGTGCACCCTGGGACGCAAGTCTGTGCATGATCTTTCGGTACTCGCTTCGAGACTCGGCAGTGACATCAGCGGCGGCGCGCAGCGCCGACCGCTTCCTGTCTTTGTCGGTCGGTGTACGCTGCGGACGAGCGAACAAATGCTGCGACAAGGGGAGGGACTTCATTCTGCAAAGCGGCGCGCTCCGGCTGGAACAGCGTTGCATGGAAGAAGGGGTGATCATCCAGCTCCACGGCGCGGATATCTCCAGCAGCGTCTTCGGCGCTGGCGCGCAGTGGGCCGGAGACAAGGGCCTCCTGGAACTCGGGGTTCAAGCCATAGCGACATCGGTAGCCTTCCTCTGATTCGCCACGGCCATAGTACGAGGCGATGCGCGAGCCTGCTCGGAAGCGCACGGTATCCGTGGCCTCGATCAACTCACACGCCAGCGGCTTGATCACGGCGCGTCTGGCCTCAGGAGAGGTTTCAGCATGCTCCGCGTCAGTCCAACCCAGGACATTGCGTGCGTACTCGATGATGGCGTGCTGGAATCCTCCGCAGGTACCGAGGAAGGGCCGCCGATTCTCGCGCGCGAATCGAATCGCGGTCAAAGCTCCTTCCATGCTTCGATAGGGACTCGCCGGCACGCACCACAGCCCGCTGAAGTCCATCACGCGGGACGCGTCCAGAATTTCCTCTGTTGGAACCCAGTCGAACGCCACGGCGACCGCCTCTTGATCACCGGCAAGCCGAAGTGCCATCGGAATTGCGACGTGCGCCGGAACAGTCGCGTCAAAGTCACCGATCAGACCGATCCTTGTCGTTGCCTTCATATCGCTGTCATCGTCCGCTGCGCTGAACCGCCTGCGGCCGACGCTGGCCGGCTCGCACGCAAGCGGTCCCCGCAGGTCCTCTGGCGCACATCGTGGGGACGCCCTATCGGATGAGCTTGGCTATGCACTGACCGAACGCCGCGCTCTCATCGGTGCGATCCTCCTCCGAGCCAGCTGTGACGGACACTTGTCCCGACAGCGCTGGTGCGGGGCCAGTGGTGTCGACAGTGCCGGCAATCTTGAAACTGTAGGTCCTGCCTTGCGGCAGTAGAGCGGCGCATTGCTCGATTGTAGACGGTCCGGGCTGGGACGCCACGGCATGGTTGGGCGTCACTCCACTCGACTCGCGTCCGGAACCGGGCTGTTCTTCTGCAATCGGTAGGTCACCGCTGCAGCGATGCAGGTTCTCAATGCGTCCTGCGGCACTCCATCGCTCAGTGAAAATACCAGAGCCCGGTTGCCCTCGAACTCGACGTCGTCCGGAAACATGACTCTTGAGGTCTCCACCAGCTTGGTTTGGAAGTGGAAGTACACCGCGTGGTGAACCGGATCGGCCCTCTTCCAGTTTGTTCGCATTGTCCTGAAGTTGTGCATGAATTCCAGGCCATGGTGCCGCGCGCGTTGCGCATCACTTTGCCTGGCGTGTAACGATTTCTGCTTCATGCGTTGATCAGGGTACACCCGACGGGACCCAGTTAGTCGTCAGCCGTTGACGTCGCTCTGCCAATAGAACCCCTCCGCCAACCATGCCTTCGCACCGCAGCGCCGGCACGAAAAGATCTTCCTCTTCGCTTCTGCCTCCCCGATGCGAAAATTGTATACGCGGTCCCTGCACGAAGGGCATCGCACCATGGATGTCAGAAGGTGATATGACAAGGCACCACCAACGACCACGAAGACGAAAGCGACGAGAAACCACATGCTGTTCCAGCTCGACGTCGCGACCGCCCAGCCGGAAATCGACAGTCCTGCTACCGCGCCGACTATTCGGAGTGATAGCGCCGCGCGATCTCGCTTCGACAGATGCGTTGATGCTCCAGAAGTCACGGCGGCAGGTCGACTATCCACGCCGTGCCAAACGGCCTGTGACCGACAGTGGTGGCATTGCATCGAACACGTCTGGGCAGGTCCGGTTGATCACATGATCTGGCGGCAGTTGACGATTCTACCGACTGCATTCGCATTGCCAACGCGCAGGTTCAGGGGCTCTCTCGCAGAGTTGGAGAACCCCTTGGAACCTATGCTTGGGCCGCATCGGCCTCCAATCGGCGCTTTAGCCTGGCCATACCGATTGCCGCGCGCTTTCGCATGACGCCCCGCGCCAACGGCACGACCACTGTGCGAGCGATCAAGCTCGTGTTTCGGCTGAACATCCGCCAAGTGACATGACATGAGCCAGCGTTGATGGCCTGGAACCTGATCTCCATGCGCGGCATGAGCGCTGGAAGTTCGCCCTCGGTGACAAGGAGCCGATTGGGCTCCGCTTCCGTAACGGTGATGCCAACCTGGCGCTTCCCGCGCAAGGGAATCGAGACGGTCTCAAGGTACCGCTTGCCCAAGACGGCGTGTTCGAGATCGTTGGCTGATTTGATAGCCACGACGCCGGGGAACCACTCACCGAATCGGTCAAGGTTGCATGCGAAATTGAAGGAGACATCGACCGGGCAAGCAATCTCTACCGCGTGTTCTGCGAGCAACTGCACTCGATTCTCCTTTGGTGACGCCCAACCGCCGCGGGCCGAGAGTGGTTGGTTGGAACCCAACCGCGCCAACCGGTGCGATTGAGCACATGGTTGGGCGACCCCATGCGCGCACTCAAAGCTCCTGACCGAACATGAGTCGATGACCGTCAATCGTGCGGACTCCAAACTCACGCATGCCCCAGGGTTTATCCGCAAGATGCTGCGTAAATTCAGCGCCAGAGCCCTGGTACTCCGCGAACAGAGCAGCAGCATCAGACACTGTGACGTACCCGTACCAGGAATGATCGCCGAGATCGGCAGGGGGAATCGCTTCGGAGCATTCACCCAGCATGACGCGAAAGGTGCCGCGAGACAGGAACGACCAGCCCGGCACTTCAAAATCGACCGCGAGGCCAAGCACAGAAGTGTAGTAGTCGGTCGATCGCTTCAGATCGAGAACCGCAAGGACAAACCTGACCTTCGTGTTTTCAGACATCGATCGTCCTCAAGCTGCAAGCAGCTTCCTGTTGGGGCCTGGCGCCTGACTCAGCCGACTCACGGAAGCGTGGTCGGCTTGAATGCACTGTCAGGCACCATCGCCGCGCTCAAAAGCGTCAATCTTTGAACAGAGCGAGTCGAACAACGGCGCCGCTCTGAACTCACTGGCTATTCGCCAATAGCAAAACAGGACAAGACCCGCGAAGCCCAGTGCCAATGCAATGAGGTCGGCACGGATGATGCCGTATACACCGAAGCCAACGGCAGGGAGGAGTGCAGCCGAGTAGAACCATAGTCGGTGAAGACGAGGCTGTTTCGCCGACGCGACCTGGGCGACCAGCGCGCGTTCTTCTCTTGTCAGTTCGAGTTTGCTGCTCACGTGGTGCCTAAGTCCCTGAATCGAGCCGGGCCGCAAAATTGCATGGGCATGAATGAACTGTCAAAAGCGTGTGCGTCAAGATTTGCCCAGCACCGCGCGCAGCTGAGGCGCGCCCAAACCGAAATTATGCGCCAGCTCGACGTCCGGCAGGCCAAAACGTCGCTTCGACTTCCGCACAGTGGACGGAGATGCGCGAGCTGCTCTTGAGACAAGAGGCGGCTAAGCCGTAGTTGCTTGAGAATCATTGAGACGACCCGTTGTCAGTGAACCAGGAGCATGCATTGACACCTATGGTGTCGGTTACGAAAAACACCCGAAAAACACCCGACGTCCACCCGACACGCTGGCGCCAGAGAGCGTCTCCCGGACCTCAATTTCTGGCGAAGCGGTCCACAGCAGCCAACCTTGTTGCCCAGGCAGATTCGAACGAATTCGACTCGCGGTGTGAGCAAGCTGCCTGGAAGAATCTCGAACTCGCTCTCGACGCCGAGCATCTCCGCCTGAATCATGGGATGTACCCGTTCGACGTCCGGCGCCAACGAATGTTGCAAGCTGAGGCGGGCCAATGCCCCCATCACTGCCCTTTTCCCGGGGCTCGACATGGAAGTGGAAGAGAGGTGCTTCTTGCCCGCTGAAGACACCGTTGTTTTGAAACACAAGAATTCCCAGGGGCTGATACGTCTTGACAAGCGCATGTGCGACTCGCTTTGCGGCGACCATGATTGTCTCGCATTCCAGATGAGAAGGATCGAGTAGCGTAGCGACATGCCGACCTGTGACCACGCAATACTGGCCCACTTCGAATTGCCACGGGTTCACCACGGTGAACGTGTGTTCGCACTCGTCGACGATCGCCCATCATTTTTCGCGACCCGCCATCCCTTCACAAAGGTCGCACGGATCTCTTACCGGAAGTTCGATCAATTACCCTCTCCCGTTCAGCCGCCCAATCGACGCTGGCGTCCGGGAGCGCGAACGACCCCACGCTCTTGTTAGGCGGCTGGTGCGGGTTTGGGTTTCTTCTTGAGCAGCCGGTACCAAAACACACCCTCGCAAAGCAAGCCCATGAGTAGGAAGAGGGCAAAACCGCTAGCACTGCCAGCAATGGCAAAGGCTACCGCGGCTACCAAGAACGCAACGGTGACAAGATGCTTCATCTGACGTGCTCCTCGAGGATATTCAACTGCGGCCAAACGCCATGCTAACCCGCCAAGGGAGGAGATGGATTGGGCTGGAAGTAACGTGTCACCGCAGGCCCGGTTGCACTTGGTTGGAGCCCAGCTTTGAGATGAACCGATGCATATGCGGATCGCTCCGCTCGAACGGAACGTCCTCCAGGCGGAACCAGCGTACTGCGAGAAACTCTTGCGCGTCGAAGGACAGCGGCTGGTCACGGCTGGCGTGAACTACGTACCAAAGCGACACGTCGGTGTGGCCTGCGGTTTGGCCGATGGTGGTGGTACAGGTGACCATAAGGGGCGGGCCGACCGAGCTTGCAGTTAGCCCTAGCTCCTCATGGAGCTCGCGAAGAACGGTCTGGCGAGGATGCTCACCGGGTTCAACGTGACCCCCGGTGGGTAGCCAGAGCCGAGCGTTCCGGTGATCGACGAGGAGGATGTGCCCGTCATCAACTACCGCGAAGTACGACACGAGGTGCTTCGGCGGAATTGCGGGCTTCTCGATGCGGCAAAACTCTACGCCGGAATCAATCCA
>CAYOXI010000059.1:0-13927 GCA_964407855.1 uncultured Chromatiaceae bacterium
CCAGCCGGATCTGCAGTTCCCGCCGCCGGTAGTCGATGATCAGCGTGTCGAGCACGCCCCAGACATCCATGCCGATCAGCACGAAGGGCTCATCCTCCATCTCCCAGTGCCGGAAGATGTAGAGGTCGGCGAAGGTGATGCGGGCGTCGCGGAGGGTGAGTGCCCCGAGCGAGATTGGCGGAACCGCATGGCGCAGGCCCTCCTGCACGTCCCCGCTCACCCCGATCACGCCTTCGGGCTCGCCGGGGCCCTGTCGGCGCCGGGCGGTCAGGGCGGCCTGCAGGGCGCGGTTGCCGGTGGTCTGCTGGGCGCCGGTGTCGATCATGGCCCGGGCGCGCACCCCGCCGACGCGCACGTCAATCATCGGCATGTTGTTGCGGTCGAGATTGATCGGGATGGTCACGTAGCCCCGTGGTGCACGCTGGTTGGCCGAGCGCACGATCTCGATGCGGTCCCGGCGAAACTCGATCTGGATCCGGCGGTCCCGCAGGGCCAGTGTCGACAGCACGCCCTCTGCACCCCCGAAGGCATCCTCGAGCACCAGCATGGCGACCGACTCCAGCAGGAAGTCACCGATCTCGACCGGGCCCACTTCAATGATCGGCACCCGGGTGGCACCGGTGGTGCCCAGCACCTCGACCTGGCGTGCATCGACGAGCGGCAGGCCGAGCAGGGCCGCCACCGGCGCGGTGACGGCCGAGCGGCTGGCACCGGTGTCGAGCACGAGGCGGAAGGGCCCCTGGCCGTTGATGTACACCGGGGCCCAGATGCGACCGATCCGGTCGCGCAGCGTCGGCGCCACGTAGCGCGGCTCCGGGGCGGTGACGGTGATCTCTGGGACCGGCGGGGCGGGCAGCTGGTCCGGCACCGGCCCGGCCAGCCCCTCGGCCCCGGTCGCGACCGGGAGCAGGGCCAGCAGCAGGCTCGCGCAGCGGCTCCTAGAGCGGATCAGCTCTTGCGCAACCCTTGTCCGAACAGTTGATGCCTTCATCTGCCACCCACAGCGGTGTGCCGGCGACGATCAGCGTATGCACGGAACGGTAGCCCTTCAGCCCCGCAATTGACAGGTCGTGGATCGGATTGATGATGACGTCCTGCTTGCCGCTCCGGACATCCGCATCGCAGTCCGTGAGGTCATTGATGAACTTGGTCGTGACCTTGTGCTGCGGCATGAAGGCCTCGAAGGTCTGGGTGGCCAGCGGGCCCGCGCAGATGCGCACATCCGGCCGCTGGATCAGGTCGTTGAGGTTGTTGATCTGTTTCGCCAGTGCGGCCTTCTCGGGAATATGGATGAACTGGCTGGAGGCCGTCATCGTGCAGCTGAAGCGGCGTGAGGTGCGCCGGCGCATGCCCTCGGTGATGCCCCCGGTGGCGTTCAGCTGGGAGATGAAGTCCACCTTGCCCGCGGTGAGCACCGAGGTAGCGGGCAGCCGGCCCGGCGGCAGCACCACGTTCTCCACCCTGAGCTTGACGTTGTACTGCTTCTCGATTTCCGCCATCACGGCGTCCTGGAAGCCCTGGCTGACGCCGGAGAAATACCAGGATGTGTTGCCCGGGGTCTCCGGCACACCTTGCACCAGCGTGCGGATCACACCGGTCTCGAGGATGTCCCTGAACATGCCCACCGGCTCCTTGGGCCACGGGGCCAGTTCCACCTCCGGCAGGCAGTCGGCGAGGCGCACCACGTAGCTCAGCGCGGCACCCGGCTGGCTGGACGGCTGGGCGGCCACGATGTCGTGGTACTTGCCGCTGGCGACGACCCGGATCCAGGCGGCGTCAAAGGCGGCCACCAGCTGTTCGCGGCCCCGGGCGGTTTCCGCTGGCGACCAGTCGCCGCTGCGCACCGGCAGATCCTCGACCTTGGAGACCGCCTGGCCTCCATGGGCACCGGCCATGGCGGCCTCGGCAACCAGCGCGACGGCAGCGACCAGCAGGGGGGACAGCAGCTTGAGGTTCATCGCACTCGGCTCCATTCCAGAACGCCGCCAGTGATAGCACGAAGCGGCCGCCCGCGGCGCCATAAATCCGCTCCTGACTGCTCTATGGGTATATTGCGGGCCATGAGCGAGACCGCGCTGCTGGACGACCTCCGCCAGGCCCTGGGGGTTGCCCCTGGTGACGAGTCGGTGCGCACCGACCCGCCGGCCCTGGCGCTGGCCGCCAGCGACCTCTGGACCACCGGCCACCCGCCGCTGGCCGTGGTCCGGCCGACCAGCGCCGCGGCCGTTGCAGCGGCGATCCGGGTGGCCGGCGCCCACGGCTGCGGGGTGATCCCGCGGGGCGGCGGCCTCAGCTACACGGAGGGCTATGTACCGCCCCACGAACGCACGGTGAGCATCGACCTGGCCGGTCTCAACCGGATACTCGCCCTGGCGCCTGAGGACCTCAGCATCACGGTGGAGGCCGGCACCAGCTGGCGGCAGATCGACGCAGCACTGCGGCCGCACCAGCTGCGGCTGCCCTTCTTCGGCACGGTGTCCGGGGCCGCCGCGACCGTCGGCGGCGGCATCTCCCAGGGCGCCGTGTTCTTCGGCTCCGCCCGCTACGGCACGGCCGCCGATCAGGTTCTGGGCCTGCAAGTGGCGCTCGCGGATGGCCGGCTGCTGCAGACCGGCTGCGAGGCGGTGCAGGCAGCGGAGCGGCCCCTGCTGCGGGGAAACGGACCAGACCTGACCGGCCTTTTCCTGCATGACTGCGGGGCCTTTGGCATCAAGACCGCGGCCAGCTTCCGGCTGATGGAGGCGCCGGCCGCCGAGGGCTTCGCCGCCTTTGCCTTCGACGACCTCGCCGCGGCCAGCAGGGCGCTGTCGGCGATCGCCCGGGCCGGGATCGCCGAAGAGGCTTATGTGCTCGATCCTGCGACCACCGGCGCGGTCGATCTGCCCATGGGCGCTGCGCTGCGCACCGGCTGGACGCTATGGCGGGCAACCCCTGGCCTGGCCGGGCGGCTGGCAATGCTGGCCGATGTGGCCCGGGGCGGCCAGCGGCCGGTGCCCGTCGGCGCCTGGGCCCTGCAGCTGGCGGCCGCCGGTCGCTCAGCCGCCGCCGTGGCGGCCGATCTGGCCCGGGGCCGGCAGATCGCGCGCGGCTGCGGGGGCCGCGAAGTGGCCGCGACCATCGCCCGGGTGGCGCGGGCCGAGCGCTTCCAGTCGCTGGACGCAGTGCTGGATGCTGGCGGCGAGCGCTGGGCCGCGATCAACTGCAAGCTCAACCACAGCGCCGCGCCGGACATGCTGGCCGCCTTCGACGCCTTTCTGCACAGGCACCGTGCCGCGCTGGACGGCCGCGGCATCACCGTCACCCGACTGGTCACGGCGCTGGGACCCCAGGGCTTCAGCTTCGAGGTGGTCTACCACTGGCGGGACAGCTGGCTGCCACTGCATGCGGCCGCACTCAGCCCGGCACGCCGCGCGAGCCTCAAAGAGCCGCCCGCCGATCCGGATGCGCGGCAACGGGTGGCGGAACTGCGGGCGGCAACGATGGCGCTGTTCCGCGAGCAGGGCGCCGTTTCCAACCAGCTGGGCCGAAGCTACCCGTTTTTGGAGACGCTCGCGCCGGACACCGCCGCGCTGCTGGTCGAACTCAAGCAGCTGCTGGATCCACAGGGGATCATGAATCCGGGTGTGCTGGGGCTGCCTGGTCGCCGTTGACCCGGGCCAGTTCGCGGACGATGCCCTGATAGGGCCCGCTGACGGGGATTTCCTCGCCGTTGGACAGGCCGATCCTGAACCCCTTGGCCCGCGACCGGACCACGGTGATGGCCGCCTTGCTCACCCACCACGAGCGATGCACCTGATGCCCAGGCTGCTCACGCAGTTCACGCAGCGCGTCGCTGAAGCGGTACAGCACCATGAAGTGCTTCTTCGGGGTGATCACGCGGACGTAATGCTGCTCGGCCTTGATCGCCAGCACGTCACGGGGCTGGAGATCCACTGGCAGACGCCCGATGAAACCGGGCTTCAGGCCGCCCCACCCGGCCGTCCGGACCGGTTCGCGGTCCCGGGCCGGCGCCGGCCCTGTTGGCACGTTCCTGCTATCCGGACGCGCTGGCACCGTCTCGCCGACATCGTAGCCGCGTGGAATCTCGTACCGGTACAGCGGCAAGCCCAGGTACCGGTCGAACAGCAGGTTGATGCCAAGCCACAGCGCGGCGTAGATCCAGAAGTCCACGGTCAGGAAGATGGTATGGCCCGCAGACAGTGACTGGTCCCCGGCGAGCACCAGCTCTGGCCACGCGGACTTGTACAGCTGTTCCAGCCAGTTGGAATAAGGCAGCGTGACCAGGCAGGCAGCGACGTACCCGGCAAGCAGCAGCACCAGCCAAGGCGGCTTCCAGCGCTGCAGCAGGCGCATCCAGCCGGCCGTGCACAGGCAGGTGGCCCACCACGCCAGCAGGGCATGGGCCAGGTACAGCCCGATGCCGGCCGGATAACCGGTGATCTGCATCAGGCTGCGGTGGCTGCTGGCGGCGAACACCGCAATCACGATGGGCACGACCAGGAAATAGGCCAGCTGCAGACGATCCCAGCGCCAGGGCAGCAGACCGTCTGGCAGGTGCAGCGCGGGTTGGTGAAGCGCCCGGTCCGGATACATGGGCGGTAGTCTACTGCATCGTTTCATGCCGCGAAGTCGGCGCGAACGGGCCGGAACTGCGGGCTGGCCGCGCAGCCTCCGTGCCGATCTGCGCTGCACGAATCCCAACCCGTGAAGTTTCAGCCGGTTACAGGAAGTTTTCCCCCACTCTGCGCCCGCCTCCACTAACGTCGCGCCCCGGCGACCGACTGCAACCATTCATGCCCTGCGCCGGGGCACGCTCGAGGGGGATCTATGCCTTACGCCACTGCAACTGCCCTTGTCCTGAGGTGGTTTTCGACGGAAGCGGGCCGTGGTGGCCCCGGGAGCTGGCTGCACCGGTCCCGCGGCGGGTTGCTGGTGGCAGCCGGCATTGCGGCGTTCACTGCTGCACATGCCGCCCCGCTCGAGGAAATCACGGTAACTGCCCGGCGGGCCTCGGAAAACATCCAGGACATTCCCGTATCCGTGACGGCCTTCGGTGCCGAGTTCATCGAACAGCAGGGCATCAGCAATACGGCCGATGTGGCCAGACTGATACCCGGGGTGCAGTTCGACCAGTCGTTCTCCGCCGCCGACACCCGCATCACGATCCGCGGCATCGCCAGCGAGCGGGGCCGGACCAGTGCGGCCGTGCTGGTGGACGGGGTGGACGTGTCCGGCGAGAACATTACCGCCGGCGGCGGTTCGTCCCTGCTGAACACCCGCCTGCTGGACCTGGAGCGGGTGGAGGTAATCAAGGGTCCGCAGTCCGCCCTGTATGGCCGCAATGCTTTCGCGGGTGCGATCAACTACGTGACCCGCCAGCCCTCACTGGCTGAAACGGACATCAGTGTCTACGCCGACGTAGCGGATTACGGCACCTACGACCTGCGCAGCTTCATTTCCGGTCCCGTGATCGAGGGCAAGCTGGCACTCGGCGTGAACTTCGGCTACTACACAACCGACGGGTATTTCCGCAACAACAACCAGGATGTGCCGGGAGGCAACGCCAGGCTCAACGGTGCCGAGAGCAAGGGTGGACGCCTGGTGGCGCTATGGGCACCGACCGACGCCGTGACAGTCACCGGCAGCCTCAGCTACTCCGAAACCGAAAGCGACCAGCGCGCACTGGTCAAGGTGGGCAACGCCAACACCTTCTACCTCGATGGCGAGCAGCTGCCCGCCGGTACGGTGGCGGATTTCACCTTCAGCGGCGACATGGACTACGGCCAGTGGCTCGGCAAGGTATCGAAGGTGCCCGAGCAGGGCGTGAACCTCTCGATCTCGGAGCGCACCAACGCGCCGTTCGCCGGCAGCGCCGACGACACCCTGCTGGGCTACGTGAAGGTCGACTGGGACCTCGGCGCCACCACCTTCAAGTCCGTGACCAGCTACCTGAGCAACGATGCCACGCTCGACGAGGACGTCGACTACCAGGATGGCCCGGGTACGTTCTTCATGGGTACCGGCCTCTCGATTGCCAACGAATACCGTGACGCCACCGATACCCGCTATTTCAACCAGGAGTTCACGCTGGAGTCGAACCGCTGGTCGCGCGGCAACTGGCTGGTGGGCGTGTCCTACTTCGACGAGAGCACCGACAACAGCGACAACTCGACCGGCTGGTTCAACGACCCCTTCATCAGCTTCGTGCCGGGCTTCTGCGGCACGGATCCCTTCCAGGTGGCCTGCAGTTACGCTGCCTCGGCCCTGGCTGGCACCCCGGCCAAGACCATCAGCCGGGATACCGAGTCGCTGTCGGTGTTCGGCCTGGTGGGACTGGACATCACTGACCGCCTGCGCGTCACCGCCGAAGCACGCTACATCGACGACGAGATCACGGTCAGCACCAATACCGCCATCGACCGGGTGTCGCAGTACATCCTGAACCTGCCGATCGACTTCAGCTTCGGCGCACCACCCGTGCTGCCCGCCACGGACACGCAGAAGTCCGACACGATCAACCCGCGCCTCGCGGTGGACTACCGCCTGACCGATGACGTGTTGCTGTACGGATCGGGCGCCAAGGGCACCAAACCCGCCGGCTTCGGCACCTCGCAGTTCGCGACACCGCAGAACGCCCGCGTCAGCCAGGAGAAGCTCTACGCCTGGGAACTGGGCGCCAAGACCACCTGGATCGACGGCCGGCTGCAGGCCAATGTCGCGCTGTACTTCAACGACTACCAGGACCGGCAGGTTGGCGTGACGGTCACGGACCCGAACACCGGCTGGCCGCAGGCGGGCATCGTGAATGCCGCCGAAGCCGAGGTCCGCGGCTTTGAAGTGGACATCAGCTGGCGGCCGATCGAGCCCCTCACGCTGGGGCTCGCCTATGCCTACACCGATGCCGAGTGGACCGACTTCAACTACAGCGAGATCCGCCCGGACGGTGCCAACGAAAAAGACCGGGCCATCTGCGGCAACGCCGCGGGTGACTGCTCGGGCATGGACGTGGCCGGCGTTCCCGAGAACGCGCTGAGCCTGCTGGGTAGCTACACGGCACCCTTGCGCGGTGACATCGAGTGGTTCACCACGGTGGTCGGTGTCTTCCAGGACGAGCGCGCGGTATTCGATCGCATCAACACGCCCACGATTGATTCCTACTGGAGCTGGGATCTCCAGCTTGGCCTGCAGACCTCGCAGTGGTCGGTGCAGGTCTATGCCGACAACCTGCTCGACGACGACACCGTGCGCTGGGGCCAGGGCTACAACGACTTCCGCGACGGCATGTACGGTGGCAACTTTGGCGGCGAACCGCGGGACGAGACGGTGTTCGCGTTCCTGACCACCCCGCGCGTGGTGGGCGTGAGGGGTCGTTACAAGTTCTGAGACGGGGAGACAACACATGACCAGTGCGCTTTACCGTAAACCGATCATCGGCCTGGTGGCATTCACGATTGCGCTGCTGAGCCAGTGGCTGGGCCACACCGCTTGGAAGCTGAACCGCCAGATGTTCGGCGACTACCACGCCTATGCCGAGATCGCGATCGGCGCAGCGGGTTTTGCGCTGGTCTGGCGGGGCCTCAACCAGCCGGAAGTGACGGCCAGCTGGATGGGCTTTCTCGGTGGCCTGCTGATCTGGGTCGGCTGGTATGAATTCACGTTTGACTTCTTCGCCGGCTTCTTTGCGATTCCGGACTGGACCTCGCCGACCGGCATGCCCGGCACCGGCGGGCTGGTGTTGCTGATGTCCACGATGCCGCTGATGATGGCCCTGCTGCTGGTGTACGGCTTTGCAAACCGGCAGACGAAATGCAACTTCCTGCGCTGGTTCCAGCGCCGTCTGCACCTCGACCCCGGCATGCCCACTCCCGGCAACGGCCGGAGCTTTGCGCGCATCGTGGCCATGGAGACCCTGTTCGTGACCTGGTTCTGCTACCAGTTCTGGCTGTATGTGGGCTACCTGACGCCGATGACTTTTGTGATGGTGGCCTACGTGGGCTGGGTAGCCTGGACGCTGTACATCCTTTCCCGCCTGCTCAAGATCACCCGGGTTGGCCATGCGGTGCGCTACGGCATACCGGTGGGCATCGTCGGCTGGGGCGTGGTGGAGATGCCGTCGCACATGGGCCTGTATTCCGAGATCTGGCTCAAGCCCCTCGACTACCCGCTGCCCTCGCTGATCGCGCTGGCCGTGTTTATCGGGGGTTTTGTGTACGTCGCCCGGTCGCAGCGCCGGGATGTGGAAGAGGCTGCGGTGGCCGGCTGACGGGGATCAGGAGTCGCCCGGGCCCGGTTTGCGGGAGCCCTGCTTTTGTGCCACAATTTGAACAATTGTGGCACATTCAAAGGGGCACGCAATGAAAACCCTCAGCATCCGCGAAATCCGCAAGGAGCTTGCGCAACTCGATGCTCTCATTGCGCGCGAGGGTGAGGTGGTGGTCACGCGTCATGGCGAACCGATTGCGCGCCTGCTCCCCCTGCGCAGCAAGCGGCAGATGCCGTCGCATGACGACCTGCGTGCCAGCATGCCACGCCTCGGGAAAGGCAGTGAGAAGCACGTCCGCGCCGAGCGGGACGAGCGGTGACGGAGCCGTACCTCGACACCAGTGCCCTCGCCAAGTGGTATCTCAACGAACCGTTCTCCGAGGAATTCTCGGCGTTCATCCAGGAGCAGACCACGGCGGCCATCAGTCGCCTGACAGTGGTTGAATTTCGCTGCCTTCTCGCCCGGCGCCGGCGGGCTCGCGAAATCACCAGAGCCATCGAAGCGCGCGTCTACGCCGCTTTCGAGAAGGATATCGGCGCGGGATTCCTGGTGGTGTACCCGGTTGCCGATGAGCACCTGGTTGGCGCACTTGCCCTGATTGCGAGGCTCGGCAGATACCCGTTGCGAACCCTGGATGCCCTGCATCTGGCGATCGCCCAAGGCATTCCGTGCCGCCAGCTGGCCACCGCGGACAAGACGATGGCCAATGCGGGCAAGGCGGCCGGGCTGGGCGTTGTACGGTTCTTCTAGCCAGGTGCCGATGCGCTCTCAAGCCGGCCCATGCCGCTCCAGGAACTCCGCCAGCGTCTGCACCCAGTCCTGACGCATGAAGATGAAGCCGTCGTTGTGACCGCCGGCCAGCGTCAGGAAGGCCCGGGGTTCCGGCGCCGCTGCGTACAGCGCCTGCCCGTGCCGGAACGGGATGATCTCGTCATCCGGGCTATGGGCCACGAGCACCGGTGCGCGCACCCCGGCCAGCGACGCCGCGGTGTCGTAGCGCAGCCGCACCAGCCAGCGCGTCGGCAGCCACGGATAGAGATCGGCAGCCAGCACCGGTGCCGAGATAAAGACCGAGGACAGCAGCAGCGCACCGGGTTGCTCCCGCGCCGCCAGCCAGGCGGCCACCGCGCCACCCAGCGACTCGCCGAACAGGATCACCCGCCCGGGCTCGATACCCCGCTCCCGGACCAGGAAGTCCCAGGCCGCGCGCGCGTCCTGGTAGAGCCCCTCCTCCGACGGGCGCCCGGTGCTGCGGCCATAGCCGCGATAGTCGAAGATCAGTACGCCGTGGCCCATGCGCCGGAACATCGCGATGGTGTCCAGCCGGTGGGAGATGTTGCCCGCGTTGCCGTGGAAGATCAGCGCCACCGCGCGGCCCTCGGCTGGCGGCAGGAACCAGGCATCCAGCTGTTCGCCGTCGCCGGAAACCAGCGTCACCGCCTCGTAGTCCAGGCCGTAGTCCCGGGGCGTGGCGGTCAGCTCGCGGCCAATCTGGGGGTAATAGACCAGCCGGTCCTGGAAGAACCAGAGCAGGACCACGAGCCCCGCGTAGCCGAGGCCAATGATGAGCAGCAGATTGAGCAGCATGCGGGTCATCTTGCGCCAGAAAGCCTGCATCCCAACCGACAGGAAGCCGCCAGCTTAACCGGGCCTGTGCACCGGCTGCGATCCCGCCTACCCTGTCGCCATGCAAGACACCCGGACATCTGTCCCGCCGGCCTTCGACCGGACGAACTTCAGCTGCCCCCACTGCCACGCACTGGCGGATCAGGTGTGGCTCAATGCGTATGCCGCGCCCGTGCACAACCCGGAGGGCGTGCCGCTGCGCATTGCCGGCGAGGGGCTCGAGCGGCTGGCACGCAATCCCCAGTTTCCGCCCGAAGTGCGCGACCAGAAAGTGGCCTACTGGAACCGCGTGAACGGCGGCGACGTGTTCCTCGACCGGTGGGCGCCGGTGGAGACCAACCTGTTCGTCGCCGGCCTGGAACTCAGCGTCTGCCGCCAGTGCATGGCTACTGCGATCTGGCTGGGCGGCCGGATGGTCTACCCCGGTCCCGGGAGCGACCAATGAGGCTCTTCGACTTCAACCGGGCGCCGAATCCCCGCCGCGTGCGGCTCTTTCTCGCCGAGAAGGGGCTCGATATCCCGCGCATCAACGTGGACCTCTACCGCCGGGAGCAGCTGTCGCCGCAGTTCCTCGCCATCAACCCGGCCGGCACCGTGCCGGTGCTGGAACTCGACGACGGCACTTTTCTCACCGAGTCCGTTGCGATCTGCCATTACCTGGAGCAGCTGCACCCGGAGCCCCGCCTGTTTGGTGCGACGCCCCGCCAGCAGGCGCTGACGCTGATGTGGGCCAACATCGTGGAGAACGACGGGCTGGCCGCCATCGCCGAGGTGCTGCGCAACCTGTCGCCGGGCTTCCGGGACCACGTGCTGCCGGGGCCCGTGGCCTACCCGCAGCTGCCGGCACTCATCGAGCGGGGCCACCGGCGTATCACCCAGTTCTTTGACCGCATCGAACAGCAGCTCGGCGGGCAGGCCTGCCTGGCCGGCAGCGACTACTCCTTTGCGGACATCAGCCTGCTGGTGACGGTGGATTTCGCCGGCTGGGTCGAGGTGGAGCCCACCCGGGAGCGCCCGGCCCTGAAACGCTGGTACGACCGGGTGGCCGCACGCCCGAGTGCCGGGGCCTGACGGGGCGGATTACCAGTTGGTCTGTCCGGCCCCCAGGTCAGGCAAACAAGGCCTCAGGCTCTCAACCGTCCGGGGCCCGAACGGTCGAATAGGCCTTGATGCTGTCCAGCTGCAATTCAAAAGGACCATCCTGCCCGTCATAGATATACAGGCCCATTTCCCGGATCGCACCCGGGTCGAGTGCCGGTCCATCCAGCCTGTAGCCACGGAACTGCGGAAGAAAGTCCAGGAAGGGGACCTTGACGGTGCTCCATTCCCCAGCGCGGGTTTCGAAATCAGCCCAGTAGCTGATCCGGCGACCGCGCCAGCGCGCATCGGTCTGCAACTGCCAGATGTAGCGACGGCCATCGCCCTTCAGGCGTAACTGGATGCCGTCATGCTTCGACAGATCCAGTTGCAAGGGTCGGGTGAGGATCGAGCTGAAGCCGCCGCCGTTGGTGTTCGTCCGGCCGGCAAAAATCAGCTCCCCCTGTCCTTTCTCGAAGCCGCCCTCACTCCGTCCACCCATCACGTTGTCGTTCTGCACGTACCAGCCGAGGTCGGTACTGCTGGCGGTGAAGTCGGTGACCAGGAGCTCTCCCCGGGGATGAGGCTCGGAAGCGTCGGGTGGCGGGCCGGGAAGCGTCATCAGCAATAATCCAGCAAGCAGTGAAACTGACCTCGAGGCTGTTTGTTGATCTGTCCTCATATCGCGACTATCGAGCTTCTTGGTCGAGGTTAACACCAAACATCTCGGTACTTGCCTATTTATCGTAACGCGTTACGCTTTGTGCATGCCCTCCACCCCCAAGACCCGAGGACGCCCCCGCACCGGCGCCGCCGTGCCCGCCGCCGAACGGATGCGCCGGTATCGCGCGCGCAAGAGGGCCGCCGGCCTCAAGGTCGTGGCCAGTTGGGCGCCGCGTGGGGATTCGCAGGCCGGAGGCTCCTTTTCCTCCCACCGGGTGCTGGACGCGCGCAGCCTGGCGCTGCATTGCCTGATCGCGCAGAAGATCATGGCCGATCCCTCGCTCATCGACATCGCGCGCCGCAACCTCACCGCCTGGCGCAGGAAATCGGCCGGTGCGGAGCCACACTACCTCGAGGAATGGCAGCAGATTCTTGCCCGGCCCTGGCCACAGGTCGCCGGCCTGATCACGGAACAGAGCGAGAACGCGACGCGCTTGCGCCAGTCCTCGCCCTTTGCCGGGGTCCTGAGTACCGCAGAGCGCAGGCGCATCTATGACGCGTTCCGAACTTGAGCATCTGATTCGCGCGGCCGGCGCCATTGCCGACGACGACCAGGGCGTGGGCGAGGACACCGCCACGTTGCCGCGGGGCTGCTACCAGTAATACACGTGAGGCTTGTGATTCCCAAGCGGGGGCGTGATGCCATCTGGATCGGCGCCGCGCAGGATCAGACGGCAGATCCGCGTATTCTCGCGCCGTCGCGGGCGGGTCATGTGCAGCTTGCGCCACGATCGGGGTGTACCGCACGGAAACGCAATTCCGTAGGCACGGCGATACTTACGATCGAGCTTCCCATCCGGGTCGCGATCGCGGGCCTTGTTGGTGTTGGACATCGTCTTCTCTCCAGTGTGAGTGACACTGGAAGATGTCCAGACAGAAATAATGTTCGACGGGCTTGATCATTTGACAGTTCGCTCCGACCCGGCTGTCTTGTTCGGGACGTTGGTGCTTATGAGGGGATCATACAGCGTGCGAAGGCACGCAGGACGTAGACGCTCATCTGCACGACGCGGAGCCTATCCAAGATAGTCGCGGCCATGATGCGGCGGAGAAAGCCCCCGTCCAGCAGAACTGCGAACGAGAGGGGCATCGTGTCAGGACAAAAAAGTGGCCGCCAGGCAGGTGGGGGACGTACCCCGCTTATATGACACCCACAAGGCAGCCGTTTCTGCTCGCAAGTTTGGCTCGGGAATTGGCATAGGACAAGTTGCGCAGTCTGGACTGGCCCGGATACCAAGGAAATGGGGAGTTCCAGCAGATTGGCCCGATTCGCCCGGGGCCGCGCGACTGGAGCGCCACCACTCACCGCCGCCTCTCGGTCTCCCCCTCCACCCTCACATACGGCCTCAGGCTCTCAACCGTCCGGGGCCCGATACCCGGCAGGGTCGCCAGCTCGTCGCGGGGAGCGCGAACGGGAATCTCTTCACAACACCGAGAATCTCAGCGTTGACCACTCCTTTGCCGGCGGCGTAGATTCCCGCCCATGGACAAGGACATTTCCAGACTCGAGGCCGAAGCCCGGCAGCTGTCCCCCCGGGACCGGGCTCGCCTGGTGCGGCGCCTGATTGCAACCCTCGACGCCGGGAAGGATCAGGATGCCGAGCAGCTTTGGCTCGACGAGGCCGAGCGACGGCTGGCCGCCTATCGGCGCGGCGAAACCACCGCAATACCGGGTGACGAAGTCTTCGGCGAACTCCTCAAGCCCGCCTGATGACGGGCTACCGCTTCCTCCCGGAAGCGCGGCGAGACCTTGCCTCGGCGGTCGCCTGGTACGACGGTGAGTTCCCCGACCTCGGACAGGAACTCGCTCGCGAGGCGAAGCGCCTGTGTGAGCTGATCAGCGACTCGCCGTTGACTGGCGTGGAAGTCCGGCCCGGAATCCGGCGGCGCCTGCTTCGCCGCTTCCCGTACGCCATCCTTTATTCGCAAGATCCCGTCGGAGTGGTCGTGATCGCTGTCATGCACCAGCGCCGTCGGCCAGAGCACTGGCGACGGCGAGTTTAGCCGGAACGCGGCTGGAGCGTAGCTCGTCACCGCCGCTTCCCTGTCTCCCCCTCCACGGCAAGCCGGATACGCGGCCGTCGCCCTCGCCCTCGCCTCAACCCATGAGGAGCGCGAACTCCGATTGGCACAGCCGGGTCCGGTTGTGGATGGCCTTTACCTCTGTTTGGCGAACAGCGGCACCTCGGCGATCAGCAACAACGGCGTCCTCCGCCAATGGCGGATAGCGGTCTATGG
>CAYOXI010000060.1:0-1147 GCA_964407855.1 uncultured Chromatiaceae bacterium
CTGGCCTTCGACATCGCGATGCTGGAGTTGCTGCTGCCGCTCATGGTGGGCGCCACCACGGTGATTGCCACCGACGACGAAGTGCGGGATCCCGACGCCTTGCTGCGGCGACTTGCAGATCCGCGGATCACCGTGATGCAGGCGACCCCCGCCACCTGGCGCAACCTGATCGCCGCCGGCTGGACGGGCCGCCCGGGACTACGCCTGCTGTCGGGTGGCGAGGCGCTGGACGGTGAACTCGCCGGACAACTGCTGGTGCGCGCTGACGCGCTGTGGAATCTCTACGGGCCCACGGAGACCACCGTCTGGTCGTGCTGCTGCCGGGTGCTCGATGCCGCCGTGCCTGTCAGCATCGGTCGGCCGATCGCCAACACCCGCTGCTACGTGCTCGATGCGGCCGGCGAACCAGTGCCGGTCGGGATGCCGGGCACGCTGTGGATCGCAGGCCACGGCGTGGCGCTCGGCTATCACCGGCGGCCGGCACTGACAACCGCGCGTTTTCGTCCCGATCCCTACGGGGAAGGGTCCATGTACGACACGGGAGACCGGGCCCGGTGGCGGCGCGACGGGCAGCTGGAGTGGCTGGGTCGCAGTGATTTTCAGGTAAAGCTCCGGGGCTTCCGGATCGAACTCCAGGAAATCGAAAGCGCGCTGCGCAGCCTGCCCGCTGTGGCAGACGCCGCTGTCCTGCTGCGCGAGATTGCCGGCGACCCGCGCCTGGTGGCCTTTGTCGTGCCCGACCCGGTCGCTGCGGTGGCGCCCGGGTCCGACGGATTAAGCGGGTCGCTGGCCCGCGTGCTGCCGGACTACATGATTCCCGCGCACTTCGTGCCGCTGCCGGCCCTGCCGCTCACACCCAATGGCAAGGTGGACAGGGCCGCGCTCGCCTGCGACGAGCCGGTCGCGCTGCCTGCTCCGGTCGTGGCGCCGCGGAATCCTGCCGAGATCCGCGTTGCCGCGCTGTTTGCCGAGTTGCTGGGACTGCCGGTGGTATCCGTCGATGCCGATTTCTTTGCGTTGGGTGGCCATTCCCTGCTGGTCACCCGGCTCCTCGCCCGACTCCGGGACAGCACCGGCATCAGCGTCCCCCTCAGGCAGTTCTTCGTCGATCCCACCGTGGCCGGCTTGGTACATGCCCTTTCCCGGG
>CAYOXI010000060.1:1247-5366 GCA_964407855.1 uncultured Chromatiaceae bacterium
TTCCCGGGCGCTTGCCGGACACCTGGTCGAACCGGTGCCAGCGCAGCCGTCGCCGCCCGGCTACGGGGAGCGCGAGGCACCGTTGTCGCTGGTCCAGCAACGGCTCTGGTTCCTCGAGCAGCTCCGCTCAGGCTCTGCGGCCTACAACCTGGCCTTTGCCTGGCGACTCGCCGGCCCCCTGGATGCCATCGCGCTTAAGCGCGCGCTCGACGCGCTGGCTGCGCGCCACGAGGTGCTCCGGACCCGCTTCACGGCGACCGACGGCGTGCCTGTGCAGCGGGTGGTCGACGATCAGCCCATCCCGCTGAACAGGCTGGATGTCCGGGACGTTACCGGTCGGGGCGGTATCGGCGTGGCCCTCCGGGCGCTGGCCACGGAAGCTTTCGACCTGGCGACCGGTCCCCTGTGGCGGGTGACCGTGCTGCACGAGGCTGAGGATGCAGGAGGCACCCCGCAAAGCGTGCTGGTGGTCGTCCTTCATCACCTCATTGCCGATGGCTGGTCCCTTGCGGTCTTCAACCGGGAGCTCGCCCTGTTCTATGCCGCGGCCCGGGGCGCCAGCGTCGCGCTGCCGGATCCGCCTGCCTGGCAGTACGCCGACTTTGCCCGCTGGCAACGGGCGGCCCTCGCGGATGGTGAACTCCGCCGGCAACTGGATTACTGGCGGCAGCAACTGGCGGATCTGCCGCCCTGGATCGAACTGCCCCTGGACCGGCCGCGCCCCGGCCGCCTGTCGGGACGGGGAGCAAGGCACACACATCTGGTTCCCCGGACGCTGCACCAGGCTGCACGTGACTTCGCCAGGGCCGAGGGCTGCACGCTGTTCATGGTGCTGCTCGCCGCCTTTGACCTGCTGCTCGCCCGCCATGCCGGCACCGACGACGTGGTCGTGGGTACCCCGGTGGCTGGCCGCAGCCGTACCGAACTCGAAGGCCTGATCGGTTTTTTCGTCAACACCCTCGTCCTGCGCACCGACCTGGCCGGCAATCCCACGGTGCGGGAGCTGCTCCACCGCGTAAAGAAAATGACAAGGGATGCCTACGCCAACGCGGAGCTGCCTTTCGAGCAGCTCGTTGAAGTGCTCCAGCCACCCCGCAACCCCGGACGTTCGCCGCTCTTCCAGGTGCTGTTCAACCTGCACAGCGAACCGCGCGAGCCCCTGTCGCTGGACGGTATCAGCTGCGCGGCCATCCCCATCGAACGGCGTACCGCCAAGTTCGAGCTCGCCGTGTCCCTCGTCGAGACCGCAACCGGCATCAGCACGACCTTCGAGTACGCGACGGACCTGTTCCTCGCCGCGTCGGTGGAGCGCATGGCCGCGGATTTCGCCATGCTCCTTGAGTGCATGGTGGCGTTTCCCGACCGGCGACTGTCGGCGCTGCCCTTCAGGAGCACGGCCGGCGGGCAGCCCGACGGCCCTGCGCCCGTAATCCGGATCAGCGAGCAGGAAACCTTGCCAGCTGTCTTTGCAGCCCTGCTTCGCGAGCACGGTGACCGGCTGGCCGTGTCCACACCGGGCGAGGACGGCAAGCCGGGTACGGAGTGGACCTATGCCACGCTCGGTGCCCGCGCCGGGGCCCTGGCCCGTGAGCTGCGGCAGCGCGGAGTGGCGCCGGGCGACCGTGTCGGCCTGTGGTTCGCGCACGGGGCAGGGCAGGTGGCCGGCATGCTGGGGGTGCTCCAGGCCGGCGCGGCCTGGGTACCACTGGATCCCGCCCTGCCGGAGCGGCGGCTCGCCAGCCTGGTCGCGGACGCCGGCCTGCGGCTGGTCGTCAGCGAGCCTGGTGCCATCGATGCCTTCGGCAAGGGGCCGGCCAGCGGTGGCCTGGAAATCGTGCTGCTGCCGGAACCCTCGGCATCGGCTACTTTCGACCCGCGCGAGTGTCCGGCATCGTCCGCGGGCCTCGCCTACCTGATCTATACCTCGGGCAGCACTGGCCAGCCCAAGGGCGTTGTACAGTCCCACCACAATGTCCTGCGCAACGTCACGGCCTGGGCGCGGAACCTGGCACTCGGGCCGGCGGACCGGCTGAGCCTGTTCTCGACCTACGGCTACGATGCAGCCGTGCAGGACATCTTCGGTGCACTGCTGTCCGGTGCCGCCGTTTGTCCGCTGGATCTGCGCCGGCTGGACCGCGAAAGCCTGCTGGACCGCATTGCCGGTCGGGGCCTCACGGTGCTGCATGCCACGCCCACGGTCTACCGTTACCTCTTCGGGGGCCATGTGGCCTGCCGGCAGGACCTGTCCCGGGTACGCCTGATGGTGCTCGGCGGCGAGGAGGCCCGGCGCGCGGACTTCGAACTCTTCAGGGCGCGCTTCCGGGCCGGTACCTCGCTGGTGAACGGCTACGGCCTGACCGAGGCGACCGCCGTCCTCCAGTGGTTCGGCACGCACGACAGTCATCCCCCGGGCCAGTCCCTGCCCATCGGGCGCCCGGTCGCCGGCCAGCGGGTACTGCTGCTGGACGAGCGGGGCGAGCCGGCGGCGATCCGGGGTGAAGTGGTGGTGGAGAGCATGACGGTTGCCGCTGGTTACTGGCCGTCGCCGGCGGCTGGGATCGGTGCGGGTCCGCAGCGGCTGCATACCGGTGATCTTGCCCGCTACCTGCCGGATGGCAACCTGGCGTTCGCGGGCCGACGCGATAACCAGGTGAAGATCGGCGGCGTGCGCGTCGAACCCGGCGAGATTGAGGCGGCCCTGCGGGAGCATCCAGCGGTCGGGCACGCGGCCGTTGTCGCCCGGGAGGCGCACCCCGGGGAAACCGGCCTCGTCGCCTTCGTCACACCCGGGACCGGCGGCCCGCTGCCACCTGAGTCCGAGCTGCGCGCACATTTGCGCGCACGGCTCCCGGCTCTTTTCGTCCCGGCACGCATTCTGACCGGCGAAACCCTGCCCCGGCTGCCAAACGGCAAGGTGGACCGGCAGCGACTCCGGTCACTGGCGGCAGCGGAGCCGGACCCGGGGCTTGCCGGCCCCGGCGAAGTCCCGGCCACGGACGGCCTGCCCGTGGTTCCTGACCAGGTCACGGGTACGCTGCTCGACATCTGGCGGGCACTGCTCCACCGCCCGGCCGTCGGCCTGGACGAGGATTTCTTCGCGCTGGGTGGCCACTCGCTGCTGGCCACGCGGCTGGTCGCGCGGGTGCGGGACCGCCTGCGGATCGAGCTGCCCCTGATCCAGATCTTCGAGGCACCGACGATTCGCGGTCTGGCTGCCCGGATCGTGACGCTGGCCGCCGGGGGCCAGGCTGGCCCGGCCCCGGCAATCCGGGCCCTTGGCCGGGTCCAGGCGCCCAATCAGGCGCCCGATCAGGCGCCGAATCCGGATTCGCCTGCCCAGCGATAAACTATCTAGACACTTCAGCCGGACCACCTGCCGCCGACCAGGGCCCGGAAGACGTTAACATCCGCCCCGTGGTCATCACGGGCACACCCAGCCCAGAGGTGCACCATGAGCAGCAGACTCCCGAGTGCCTCCCGCGCAGATTTTCAGGACATCAGAGGAGCCGCCAGAGTGTCCCAGCAACCCGTGGCCAGACTTCCGGCGTCTCCCCAGGACGAACAGCAGGTCATCGAGCAGATGACCGAGCGCTACCGGGACATCATCACCCTGCTGGGCGAAGACGTGACCCGGGAGGGTCTCGCCAAGACCCCGGAACGGGCCGCCAAGGCCATGCATTTCCTGACCCGCGGCTACCGGCAGGACATCGGCGCGCTGATCAACGAAGCGGTGTTCACCAGTGATACGGACGAGATGGTGATCGTGCGCAACATCGAGATGTATTCCATGTGCGAGCACCACATGCTGCCCTTCATCGGCAAGTGCAGTGTCGCCTACCTGCCCGATGGCAAGGTTCTGGGCCTGTCGAAGATTGCCCGGATCGTGGACTATTTCGGGCGGCGTCTGCAGATCCAGGAGGTACTGACCAAGCAGATCGCCGAGTGCGTCCAGGCCGCCATCGGCGGCAAGGGTGTCGGCGTGGTCATCGAAGCCCAGCACATGTGCATGATGATGCGGGGCGTGGAGAAGCAGAATTCCACCATGACCACGTCCTGCATGCTGGGCAATTTCCGCTCCCACCCGCAGACCCGGAACGAATTTCTCCGCCTGCTCGGCAA
>CAYOXI010000060.1:5466-13434 GCA_964407855.1 uncultured Chromatiaceae bacterium
TCGTCTTCCGTCAGGCGCGTGGCGGTGGCGATCACTGCCACCAGGCCATGGTCCGGACTACGGGGCAGGCGGGTCTGGTGCAGGCGCTCCCAGATAAGGATCCGCGCCGTCGGCGTGCGCAGGTCGGAGGACTGCTCGATCAGGTCCCGGCGGCGGCGCTCGGCTGACTCCGACTGCTGCATCAGCTGTCTGGTGCGGAAGTCATTGAGTCCGTCGTCGTCGACCAGGCTGGTCATGGGCTTGGCGGGTCTGGCAGTCCTGAGCGGTGTGCGGGGTTCATCCATGGGTTCGCAGCCTACGCCTTGTGGCGCCACTAAGCGAGGAGGTGCGCCGCTGAGGCCGGCTGAGCCCGGCCGCGCTCAGCGCAGTGGCTCGAGCGGCGCAGGCGGCAGCGGCTGCACCGGGGCGCGCTCCAGCCGGTAACCCAGCCAGGTGTCCCGCGGCTGGGTATCAGGGCCGTCCTCGGGTGCCGCCATGAAGTCCGGCCGGTTCTTTTCGCACCAGCGCAGCACCTTGGGGGGGATGTTGCCCAGCCCGGGCTTCAGCTTGTAGCTGTGGGAGCGTGCGGTCAGGTACCCCGAAATCCGCGTATCGCCCATCAGCATCCAGGGCCAGAACTGGCCCACGCGGAAGAAGCCCGCGTGGAAATTCGCCGACGGCAGATTGCGGTCGGCCAGCTCGGCGTGGGATGCCGAGAACATGAAATGTTCCGAAGGCGTGATCCATTGCCCGGTGGACTCCCGCGGGTAGACGGCCGGGTCCAGGGGGTTGCGGTAGCGGTGGATGTACTCCCAGGTAAGCAGTACCCGGTCGCCCATCACCTCGAAGGGCAGGATGAATGGCACCCGCCGCGGCGTGCCGGCAGCTGCCTCGCCCCCTTCATTCATTACCGTGCGGTCACCCTTGTCACCCATCTCGAAAACCGGCATGTCGAAACCGAAGGTGGCCCGCAGGGACGGATTGAAGAAGTTGTAGACCTCCACCGTGTGCCCGGACCAGGGATTCTTCCAGGTGTCCATCACCTCGCCGGTGGCGAGATCCGTAAACAGGGCGCATTCCTTGCCGATGATGCGGACGTGGCCGTTCGGCAGCAGGAAGCACTGGAATATTCCAAAGCCTGTATAGCCAAAGACAGGCTGCAGTCGCTGGTCGCCGATCAGCGCGTACTGGGTGCCGTGGTAAGCGGTGTACACGGGTTCGTCGTAGCTGCCCCACAGTTTCCCGAAGCAGTAGACGTTGTCGCGGGGATCGGAGAAATCCAGTCCGCCTGTGGCTGCATGCTGTCCACCGGCACCCCACGAAGGGCCCATTGACACGCGATTGCCTGCGCCGCCTGCTGCCGTCGCGTCCGGCCGGCGACTGAGCAGCGACTGGTGAATGGAATCAAACCACATGACGGCAGAACCCCCCGGCAATTCCTGGCAGACAGCGATTTCCGGCAGAATATTGACGGAGCAGCTGACCGTCCGCCGGCTTATGTCAGGGCCTGACTCTTGGGCGGACAGAGCAGCGCGAAGACGAGCCCCCCGGCTGCGCCGGCTGCCACCAGGCTCAGCAGGCCAGCGAGGCTGCGCGTGGCGGCGATTGCATCCAGGGACAGCGCATAGTTCATCAGGCGCAGCGCCGTATAGACGCCGGCCGCACCGGCAGCGGCACAGAGCGCCGTGCGCGCCGCGGGTAACCACCGGGCGAGGACGGCACCGACGGGCAGGGCGAGGCCCAGCGCAACCGCTAGTATGATGGCGTACAGGGGTGTGAAGCCCGCCAGATCCTGGAGCGTCGTTCGCAGCCGGATGCCTGCCGGGATCTCCGCGCCCAGCCCGGCAAGAGACGCCAGGTTGAACTGGGTCTGGGCCACGGTACCGAGGACCGCGGCGACGATGACCGCAGCGACGTAGGCGAGACCGGTACGCAGTGCTGTCATGCGCCTTGCCTGTTGCCTGCAGGCGGATTATTGATGGTTCGGGCGCGAAGCTTAACCCGCGCCGGGACCGGACGGATTGTAAACAGGACTGATAGTACGCAGGAGAGACTGGATGAAGCACCGAGCACTGCTGGCAGCTGCGGCACTACTCGCCGCAGGTGTGACGGCCAACGCCGCCGAATACCGCATCGAAACCGTTGCCGAGGGCCTGGAATTTCCGTGGTCGCTGGCCTTCCTCCCGGGGGGCGACATGCTGGTCACCGAGCGGGCCGGGCGCCTGCGCATCATCCGCGAGGGCAGGCTGCTGCCTGCGGCGGTCGCGGGGGTACCGGAATCCTATGTGGCGGGACAGGGTGGGCTGATGGAGGTGCTCCCCGATCCGGATTTTGCGGAGAACCGCCTGATCTACCTGAGCCTCGCCCACGGTACCCGTGAGGCCAATGCCACACGCCTGGTCAGGGGCAGGCTGGAGGGCGATGCCCTCCGTGACGTGGAGGTGCTGTTTACCGCGCAGCCACTCAAGGCGACGCCGGTGCACTACGGGGGGCGGCTCGCCTTCCTGGCCGATGGCACCCTCGCGCTGACGCTGGGAGATGGCGCCAACTACCGGGAGGAGTCCCAGAAGCTCAGCAGCCACTTCGGCACCATCGTGCGCCTGAACCGGGATGGCAGCGTACCCGCCGACAATCCCTTCGTTGGACAGGCCGGTGCGCTGCCGGAGATCTACAGCTATGGCCATCGCAATGTGCAGGGCATCGTGCTGGATGCCGGTTCCGGGCGTCTCTATGCCCATGAGCACGGCGCCCGTGGCGGCGATGAACTGAACCTGGTCCGGCCGGGCATCAACTACGGCTGGCCCGTGATCACCTACGGCGTTGACTACTCGGGCGCGCAGATCTCCCCCTACACCGAGCGGCCGGGTCTTGAGCAGCCGCTGCTGCAGTGGACGCCGTCCATCGCACCTGGCGGACTCGCACTCTATGACGGAAGCCTGTTTCCGGACTGGCGCGGCAGCCTGTTTGTCGCGGCGCTGAGGGCGAAGGAAGTCCGGCGGATCCCCCTGCAGGACGGGCAGCCGGGCGATCAGGAAACCCTTTTTACCGAACTGAACGAGCGCTTCCGGGATGTGCGCACGGGACCGGACGGTGCGCTCTACCTGCTTACGGACAGTGCCAGAGGAAGGGTACTGCGGGTGGTACCCGCGCGCTAAGCGCCGCCAATCTTATCGCCCTTCATCACGAGGAGAGCAAGCCATGCAGATCCAGGTGAATACCGACCGGAACATCGAGGGACACGAAGCCCTCGCCGCCCATGTGCAGAGCGTGGTCGAGACCCAGATCGGGCGCTTCAGCGAGCAGGTCACGCGCATTGAAGTACATGTCAGCGATGTGAATGGCCACAAGACCACGGACCAGGACAAGCGCTGCCTGATGGAAGCGCGCCTCGCGGGACGCCAGCCGATCGCGGTGAGCGACCAGGCTGGCAACGTGCGGCAAGCGGTTGACGGGGCCGCCCATAAACTCAAGCGGGCGCTGGACAGCACGCTTGGCCGGCTGGCGAGCCGGGACCGGGGCTGACGACCTTCGCCGCTACTTCATGGTCGGCATCTGGAACTGGGCGCCGGCGCTGTCCTGCCGCTCGGGCCAGCGGGCCGTCACCGTCTTCAGCCGCGTATAGAAGCGCACACCGTCGGGCCCGTGCACCGCCAGGTCACCGAACAGTGAGCGCTTCCAGCCGCCGAAGCTGTGGAAGGCCATCGGCACCGGGATGGGCACGTTGATGCCCACCATCCCGGCCTGCACACTCCGGGCGAATTCCCGGGCTGCCCCGCCATCGCGGGTGAAGATCGCGGTGCCATTGCCAAATTCATGGTCGTTGACGAGGGCCAGTGCTGCGCCCGGCGTCGGTACCCGGACCACCACCAGCACCGGCCCGAAGATCTCCTCCCGGTAGATGCGCATCGCGGGCGTGACATGGTCAAACAGCGACGGACCGAGAAAGTAGCCGGGGAGGTCCGCCGGCGTCAGGCTGCGCCCGTCGACCACCAGCGTCGCGCCTTCGGTGACACCGGTCGCCAGATAGCCCCGCACTTTCTCCTGGTGTCCCGCCGTGACCAGGGGCCCCATCTCGGCCTGGGGGTCGGTCCCCGCGCCTATCCGCAGTGCCGCAAGCCGGGGGCGCAGCGTGGCGATGAGCCGGTCACCGACCTCGCCCACGGCCACCGCCACCGAGATGGCCATGCACCGTTCGCCGGCCGAGCCGTAGGCCGCTCCCATCAGGGCGTCGGCCACGATGTCGAGATCCGCATCGGGCATCACGACCATATGGTTCTTGGCGCCGCCGAGGGCCTGTACCCGTTTGCCGTGGGCGGTGCCCGTGCGGTAGACGTGCTCGGCGACCGGCGTGGAGCCAACGAAACTGATCGCGGCGACATCCGGATGGGTGAGCAGCGTGTCCACGGCTTCCCGGTCGCCGTTGAGTACGTTGAAGACGCCGGGTGGCAGGCCGGCCTCGGCCAGCAGTTCGGCCAGCCGCAGCGGGCAGGAGGGATCCTTTTCGGAGGGCTTCAGCACGAAGGTATTGCCACAGGCCAGGGCTACCGGAAACATCCACAGGGGCACCATCGCCGGGAAATTGAAGGGCGTGATACCGACGCAGACGCCCACGGGCTGGCGCAGCGACCAGCTGTCCACGCCGGTCCCGACCGCATCGCTGTACTCGCCTTTCAGCAGGTGGGGAATACCGCAGGCAAATTCCACCACTTCGAGGCCCCGGGTGACCTCGCCCCGGGCATCGGCCAGCACTTTGCCGTGCTCGCTGGTGATCAGTCCGGCCAGTTCGTCGCGATGGGCGTCCAGCAGTGCCTTGAAACGAAACAGGATGCGGGCGCGCTGCAGGGCCGGCGTGGCAGCCCATCCCTGAGCGGCGGCCTGCGCGGCTGCAACTGCTGCCGCCGCCTCGTCGGCGGAAGCGAGGGCGACCCTGGCCTGCAGCGATCCGGTGGCCGGGTTATAGACCGGGCTGGAACCGCCGGTTCCGCCTGACAGCGGACCCCCAGCCAGCCAGTGGCCGAGTAACGGTACGGCAGTTGCCGCGTAGTGCTCGTCAGTTCCCGTGTTCATCATCCGGCTCGAATGGGCGGCCTTGTCCGCGACGGGTCACAGTCTACGTCGCCAGCAGGCCGCCGGGTCAGGGGACGGGTGTTTCGGGGGACGGCGCGGCGGCGCCGCCGCCCTTCACCCGTTCCCGCCGGATCAGGTACAGGCCGCAGGCGATGATGAGTCCTGCGCCCACCCAGAGGCGCTCGCCGGGCCAGGTGGACCAGACCACCCAGTCGATGGCCACCGCCCAGAGCAGGGCGGTGTATTCGAAGGGCGCGATCACCGACGCCGGCGCGTTGCGAAAGGCCTCGGTGATGAAGTGCTGGCCCAGCGCACCGAAGATGCCGAGCAGCGCGAGCCAGCCCCAGTCCGTTGAGCGGATCGGCACCCAGCCCGGAATGGACAGCAGGCCGGCGAACAGGGTCAGCAGCACCAGGAACCAGAACACCAGCGCCGTCGTGGTCTCGGTGCGCGTCAGGACCCGCACGGAGATCACGGCAAAGGCATAGGCCACCGCCGCCGCCAGCGCCGCCAGCGCCCCGTAGAGGCTGAGTGCGCTGCCGCTGCCACCGGGTTTCAGCATCCACAGCACGCCGGCCATGCCGACGCAGATCGCCGTCCAGCGTCGCCAGCCGACGGTCTCGCCGAGCAGTGGCACCGCCAGGGCCGTTACCAGCAATGGCGCCACAAAGAAGATGGCGTAGGCGTCGGCCAGCGACAGCACGCTCACCGCGGCGACAAAACCCCAGAGCATGATCAGCGCCAGCACGCCCCGCACCAGATGCAGCTGCCAGCGGACCACGCGCAGCTCGCGCCAGCGGTTGCCCACCGCAATCCAGGCGAGCACAAAAGGCAGCGACGCCGCGCCCCGCATTGCGCCCACCTGCATGGCCGGGTAGTGGGTCGAGAACAGCTTGAGCACGGCATCCATGCCGGCGAAGCAGGCGACCGCCACCAGCATCGCGAGGATGCCGCGCACGGGGGATGTTGTCGGGCCATCGCGCATCAGCCGGTCACGGCAGCGCCGCGTCGAAGGCTTTGGAACGCGCAACGGTGGCGACTGACTTCGGACGGTAGCGGTGTACCGGTTCCCCGCTGCTACCCAGCCGGGTGAAGTACCCGTAGTTGGGATTCGCGGGCGAGGGCGTGACGACTTCCTCCATCTACCGGACGCGTCCACGGTGCCGTGCAGCGGGCCGCCATGATAGGGGATCAGCGGCGGATTTTCAGATCCGCAGGCGGTTCCAGGCGTCCAGGGCGGCGATCTTGTAGGCCTCGGCAAAGGTCGGATAGTTGAAGACCGCACTCACGAAATACTCCAGCCGGCCGCCGTGGGCAATCACCGCCTGGCCGATGTGGATCAGCTCCGTGGCGCCTTCGCCGACGATATGGGCACCCAGCAGCTTGTGGTCCTTGAGGTCGAAGATCAGCTTCAGCAGGCCTTCCTGCACGCCCTGGATCTGGCCCCGGGCCGTCTCCCGCAGCCGGGCGACGCCAGTCTCGTAGGGAATGCCTTCCTTGCGCAGCTGCTGTTCGGTCTTGCCGACGATGCTGATCTCCGGCACCGCGTAGATGCCCAGCGGGAAATGCTCCGGGGTGCTCTCGGCGCTGGTGTTGAAAGCGTGGGAAGCCGCGAGGCGGCCCTGCTCGGCGGAGGTGGAGGCGAGTGCCGGGAAGCCGATCACATCACCCACCGCATAGATATGCGGCACGTCGGTCTGGTAAGTGGGGCTGACCTTGAGCCGGCCCCGGTCGTCGGCCGCGAGGCCGGCGTTCTGCAGTTGCAGGTCCGCGGTGGCGCCCATCCGGCCGGCAGCCACCATCAGCAGGTCGCTGCGGATGCGCTTGCCGCTCTTCAGGCTGGTGACGACGGATCCGTCCGGCCGCTTCTCGACCGCGCTCACTTCCTCGCCGAGGCGCAGCTGGATGCCACGGGACTGCAGGTCGTGGCGGAACTCGTCCACGATATCGGCGTCGACGAAATCAAGGATGGTGCTGCGGCTGTCGACCAGCGTGATGCGGGCATCCAGCGCACTGAAGATCGTGGCGTATTCCACGCCGATCACGCCGGCGCCGATCACCACCATGGAGCGGGGCACGGCGCGGATCTGCAACAGCCCGTCGCTGTCAATGATGGTCTCGTCGTCAAAGGGGATGTTGTCCGGCCGGTGAGGGACCGTGCCGGTGGCAATCACGATCCTGTCGGCCTGGCACTCCAGGGTCCGGTCCCGGGCATCGGTGATGCGCAGCGTGTGGGCATCGACGAAGGACGCGGCGCCGGTAATCACCCGCACGCCATTGCGCTTCAACTGGTGCTGGATCACCTCGATTTCCTGGCGGACGGTGGTGTGCAGGCGCTGCAGCAGGTCCTCGGCGGTGATCTCGTCCTTGACCCGGTGGCTGCGGCCGTAGATACCCTTTTCCCGCCAGCCGCAGAGATAGAGCACGGCCTCGCGCAGCGTCTTGCTGGGAATCGTGCCGGTGTGGGCGGTGACGCCGCCGACGATCTGCCGGCGTTCCACCAGGGCGACGGACTTGCCGAGCTTGGCGGCCTGGATGGCGGCCCGCTGGCCGCCGGGGCCGCTGCCAATGACCAGCAGATCGAATTTTTCCATGGGGGCGCCGTTCCGGGTTGTGCCTGTCCATGTCGGCTGGCGGGAGCGGAACTTGACCTGCGAACGCCCCCGGACGTGACCGGTGTCCCGCTTTCGCCGGGACGGGATCAGCGATCGCCGGTCGGCGGGCAGAGCAGTACAACCCGGGGAAAGTAATTGCGGTAGCGCCGGGCGTCCCGGGTGATGAGGCCCCAGCCCGTCACCGCTGCGTGCGCACCGACAAAAAAGTCGGCAAGAACGTTGGCCTTCCGGCCCCCGGTGCGCCGGTACTGCACGAAGGCCCTGCCGGCCAGGAACAGGGCCGGACGGGGCAGGTCCCGGAACTGCA